>PMHP01000036.1:9612-15866 GCA_003158195.1 Vulcanimicrobiota bacterium | reverse complement strand
CCGCGTTTTCCGCATAGGATGTATCGCCTTCGACAACGTCGTCGTATTCGGGATACGTTTCGAGTGCCCAGCCGCTGCCCGCAAACAGCGCGCGCAACTCGCGCATCTTTCCGATATTCTTTGTGGCGACGTAGACGAGCGGCATTCGACGCTACACGGCCTTCGTCGCGACCCGATAGCTCGTGCCGCGAAAGAAAGCGAGGACATTGCCGGCGTCGTCTGCGATCTCGACATCATAGGTTCCGGTACGTCCGCCCCGGGCCCGCTCGCGCGCGGTCGCGGTGAGTCGTGCCCCAGCGCGCCCCGGCGCGGCAAAAGAGATCGAGCACTGCAGCGCGACGCAGGCATCGTTTCGCGAATTGCATGCGTAAGCGAATGCCGTATCGGCGAGGCCGAAGACGTACGCGCCGTGGCAGATCGCGTGCCCGTTAAGCATGTCCTCGCGCACGGTGAACGCGACGCGGGCAAAGCCCGCGCGCACCTCGAGGATCTCGATTCCCATCGCCCGCGCCGCCTGATCCCGCTCGTACATCGCTTCTGCCGCGCGTTCGGCGAGCGCGTCTTCTTCGGTCATACCGCGGCCTTTTGTGCCGGAGGCGGCGCCCCTCTCGGTTCGGAAGAAGCCGCGATGGTTCGGGAGGTCGTTCGCATCGCAGGGCGCGTCCAAGGGGTCGGCTTCCGCGACCGCGTGCTCGACATCGCAAACGACTACCGGGTCGCGGGTACCGTCCGCAACCTTCGCTCCGGCGAGACGCTTGAGATCGATGTCGAGGGAGAGCCGGCGGAAATCGAGCGCTTCGTCGCGGACGTGCTCGCTCATCCACCCACGTTCGCGCGCATCGCCGCCGTCGACCGCGAGCAGCGCGCACCGCGCGGGCGCACGCGGTTTACGCTCGAACCGACCGGATGAAGTGGAGCCCCCTTAACTCCCGATTTTCGACGTGTACGTTATGGGCTTAGTTTGCCGCGGGCGACGCGAGCGGTGCCGGCGAGCTGTAGATCGGCATTGGATCGACGCCATGGATTGCAAGATCCCCGCCTTCCATCTCCGGATTGCTGGCGCGTAACGGAATGACAAGCGAGATGAGTTTGAGGATGACGAATGTCATTATGACGTCGAATACGATGATGGCCGCGGCGCCCTGCGCCTGATGGATCAGCTGCGTCCACCCGCCGCCGTAGAATAGGCCGCTGACGCTGACGTCGGGGACCGCGTTCTTCCCCGTCGTTTGGGTCGAATAGTACTCGATCATCGCCGGATTTCCGACGAGGCCGACCATCAAGCCGCCGACGAGACCCGCGACGCCGTGCGTGTGCAGGACGCCGAGCGTGTCGTCGACCTTCTTGAGAATCGCCATTTGGCCGACTTTGTTTAGCGTAAACCACGAGATCGCGCCGGCACCGAAGCCGACTGCGAGCGCACCATAACCGTCGACATAACCGGCGGCCGGCGTGATCCCGACAAGGCCGGCAATCATGCCGTTGATCATCGACACGGCGTTGGGCTTACCGATTGCGAACATGTCGAAGATCAGCCAGACGAGCAGCGCCATCGCGGTCGCGATGTTCGTGTTGAGCACGGCCGCGCCCGCATCAGGATTCGCGTAATAGGGATCGCCGCCGTTGAAGCCGTNNAGATTGTTCGGTTCGAAATCTTTGCGGTCTTCGACGAGCCGCGGTCCGACGACCGCCGCTGCCGTGAAGCCCGAAACGCCGGCGGCGAGATGGATGACGTACCCGCCCGAATAGTCCACGGCACCGAGCTGCGAGAGCCAGCCGCCGCCCCAGATCCAGAACGCGCCGACCGAATAGACGATCGAACTCCAAATCGGGACGAAGAGCATCCACGCCTTGAAGTTCATTCGCGCGAAAACGGAGCCGGCAATCAGGATCGGCGTGATCGCGGCGAACACGAATTGGAAATAAATCATCGCCGCGCCGGGGAAGTGCAGCGCCGGCATGGCGGAGGCTGCCAGGGGAATCACGGCCTGCCCCGTCTCCGACACCGCGCCGAGGGCGGGTGTCGGAATGCCGACCCAGTTCGTCAGAATGCCGGGAGCCGTCTGACCGAACGCCATGTTAAAGCCCCAAAGCATCCAGACCATCAGGACGATCGAGAATGCGTAGAAGACCATGACCGCGGAATTGAGGGCCCACTTCTTTTTAACGAGGCCGCCGTAGAGTATCGCCAAGCCCGGCACGCTCTGCAGGCCGACAAAAGTTGCCGCCGTCAGCTGCCAAGCGGTATCACCCGCGTTGACGAACTTCGGCGCCTCGACGAACGGGCCGGCATCAGCTAAAAACAAATACTCTCCCCTTTCGGGTCACTTGGATTTGTGACAGCGTAGTGGGGGAGGCCGCCCGGCGCATTAGACATGCGTCGAAAACTGGAACGCTTGCGTTGTGAAATAGCACGAACGCCGCAGTACATCCGCGGCGCTCGTGTCGATGTTCATTCGGAGTTTTGCGGCAACCTAGCCCGGAGAGTCTCCGTGCGGCTCGGTAGGGCTACGCGCTACTCGAAAGTCGCTAGGTGCGGATGCAATCTCCGCTTGGGTGCCCCGGTGGATCTTGCGAGGCCAATCGCCCTCCTCGGTGGCTCTGTGAATCTTGCGTCTCGAGACGTGACGAAAGTATACTCCCGCCCCTCATCCATGTAAAGTGGCGGCGCGCACGCGCAGGGAGCAACGGCCCCGCGACCCAACAAAAGCATTCGAATGGCGAAAATCGTGCCGGCGGCGCTCGGGATCGACGCGGAGCGAGCGCTCCTTCTGCTGCGCAATATGCTCTTGCAGCGCGCCGTCGACACGCGCGGTTTCCAGCTTAACAGGCAAGGGAAAATCCCGATCGCGATGGGTTCGGAAGGACACGAGGCGGTCCAAGCCGGGACGGGGCTCGCATTCGAGCGCGGGCGCGACCTCCTCTACCCCTACTACCGCAATACAGGACTGATTCTCGCTTGCGGTTTCCCGCTCGTCGACCTGTTCCGCTCTCAGTTCGCGCGAGCGACCGACCGCACGAAGGGCCGGCAGATCATCAATCACGTCACCGCGCGCGAACTCGGTATCGCCTCGATCAGCTCGATCATCGCGGCGCAATGCACGCACGCGGCCGGCGCCGCGTACGCGCTCAAATTCCGGCGCGAGGAAGGCCGAGCGGTCTTCTGCCAATTCGGCGAAGGCGCGACCAGTGAGGGCGAGTGGCACGAGGCGATGAATTTCTCAGCTGTCGGACGGCTGCCGATCGTGTTCGTCTGCGAGAACAACCGCTGGGCGATCTCGACCCCGCAAGACAAGCAGATGGCCAATGCCGACGTCGCCGCCCGCGCTTCGGGATACGGGATGCCAGGCGCGATCGTCGACGGATTCGATCCGATTGCCGTTTACGAAACGGTTCGCGCCGCGCGCGACCGGGCCGTCGGCGGCGGGGGCCCGACGCTCGTCGAGGCGAAATGCTACCGCTTTCTCTCGCACACGACGGACGACGACGATCGAACCTATCGCACGCGCGATGAGGTCGAGGCCCAACGAAAGCTCGATCCGGTCCCGGCGTTCGAGCAGCGTCTGCTCGACGGCGGCATCATCTCGCAGGAAGAACTAGCCGCTCTGCGAGTAGAGATAACGCAGACCGTCAACGCAACCACCGACGCCGTCGAGGGCGAACCACAGCCCGAGCCCGGTGACCTTTACGGAAACGTCTACGCCGATTCCGACGCGGTTTGGATCTGAACGCACACACCGTCTTCTTAAAGAGAGGGATCCCTGTGAAACGTGAAAGCCCCAATCTGACGCGCGCCGACTTATTGCAAAGGCTCGCCGCCGCCCCGATCGCAATCGGCGCATTTGCCGCCTTGCAAGCCGAAGCCGTAGCCGCGACAAAGCCGGGACACACAGCGCCGGCTACCGTCCAGTACCAGCCCAAGCCGAAAAACGGCCAGCAGTGCAGCCAGTGCCGCTATTTCATCAACGGTAAAAGCAAAACGGCGAACGGCGAATGCACGATCGTCGCCGGCCCGATCAGTCCTAAGGGCTGGTGCGTCGCCTTCTCGAAGGGCGACAACTCCAAGCAGATGATGTAATCGTCACGGGGCCCGCGCCCCGACCGTCCAATAATCTACGACATTCTCCGGCTGCTCGATCCGGGAAAGTACCCAGTCGAACTTGCCGCTCGTGATCGTCGCCTTGCAATAGGTGCACTCGCCGACGGCGTTGACGTTGAACGGAGCGCCGCAGTTCGGGCATTGCTTTTCGAGCGTCCCCGCTTTGCCCGTCGTCGCGACGCCGACCCCGCGCTGGAACGTCCAGTACTCGGCAAACGGGTTCGGGTGCTTATCCCCAAAGATGATTTTTCCGGTCGTGTCGTCGATCTCGTATTCCGCGCACGTCGCATCGATGCGGACCATCACGTCGTCGAAAACTTTTCCGTGCATGACGCCGAGCGGGGTGATCGAGTCTATGTTCAGGCCTTCGAGGACGTTCTTGCGATGCTCTTCCTTGAGTTGGTCGACCTGCGCGCTCCTAGCATAGTACGCTCCGGCACTCATGAAGCCGCGCGCCGCGTCGAGATCGCGCGCCTGCCACGCCGTTTGCAGCGCGTCGAATGCCGTAGCGACGCGCTTGAGGAATTCATTCGAAGCGAACGCCGGGTCAGAGCCGGCAATCGCCAAAAAACCGGCATCCGGCGATAAGCGCTGCGAGCCGAGGAACTCGTCCGCATTCGTTCCTACGTAGTCGCTCGGCTCGATGCTCGTGACGATCCAATTGTGCTCGCCCGTCGTCACGTCGGCGTTGCAGTGCTTGCAGTGGGCGGTTTCGTCGAGCGAGAGCGGAGCACCGCAGTTCGGACACTTCGCCGCGACGACACCCCCCGAAACGACCGTCTTTGTCCCCGCCTTGCGGCTGAAGACCCAGGTCTCACCCGAACGCCGGTCATCACCGGCGTCGGCGATAAGTTTGCCCGTCCGGTCGTCGAGCATTCGCTCGCGCGAGACCAAATCGAAATGCACGACGATCCGGTCGTTCGCGGTCCCATGGACGACCGACGGCACCTGCATCCCGCAAACGTTGAGATCGATCTGCGCCGGCTTCTGATGCTCTGCGAGCAACGACTGCACGGCCTGCGCACGCTCGTCGAAGACTTCGGGCGCGAGGTACGGCTGCATCGCCGGCGCGTCACGCCGTTGATAGGCGCGGTTCACGAAAAAATACGTCATCTCCGCGCGCTGTAAAAACGTCTCCGCTTCGAAATCCGGATCGTCAGCGTGAAGCGCCGCGACCACTTCGGCGACAAGGGGCGGATCCACCGCTTTTGGGACCGGCGCGGGCGCTGCCGAGTCGTCAAATTGCGCAGACTCGTAGTGCGGCTTCTCGCCGCTGGAAAACGCAGCCTTGATCAAGTAGTAGACGACGATTCCGACGATGACGACCACGATAATGGACGCACCGGAACCGACAAAGCCGCCACCGCCGGAACCGGTGATCAGCCGCTCGCGCGCGTCACAAGGCGACGTCCTCGGGTTGTTCGATTCGCGAGAGAACCCAATCGAATTTCCCGCTGGTCACCGCGGCCTTGCAATACGTGCATTCGCCGACCGCATTGACGTTGAGCGGCGCGCCGCAGTTCGGGCATTGCTTTTCGAGCGTGCCCGGCTTGCCCGTCGTCGCGACGCCGACGCCGCGCTGAAACGTCCAGTACTCCGCAAACGGCTCGGGGCGCTTGTCGCCGAAAGCGATCCGCCCGGTCGTCTCGTCGATTTCGTAGTCGGCGCAGGTCGCATCGATCTGCACCATCACGTCGTCGAAAACCCTGCCGTGCACGACGCCGACGGGTAAAAGGCCGTCGATGCGCAGCCCCTCGAGCACGTTCTTGCGATGCTGCTCCTTGAGCTGGTCGACTTGCGCGCTCCACGCAAAGTACAGTCCAGGGCTCATGAAGCCGCGCGCCGCTTCGAGGTCGCGCGCCTGCCATGCGGTTTGCAGCGCGTCGAATGCGGACTCGACGCGCTTCAGGAATGCCTCCCTGTCGAATGCCGGGTCGGCCGAAGCGATCGCTTGAAAGCCGGCCCCCGAAGATAGCCGCTGCGAGCCAAGGAACCCGTCGGCGCGAGCGCCTTCAAAGCTGCTCGGCTCGATAGCGGTGACGATCCAATCGCGATCGCCGGTCGTCACGTTCGCGTTGCAATGTTTGCAGTGACCGCTTTCGTCGAGCGCGAGCGGCGCGCCGCAATTCGGGCACTTCGCGGCAACGACGCCGCC
>PMHP01000036.1:0-9568 GCA_003158195.1 Vulcanimicrobiota bacterium | reverse complement strand
TCGATCTGCGCCGGTTTGTGGTGCTCCGCGAGCAGCGTCTGGACCGCCTGCGAACGCTTGGCGAACAGGTCCGGCGCCAGATACGGCTGCAGCGCCGGGGCATCGAGATGTTGATAAGCGCGATTCACGAGAAAATACGTCATCTCCGCGCGCTGCAAAAACGTCTCCGCTTCAAAATCCGGATCGTCCGCGCGAAGTGCCGCGACCCCGTGAGTGACGGCGCTCGCAGCCGGTACTTCCCGGGGCGATGCGGCCTCGAGCGAGTCCTCCGATGGAAGAGATTCTAGCGCGCGCTTCTTCGCGGCGGCAGATGCGGACGTAATCAAATAGTAAAGGATGAATATGCCGATAACGACGAGGACTAAGAATCCGTCCGAATCGAAAAACCCGCCACCGCCGCTGCCGCCGCCGAAGAAACCGCCATGCCCGCCGCCGCCACCGCCACCGCCGCCGCCGCCGTGTCCGCCGCCACCTCCGCGCGTGTACTGAAGGTGGTGGATGTGGCGCGGTTCGGGGACGACGACGTACGCCCCGTCTCGCAGCAAAGTCCGAATCTCCGCGCTCAGAGTGCGACGTCCTCCGGCTGCTCGATCCGCGAGAGAACCCAGTCGAATTTCCCGCTGGTCACCGCGGCCTTGCAATACGTGCATTCGCCGACCGCATTGACGTTGAGCGGCGCGCCGCAGTTCGGGCATTGCTTTTCGAGCGTTCCGGCTTTACCCGTGGTCGCGACGCCGACGCCGCGCTGGAACGTCCAGTATTCGGTAAACGGCTCGGGACGTTTGTCGCCGAAAGCGATCCGGCCGGTCGTCTCGTCGATCTCGTAGTCGGCGCAGGTCGCATCGATGCGCACCATGACGTCGTCGAAAACCGTGCCGTGTACGACGCCGACGGGCGAAATGCCGTCGATACGCAGCCCCTCGAGCACGTTCTTGCGATGCTGCTCCTTGAGCTGGTCGACCTGTGCGCTCCACGCAAAGTACAGTCCGGGGCTCATGAAGCCGCGCGCCGCTTCGAGGTCGCGCGCCTGCCATGCGGTTTGCAGCGCGTCGAATGCGGAGGCGCAACGTTTGAGAAACGCATCCGGCGCGAACGCAGGGTCCGCTGCCGCGATGGCCTGAAGGCCGGCTTGCGCCGATAGGCGTTGCGAGCCGAGAAACCCGTCTGCGGTCGCGCCCTCGAACCCGCTCGGCGCGATGCTGGTGACGACCCAATCCCGATCGCCGGTCGTCACGCTCGCGTTGCAGTGCCTGCAGTGACCGCTTTCGTCGAGCGCGAGCGGCGCGCCGCAATTCGGGCACTTTGCGGCAACGACGCCGCCCGACACGACCGTCTTCGCGCCGCCCTTGCGGCTGAAGGTCCAATTCTCACCCGAACGCTGGTCGTTCCCCGCATCGGAGATGAGCTTCCCGGTCCGGTCGTCGAGCATACGCTCGCGCGAGACCAAGTCGAAGTGCACGACGATGCGATCGCCGTCGGGACCATGCGCGACCGAGGGCACGTGCATCCCGCGAACGTTGAGGTCGAGCTGCGCCGGTTTGTGGTGCTCCGCGAGCAGCGTCTGCACCGCCTGCGAACGCTCGGCGTACAGGTCCGGCGCCAGATAGGGCTGCAGCGCCGGCGCATCGCGATGCTGATAGGCGCGGTTGACGAGAAAATACGTCATCTCCGCGCGCTGCAAAAACGTCTCTGCCTCGAAATCCGGGTCGTCGTTGCGCAAGGCTGCGACCGCCGCGCTGACGCCGTTGGACTGCGGGGCCGCAGGCGGCAGCCCTCCCATCCCCCGGCGCGCCAGCATCTCCGCAAATTCCGGCGGAATCTCCGAGGACGGCGGCCCGGCTGCGCGCCGCGTTGCGCGAAAGATCACGAACACGATGAAAAGCACGACTGCCAGGAAGAAAAAGAAAAACACGAGTGCGAAAATGCCGCCGGCGCTACTGCCGCCCCCGCCGGAGCCGTAATAGCTGCCGCCGTACGAGTGTCCGCCGCCGCCGCCGAACCCGCCGCTGTGCCCCCCGCCGCCGCCGCCGCCGCCATGGCCCCCACCACCGCCGCGCGTGAACTGGAGGTGATGGACGCGCAGCGGCTCGCGCACGGCGATCAGCGATTCGCGCATAGCGATCAGCCGAGCTTCGTGCCGCATCCGGCGCAAAATTTCGCGCCGGGGTCGGCCTGAATACCGCACGACGGGCAAGCCGCCGGAGCCGTGGCCAGCGCCGCACCACAACCGGCGCAGAATTTTGCGCCCGGCGCGTAACCCGCGCCGCACGCACTACAGTGCGCGGTCGCCGCGGCGGGCGCCGCCTGTGGTTGCTGAGCGGGTTGGGGTTGTGTCTGGCCCATCGCGCCGACCAAATTCCCGAGACCCACCCCCATCCCGAGGAACGCACTGTTGCCCGCGCCGCCGCCTTTCGCCGCTCCTTCGCCGAGGCCGATCATCGCCTCGCCCGCACCATATTGCTGGAACCCGCCGGCGAGCTTCGAGTAGGTCACGTCGCGGCGGTATTTCTTGAGCGTCTCTTCGTCAGTCTCGTTGATCGAGATCGTGAAATTACCCATCCGAACGATGTGCACGCCGTACGACGAAACGTGCGTCTCGACTTTCGCAAGCGTCTCGGCTTCGAGGTCGTCGGTGCGCGACGCGATGCCCAAGATCGGCCAGTTGTTCTGCACGATGTGGCTGACGACGTCGGTGCGGATCGTCTTGAGTACCATGTCGCGCATCCAATCCGTTATCAGCGCATTGTCGCTGGCATCGCGCGAGCCGACGAGATTGAGGATCAAGGCGGACGGGTCGACGATCTTGAGCGAATAATCGCCGAAGACGCGCAAGCCGATCGCGAGCTGCGTCTCCGGATCGACGACGTTGTCGACCACACCGCCGAACGGCAAATTCGGGAATTCGCGCGTCGAGACGAAGTAGACTTCGGCGCGGAAGAAGTTCCCGCCGGTTCCGGCGTCGATCAGGACGTCGAGAAACGGGATGTTCTTGCCCTCAAGTGTGACGAGGCCCGGCGGGACGATCCCGACCACCTTGCCTTCGCGCACGAAAACGGCGACTTCATCCGGCTCGACGGTCAGCTGCGCTGCCATCGGGACCGCCATGTCGGGCCACTTGTAGAGGATTTGATTCTTCGAGCCGTCCGGACGGGCAATGAACTGCCGTCGTAAGCCGCCGCCAAAAATATTCATTCACCGACTCCCAAAGGGCTCAGAGGTTTCTAACGAATTTCGCTCGCCGGGCTGCGCCCCTGCCGGGGCAGAGCACACCTTGGCAGTTTAGCGCTCCGCCGGGAGTCTCAGCGTTCGTCCAAGCGCAGGACGGCCATGAAGGCTTCCTGGGGCAGGTCGACCCGGCCGACGCGCTTCATCCGCTCCTTGCCGACCTTCTGNNCGAACATCTGGCGCGGGATCAGCTCTTTGAGTTTTTCGACCAGGCCCCGGCCCCGCGCCGGGGCCTTGTCGCGTGCGACGATCGAAGAGAGCGCGTCGACCGGTTCTGCATTGAGGAGGATTTCGAGCTTCACGAGATCTCCTTCGCGATAGCCGATCGGCTCGTAGTCGAGCGAGGCGTAGCCTTTCGTGCTCGACTTGAGGCGGTCGAAATAATCGATGATCAGCTCGATCAGCGGCATCTCGTAGGTCAGAATCACGCGGCCGTCGGCGATATATTCCATGTTTGAAAGCGTTCCGCGCCGGTTCTGGGTGATTTCCATGATCGCGCCGACGTAGTCGGGCGGCGTGATGATCGTCGCTTTGACGTACGGCTCTTCCATCAGCGCGATCCGGTCGCGCGCCGGCAGCTTGGCCGGATTGTCGATGTTTTCGACCGTCCCGTCGCTTAAGGTCACGCGAAAGACGACCGACGGCGACGTCGCGATCAGGTCGAGCGCGTAGTTGCGCTCGAGCCGCTCCTGCACGATCTCCATGTGCAAGAGGCCCAGGAACCCGCAGCGGAACCCAAAGCCGAGCGCAATCGAACTCTCCGGCTCGTAGTGCAGCGCGGAGTCGTTGAGGGCGAGTTTTTCGAGCGCGTCGCGCAATTGCGAAACCTCGACGCCCTCGTTGGGATAAAGCCCGCAGTACACCATCGGGACGATCGGCTTGTAGCCCGGGAGCGCGGCCGGCGCCGGGTTGGCGGCTTCGGTCAGCGTGTCGCCCACGTCGATGTCGCCGAGCGAGCGGATGTTGGCGATCACGTACCCGACGCCGCCCATGTCGAGCTGAGCCGTCTTACGCATCTCCGGTTTGAAGACGCCGACCTCGGTCGCCTCGTAGACTTTCTTCTGGTTCATCGACATGAAGCGCGTCCCGGCGCGCAGCGTGCCGTCGACGACGCGCACGTACGAGACGACGCCGCGGTACGTATCGAATTGCGCATCGAAAACGAGGCCGCGGACATAGGCGTCGTTGCCTCGGGGTGGGGGCACGCGCCGGACGATCGCCTCGAGAATTTCGGTGATGCCGATTCCCTCTTTGGCGCTGGCGAGAATCGCCTCGCTGCCCTCGATCACGAGCAGCTCTTCGATCTCCCGTTTCACGAGTTCCGGGTCGGCGGCCGGGAGGTCGATCTTGTTGATGACCGGGATGATCGTCAGATTCTGCTCGACCGCAAGGTGGTAGTTCGCGAGGGTCTGGGCCTCGATGCCCTGGGCCGCGTCGATCACGAGGATCGCACCCTCGCAGGCGGCAAGCGAGCGCGAGACCTCGGACGAAAAATCGACGTGGCCCGGCGTGTCGATGAAATTCAGTTCGTAGCGCTGCCCGTCCGCGGCGAGATAGTCGAGGGTCACCGGATGCATCTTGATCGTGATCCCGCGCTCGCGCTCGAGGTCCATCGCGTCGAGCAACTGCTCTTCCATCTGGCGCCCCGCGACCGTGCGCGTCACCTCGAGCAGACGGTCGGAGAGCGTCGTCTTCCCGTGGTCGATATGCGCGATGATGCAGAAATTGCGGACGTTCGTCGCGATCCGGTCGCCGGCGGCGCGCGGCTTTACGATGGCCATCGGCGGCGCCTTAGCGGATCAAACAGTACGCCGAGTCGTAGGCGAACTGAGGAATGGCGCGCATCACGTAGCCGACCACGATGATCACGATGAGAAACGACCAATCGAGGCCGCCCGCGGGGGGGATGATGCGGCGTACCGGCTGGAGCACGGGCTCGACGATCCGTGCGACGTAGGTCGTCCATTTGCCGCGCAAACTCGGAACCCACGAAACGACCGCATAGACGAGCATCGCGACCCAGAACACCCGCAGCGCAAGGTACACGACCTCCCAGGCCGCACACGACAACGAACTCACAGCCCCAACCTTCTGGGCCCCGGATGTTTAAGCATGCGCCCGTAGCTACGGCAGGCTGGCGAGTACGCGGCCCGGCACGCCGTTCAGGTACGGGGCCGGATCGATGGCATTCCCATCGAGCATGATTTGGTAGTGAAGGTGGGGGCCGGTCGACATCCCGCTCGAGCCAACCTCCGCGATGTGCTGCGCCTTCATCACGTACTGCCCTTCCTGAACGTCGATTTTCGAGAGATGGCAGTACCAGGTGTGGTAGCCGTTGCCGTGGTCGATGTCGATTTTGTAGCCGTAGCCGCCGTCGTAACCCGCCTCGACGACCGTGCCCGCGGCGCCGGCGCGAACCGGGTCACCATAATCCACGTCGAGATCGACGCCCCTATGGAACTCGGGCCAGGGGTCGATCCGCCAACCGAAGGCAGAGCGGATGCCCACGCCGGGACCAGCCGGATTCACCGAGGGGATCGCCGCGAGCACGCTCGCCCGCGCGAGATCTTCCAAACGCTGCATGTTCATGACGCGGAGCGCGACCGTACGCAGGCGATCGCTCTCGCCGCGCGCGCGCGACGACTCGTTGCGCAAGCGCTCGACGCGCGCGGCTACGCGGTCGAAAGCGTCGCCATCGCGCATCGATTGGCGATCGTCGGTGGGCGGAGCGTTCGGCGTCGTCTGCCCGCCGGCCGCCGGGTCCTTCCCACGATCCCCGATCATCTTGCGTATCTGCTCGCTCTGCAATTCGTAAGCTTTCAGCTCGTTCTCCAGCTCCGCTGCTTGGCTGTCGATTTTCTGAAGCTGGTCGCGCTGGCCGTCGGTCAGGAATCGCAGCTCGCTAACGCGCGCCTCGGCATGCTGCAAGGTCCACACGTAGTACCCGCCGATGCCGCCGAGCGTCGCCAAGAACAGTGCCGTCAGGCAGAGGATGTGGCGGCGCGAGAACTCGACCCGGAAAACGCGGTAGCCGAACGGCGGCACGATCTTGACGAGGTAGCTGTTCTTCACAGGGCCCCGACGCCGGTCCGCGCCATCGCGATCGCGCTTTGCTCTTCCTTAGAAGCGCCCTGTTGCGGAACGAACTTGCGCACAGCCTTCCCGTACGTCCGCGTCTCTTCGCGGGAGTAGATACTGGTCACGACGACGCCGTCGCCGTCGTCGTTGAGGAGCGCGAGCGTAAACGACAGATCCGAGCCGACGTCGTCGAACGAGTTATACCGGATGAAGCCGACGCGATGGAGGTCGCGCTTGAGGATCGTTTCAAGCTCGTCGAGGCGCTCGTCCGTTTTCTTGCCGTACGCCAACAGCGAGGCGCGCAGCAATGCGACCGACTCCGCCTCCGAGGAGGACGCACCGTCGCCGCGCAGCGTCCTGCTGATCGAGCGAAGCCTTGGCCCGACCATGGTGCTGTGGTAGAGACCGATCGTGATTACGGCCACGCCGAACACGAGACCGGCCAAGGCACTGAAGGACATCGGGTACCCTATATGCCCCATCGCGGGCCCAAAAGCCCTCTTGGAAAGGCCCGGCACGTTGCGCCGGGCCTGGCGTTCCGGCCCCCCTTTAAGAAAGGATCCAGCCGGAGATTCGGTTAGCCCGCCGGGAGCCAGGTTGTCCGCGGCACACACCATGGCCCACGTACCGTTGCTACCTTCCGGTCCTGGCGGGGTTTACGGGTTGGCGTTGCGCGGAGCCCAACTCCCAGCAAGGCGAAGGCGATTATAGCACAGGCGTCCGGCCGGCCCTTACCACGGCGGGAGTACCGGGTGGTGTCCTAGGGCAAGCCGGTCGCGTGCTGGACCATCTTGTAGACGATGGTCATCTGGGTTCCACTCTTGAGCGCGTAGCTCGAGTCGTCGTAGCCCCACCAGTCCCAACACCCCATCGGATTGATCGGGTCGACGGCCTCGACCGCGTACGGGTACATCACGATGAAGTTGTTCGTATCGGCCCACTCGTCGAGGCCGGCCTCGGTCACGAAATCGTCGCCGATGATGCCCTGATTCTGAATGCAGCCGTGCAGCGCCAGGACGAAGCCGCAGCTGGCGCCGCTCGCACACGCTTGGGGCGCGAAGATCCACCCGTTCGTGTCCATCGAGTTGCTTGCGGCCGCCCCGAAAACGGTTTGGTCGAAATTTATGAGCGAGCCGTTCAACTTTCCGCCGTTGCGCGGGGCCAGCGCGCCGAAGAACGTGGTGAGCCACGTCTTTTCGGAATCGTAGGGCTGACTGCCCTGATCGCACACGATCATGTAGGGTTCGGTTGCGGTTGGACACGGGACGACGCCGTCGGGCGATTCCCAACCGTGATTCGCCGGATAGGTGAAATCGGTCGCGACCCTGGCGCCGTAGTGCACGTACTCTGAGTCGAGGTCGGCCATCTCTTGCGGGTTGACGACTTGATCCTTGGTCCCCGACCAAAGGTAGACCGGCTGCCCGCTCAAATTGCTTTCGGGATCGATCGTACCCGCCGCCGATTGCGCATCGAGATACGCCTCGGACTGCGAAAGCGTGCTCTCGTAAAGCGCTTGGCAGGTGATGCCGGTCTCGCCGCCACACTCGACGAGCGCAAGCGCGAGGCTATCCTGGGAGCAGTAGTAAACGCCGCCCGCATAGATCGCGGCGCCCTTGAATCGTGCTGAATGCGCGACGTGCATCTGCACCGCAAAAAAGGCGCCGGAGGAGATGCCGGCGACGAAAACCTTCGCCGGATTGACGTTGTACGTGCCGAGCGCGACCGGGCTGCGCACCTCCGGCCCGACGGTCGGGTTGGCTCCCGGCACGCAGGTTGCCGTCCCTGACGGTGCGGTCGGCGTCGGCGTTGCCCCTCCCGGCGTGGGCGACGGCGATGCGCCGGTCGGCGCCGGCGTAGCGCCGGTCGGCGCGGGCGTAGCGCCGGTCGGCGTCGGCGCCGGAGCGCGGGAGGATGTCGGGGTTGGCGCTCCACTGCTCGGCATGGGCGTGGTTCCGGTTGGAAGCGTTACGCCCGTGGTCGTGGGCGCCGATGCGGGATGGGACCCGATAACCGTTCCGGAAGCGCACGCAACGAGCAGCGTCACGCCGAGGAGCCAAACACCCAAGGCCCCGCGAAGCGAAGCCGGCTTCACTCTGCGTGCGCGCCCCGCTTGCGCAGCGCCCGAACGAGCTTTAGGGGAATCGCGCCCCCCGGGACGACCAAATTGAGCGTTTCGCTTCCGAGGTCGAAGAGAGTCTCTTTGTTCAGCAATTTCGCGAATGCCGGNNTTCTTCGCAGTCCAAATCAGATCGAATGCATAGAGCGGCGCGAAGTAGAGATCGAGGCGATCGATTTCGGCGGTCTCTTCGTGGTACGCATCGGCCTCGGGCGGCGTGACGTCGTCGCCGAGTATTTGGCGGATGACTGCGGAGGCACGGACCGTCGGGTCGACGATCGAAACGCCGGGCGGCGCAAATGTCGCCAGATCGATCGGCTCCGCGCCGTCGACCCCACGCGGCGCGATCGTATCCCCGGTCGCGCCGTCGAGCCAAAGTTCCTTACGCAGCTCGCGAACGCAGTGGGCGACTGCCGTCAGCGCGATCGCGCGATCCTTGCGTTCACCCTCGACATCGAACGTGGCGCCGCCGACATTCAGCGAAACGACGTGTTCGGGCGAGGCGATCGGAAAGCGATACGATTCGTGCCGGTCGTAGACGACCCGTAAGTGCGCCGAGACGTGCCAGACCGGTTCGCAGCGCAAGCCGCCCGGTTGCACGACGACATCGTCGGGCTTGGGCCGCGAGAACAGCTGCGTGATTCCGCCGAACGCCGAGGTTCGATAGTGCGACGCGTGGCCGCGCGCCTCATCGAGCGATAGCGAAGGCGGAAGGTAAAACGACCCCTGCTCTGCGACGGCGAGTTCCACGCTGCCGCGGTGTTGGCGTTCCCCGGAGTCGAGGCCTGCGGAGCATTAGAGCATCCGCAGGTCCGCCGCAAAGCGAACCACCGCACCTAGCGCACGCGCGGCCCCGCTCCGCGCTCGCCGGCGCGGAAGACGTGCCAACGCAAGGCAACGCCGGTAGGCGGCATCCCGCAGCAATTCGTCAATACGTTGCCGGGCAATCACCCGCAACAACTCGTAGTTCAAGATATCTCCTTTCAAATGGGGGGAACCCCCCAAACCCCCGGCGCGNNGCCGCGAAGGAGCGTGCCAATCGGCATCTCCGTGGTGATGACAAACGAGAACTGACTGGTCAATGCGCTCCTCCTTTCCTAAAGGACGTTCGGAGAGAATACCACGTGCGCCGCAGCGCGTCAAATCAAC
>PMHP01000091.1 GCA_003158195.1 Vulcanimicrobiota bacterium | reverse complement strand
CTCGATCCATCCGACGTCGCGCGCGTACTGCGGCGGCGCGCAGCGGCCGCCGGCGTCGCCGGCGACTTCGCCGGGCACTCGCTGCGGCGCGGCTTCATCACGAACGCAGCGAAGAAGAAGATTCCGATCGAGGGCATCAAGCGCGTGACGGGGCAGCGCTCGAACAGCGTCGTGCTGGACTACGTCGCCGCCGCGACGCTCGACGACGACCCGCCGCTCCTTGGGATTGTCGGGGGCTAAGTCTCGACCTGGGCTCGGGCCCGAACAGGGCCGGCGTCTTTGCGTCAGCGGACCGCAGCCAATACGGAGTTGACGTAGTCAGCGGGCAACTCTCGCTGACTTGCACCTTCAAGAATAAGATCTACATACTCCGCTGAAGGACCGCAAGCCGATGCGCATTCATCGTTCCCAACAAAAGTAAAGACCTCTTTCATGACGGCGGCGTCCGCGCCCACGTCGTTCAGCCACGCCGTTGCGCTTAACGGAGAATAGCCTCCTTCTCGGCTCAGCAAAGCTGCCTCGTCTTCCGCATTGATAGCGTACACGTAACCCCACACCATGCGAGAGAAATCCCTGCGAATGTTCGCGGCGTCGCATCTTCGCGTATTACTATGTTTGTCAAAAGCGAGCCTATAGCCCGGAATGTACGCCCTACCTATAGGCTTTGCGCTCGGCGCCGTCCGCTTCATCTCTGATTCGAGAAGATTGGAGCCGTATGCGAAGTATAAGTGTCCGGGCGCGAGCGCCATTCCACAAATCGCGTCCATTCGCACTAAGAAGCGTGAACGCGCAGCAGTGTCGCCGTGCTGGAGGTCCCTGCAGAGTCGCCCGTATTCGCGCAGAACGCCAGCGTGAAATAATCGACGGTTGATAGTGCGCGTTCGCTTCTCGTCGTCCTTTGTAAGCAGCCGATCTGTATCAATCCGAACTTTCCAGTTGTGCCTCGTCTCGCCGTTATGCAGCAGCCCATTTCGAATATCTCCGAAGAAGTCGGACTTGTCATCGCTGTTGAAACTTGCGAAAGCCGCGGCATTCTGAAGAAAATCTCGAAACGACTTCGCCGGGCTCACTTCGCCGGTGGATGCGCGTCCCTCGCGAAACGACTGCAATGTGTCGATCAGCAGGCAGTCCAATGCCAGAATCGCAAAGCCGGGTCGCATCGGAAGCTCGTCGAGGTCATCGTAGCGGCCGAGCTCGGCGATCGGCTGTAGAAACCGCTCCGTAATTCGCCGATGAAACGCCCCGAATACCCGTTTCCACTCTGAGGTGATTTGACTTTCCGGCACTAAGCGCTGGCGCAGCGCGCGGTAGTCGCCTACCGTGAACCCCGATGCGATCTCGGTATTTGGGTCCATGTGCCAGTACCACCAATCGTAGACGTTGCACTTTAGGGTCAGATCGGCGCTAGAACGGTAGCTCGTCGTCGTCTGGGTCGGCTTCGGGCAACGCTCCGCTTGGCAGCGGCACATTAGTTACCACGAACAGGTTTAGGATGTCGTCGCGGTCCATGAACAAGATTTGACTGCGCTTCGAAGCATCTAGCTTGTTTCCGAGCCAATTTCGCGCCGCCTTAGTGATCTCTCCGCCTGCGACGATGAACGCATGGTCTACGAGAACCCGCTTGCCGATTTCGGGATCAAATATCTCGTGCCCGAGCATCATCTGCACCTGATTGTGTATCTCCGCGACATTAGCGTCGCTGATGCCCGACGAGTCGAGCTTTCCTTTCTTCGCCTGGATGCCAAAGTACAGGACGTGCTGTGTCGGCAAAGTGAACTTCATCCACACATCCTTGCCGTACTCCAGCGCCTTGTCTTTGTGCCCAGCAGCCGTCACTCGATGGAAGCCCAGCTGACGGAACAGGGGCAACAATACCTCCTCGATCAATTCATCTTCGGACGCCTTATCAAGATAGGCAAGCAGAGCTTCCCGTCTCTCGAGTTCAGATGGCGAAAATGGCCGATGCGGATTCGGCGACATCAGCGCGATAGTGTTGCTCGCGACGTGTCGCAAATAACATTGCTTGTCGTCCGAATAGAAGGCCTCAAACCCCTCGCGAGCAAGCGCTCGATTTAGGGCCGCCAGTGCCTCGACTCGCGCCGGCCCCTCGTTTGTCGCGTCCTCTTGGTCCATCAGCGTTCGGATCACGCGCGAAAACGTAGCCGGGGGCGTGGTTGCGTTTAGCTGCGGTTCAGCGAGTATTAGCCGAAGCGTCTCAGCGACCCAGGTGCCTCGTGTCGAGCCGTCGTGCTTGTAGCTAGTACCACAGTCTTGAAAGAACTCGGTCAAGTAACTACTGCTCCGGTAGCGAAAGCGGCTCTCCTCAGCGATAAAATTGCCGCATACCATGTCGGCGAGCTCGGTGAGAGTGCGTCTCTTGAATTCCACTGATCACCCGCCCGAGGTTCGCCATGTTGCGGAGCGGGACGGCCTCGGGCACACTACCATCAATCCACTGCCCGCGAGCCTTTGATCACGCCAATCTATCTCGCGCGTCTTGAATAATTCGCCCTCGTTCATTGGCCACAGCCTCGTGGGTCACTCCATGACGTTGAAGGTGTGGAGTTACGTAGGCGTGGACTTCTGCATCAGTGTTCTCGAACAGTTGGAGGAACGAATCGCATTCATCGATCATTTGCCGCTGGCCAGACGCGAGCGCAAACGTCCCGGAGCGCTCCCAAAAATAGTGATGAGCGAGCGAGTTGCGCGCGCTTAGGCAAGCGTCGAGAGCATCATGCAGGCTTGGCGGCAGATCGCTTAGGGCCTTCAGGCGTGCAACGAGCCGTCCCATGGGCATCGCCGCGAGCGTCCCGTAGAACGTGTCATAACTCTCGTGAAATTCTTCACGCGTCATGGGGGGGCGAAGGTTCGAACGCCACTCAACGTGCATCAATGTGCCGGCGATTTCGCGCTCCAAGCAGTTCGCCGCGTAGAAGGCTCTGCCGAACCGCGCGAAGACCTCTCGCACCAACGCGTCACCAGGATTGTTAAGGATAAAGAGTTCGTCATCGGTTGATGGGTCCATTCCATTTTAATTCCCCGCGCCGACCCATTGGCCCGCCTTGACTGACGCACGACTCGCCATGCAGTGATCCGACCGATATACGCCTAACGGCATGGGCACATCACGCTGAAACGCTAGTCGATTTGCATTAGTTCGCGTAACGCCTCCATAATCGCAGGATGCGTCGATGGCAGCTCGCCGGTTGGATCGTGCAGATCGTAGCGCATCCCTAGCCGATCCGGAAAAAGGACCAGATTTTTCTCGCGGCTGGACACGCGACTCCAAATCAGGAGACCCTCGATTCGGCCTGTATCGTAGGCAACGCGCCCAAGAATCTGCGTCGCCGCGGTTCCGAGTTGTTTGTCCACGATTAACGCCGTCAACTCTGCTCGATTCGTTCCGAGTGCTCGCATAGTCGCAGCATGCGTTAGGTCGGCAATCTTCTCGGAATCAACGCGGACGCTGAGCATCACCATCGGGCTGATAGGATCTTCGTCCTCGAAGAATTGGGTAGATTCGGAGAGCGCCGTCCAGCGCCGAAACGCGGTGTAGAGCGCGGGCATGCCAATTGGATTGTATCTGCCGCCGGTACGGAGCGCTCCAATTACCTCGAGTGCCGTTCCCCGATGTGCTTCGAAGATGAAACGACTGACGTACCGATTAACGCGGTGAAGCGGCAGCGCTTGTAAGGCTGCCTTGATTCTCGCTTCATCATGCACTCCGTTACGCGAAGCCCCCAGTTCCCACTTGAGTCGCGATCGCTTTCAGCTCCGAAAGACGAGCAGTCTCGAGCAATGTGAGCGGTCGCATCCCATCGAGAGCACGGTTTGGTCTGCATAGCCACCGGCGAACAGCGCTTTCGTCCTGAGACATGACATCGTAGATGCGCGCGAAGCAATCAACGAGAATTGCAAGACGATCTTGGACGGGGCTACTGTCGGGATGCTTTCGCAGGGCATCCGGACTTGCGCCAATCGCCTTCGCAATGACGGGTAGCTTCACGCCATAGAGCTTTGCCACACCTCGCGCATCGAGACGTTGCGTTTGCTCGTTGTGAATCGTCTGTTCAAGGGTCGTGGTCATGGTGCCATCCTCGTTTCGTGCCCTGCGCCCTTAGCATACCACAAGGTCACACAAACGTCACTAAAAGGTCACAATTTAGTCCGCTCACTCAGCGCCGTCAACTCTGCTTAGGCACGGCCCGAACTTGCTTGCCTTGCTCGACGTATGCCCTGCTATCTTGTGGTGCGCTCGGCAGGGGACACCATATCTAGTAGACGAACGGTGTCCCCCAATGGACACGATCTTCCCTGAGGAGATCGTTGTCGGGACCGGAGGACGCAGTGACCGCTACTGAGGCAAGGGCCGAGCATCCTGGTCAGCGCTTGGACGGCGCGGTCGTTCCAACGGCTCTCCTGGACGATTTCCGTCTCACGCCAGCCGCGATGCGCTACTACGCAGTCGCCATGCGCGAGCCGGAGCTCGAGCTGAAGGCGATCGCGCGACGCATCAAGACCAGCTCGAAGACCGCTCGCCGCGCCCGGACGGCGCTGCTAAGCACTGGTTGGATTGAGATCGTGACCACGCAGGGACCCCATGGCTCGCGGACCGAGCACCGGTGCCTCCTTATGCCGACGCGACTGGCCTCGTGAGCCGGTCGACTTCATCGTTCCGAAACGGAACCACGCCGAGCGCCGCTGTAACGGCGCTCGGCGATCGACGCGGACAACAACGCCCGGCGAGTGGCAACTCGCCGGAGCCGACGACTCCGGTCGGGACCGCTTCGGCCACACCCCGCACCGTTTCGCCTGAAGCGGAGCAGCTCATCAATCGAGGCGACACATGACTTAAGAAGCAAAACGCCCGAGGTCTGTAAACCACGGGCGCTTAGAATCCCAGGACCCATCTACGATTCGGCGGTCGTTCTCTTGGCCGGGAGGACCGACGTCTCGGGGTGGCTTGGCATCACCACCGGAAGATCCGTTGTGGCGTTCGTTCGCTCCCACAATGCGGTCTCCTTCCGGTAATGGCCGCATAACTTCCGGGAGCAAAAGACTGAACGAGACCACAAGCGGGACGACCATGAACGCGACGGCGCAAGCCAGCCGCGGTCTCGTCGTCCTCGGCTGTCTCGGGTTCCCGATCGGAAGGCGCCGGTGACCCGCAGCGCACTCACGAGCGTTCGGCCGCCGGGTGACGACGCCCAGAACCGCCATCTGCGACCTGTTGAGGAAGAGCGCAAAGGCGCGAAGTTCGCTGCCCTAGACCACGACGTCGCGCGCGTCCTTGGCCCGCACCGCGGTGCCGCCGTTCTCTATGGTTTTCTCGCCTCAACATGGTACGAGTTCGCCGACACCCAAAAACTCGCCGAGCGCAAAAAGAAGATCGTGCCCGGCGATTGGGTCGAGGTCAACTACGGCCAGTTCATG
>PMHP01000150.1 GCA_003158195.1 Vulcanimicrobiota bacterium | reverse complement strand
AAGAACATCCTGATGATCGGGCCGACTGGTGTCGGCAAAACCGAGATCGCGCGGCGGCTCGCAATGCTCGCGGGCGCGCCGTTCGTGAAGGTCGAGGCGACGAAGTACACCGAGGTCGGTTACGTCGGGCGCGACGTCGAGTCGATGGTTCGCGATCTCGCTGAGGCGGCAGTTCGCATGGTCCAGGAAGAGCGGCGCGAGGAAGTGCGCGAGGCGGCCGATGCGGCCGCCGTCGAGCGCATCATCGATCTGCTCTACCCCGAAACGCGCGCGCCCGGCGCGGCGCAACCGGCGAATCCGCTCGCGCAAACGCTCGGCTCGATCTTCGGCGGTTCGTTCGGACAAACGCCCACGCAGTCCCAGCCGGTCCAGACGGCGACTGCGGCGTCGAACTCCGACGATACGCGTACGGTTCGCGAACAAGCGCGGGCGGACGTGCTGCGCGGGTTCTTCGACGTGCGGCTCGTCGACATTGAGGTCGAGGAAAGCCCGCAGCTTCCGGTCGGCATGATCGGCGGCTTCGATCCGTCGATGGGCGGAAGCGGAGCGGACATGAGCGAGATGCTGGGCGGCCTCTTACCGAAGAAACGGGTGCGCAAGCGCGTCACGGTCGCCGAGGCGCGCCGCATCTTCGCGCAGGAAGAGGCCGCGAAGCTCGTCGACATGGACGCGGTCAAGCGCGAAGCGTTGCGCCGCGCCGGCGAGAACGGCATCATCTTCATCGATGAGATCGATAAGGTCGCCGGTCGCGAAGGCAGCCGCGGACCCGACGTCTCGCGCGAAGGCGTGCAGCGCGACATCTTGCCGATCGTCGAAGGCAGCACGGTCGCGACGAAGCACGGTTCGCTCAAGACCGATCACGTGCTCTTCATCGCAGCCGGCGCCTTTCACATGAGCAAGCCGTCGGATCTGATCCCCGAACTACAGGGCCGCTTTCCGATTCGCGTCGAGCTCGATTCGCTCTCGGTCGAGGATTTTAAGACGATCCTCACCCAGCCGAAGAATGCGCTCACCGAGCAATACAAAGCGCTGCTCGGCGTGGAAGGCGTGACCCTCACCTTCGCTCCCGAGGGCATCGAGCAGCTCGCGCGCTACGCGATGCAGGTCAACGAACAAACCGAAAACATCGGCGCCCGCCGCCTCCACACGGTCCTCGAGCGCCTGCTCGAAGACGTCTCCTACGCAGCACCCGAAGAGGCCGCCGCCGTCGTGGTCGACGCCGAATACGTGCGCACGCGCCTCGCGGAGATTGTGGAGAGCGCCAACCTTAGCACGTATATCCTCTAGCCGTTGCTGCGCGCTCGGACCAGCGGATGCGGCCCGTCCACTGCATCGTCGCGAACAACGTTACGATCGCGCCGATCGTTATCGAGAGGCCGCTATATCCTTCATTGAAAAGTGCGAGCGAGAAGAGGACGAGATAGAAGAATTGTGCGGCCGCGGCTTCGACGGCGGCGAAACGAAGGTTGACGACGAGCCGAAGATACGTGATCGTTAGAAACATCGAGACGACCGAGCAGATCGCAAACGCGAGGCCGACCGGGATGCGGTCGACCGTATATGCGAACAGCAGATGGAACGCGAAGAACGCGGCGGCGAGGAAGAAATAGTTGATCGGATGCAGGTCGATCCCGCGCAGCGTCGTGACGACGAGCAGCACGAACACGTAGAACAGGAGCGACACGGGCGCCCAGAACGTGATACGCTGCGCGAGTGGTCCGGGCTGAAGGATTTGCGGAAACGCCATGCCGATGCCGTAGCCCGCGATCAAGTGTCCGTAACGCCAGGTCAGCTCCCAACCGGTGTGGGCGCGGCGTTCGTACGTCGGAGCGAGCGTCTGGGGCGGGAAGTCGATCTGGGTAAAGTTCGTCGTCATCTTCAGGACGAAGTTGCGGACATCGGCCATGTCGCTCGACAGCCGGTAAGTCCACGTGCCCAGGCCGTGCGACGTATACGCGATGCGCACGACCGCAGTCCCGCCGGCTTGCAGCACCGCGGCGGCGAGCAACCCCTCACTGCCGGCGCTCGTCCCGAGCGGCCGGCCGTTGAAGCTGATGACGACGTCGTCGTAGGTTGCCTGCTGCGCGGCGAACGGTAACACGATGCGAAGACGTGCGACTCTGCCGTCGTTGTGGATGTCGTAGTTCGAATCGAAGCCGACGACGTAGGTGTTGTACCACAGCAGACCTTTTTGACGCTGGTCGAGTGCGAGGTTCACGCGAATGTCCGTGCGCTCGGGATTGAGGTCGGAGGTCGTCGTAACGAGCGTTCGCGTTTTCCCGGTGACGACCGTCGCGTCGCGATCGAGATGGAACTTGGCCGGCAGCTGCGTCTGCTCCGAGCCCCACAACCCGCCGAGGGCGGCTCGCTGCTCGGTGTCGGAATCGGACGTCCGGGTCACGAGGGTTTCCCCGAGAATCGTCCACGCGCACGATGCACCGAACACGATGATGAAGATACCGATCAGGCGGCTTGGAGCAGTCACTTTGCCTCACAAAGTTACTCTGTTGCGTAACTTTGTATCACAAAGTTACTGCAGGCGCAAGTGGCAAGTGCTTCCGTGCCGCCGGCCAGGCAGTTTCCATGCTTTCGCGGCTCCGCTATAATCGGACTCGTGCCGTACATCAGACCGATAATTCACGAGGGGAATCCGACCCTCCGGAAGGTCGCCAAGAAAGTGAACCTCGAGGAGTTGAAGGATCCGCTCTTTCAGCAGCTCATCGACGACATGTTTGAGACCATGTATGAGGCGCCGGGGATCGGGCTTGCGGCGCCGCAGATCAACGTTCCGAAGCGCATCTTCGTGGTCGATCTGCAGAACGACAAAGAACAGGGTCCGTACGTCGTGATCAACCCGAAGTTTACCGTGACCGAAGGCGAGATCGAGTCGATCGAAGGCTGCCTCTCGGTGCCGGGGATGATCGGCGACCTGCCGCGTTTCGAGCGCGTCGTTTGCGTCGGAGTGGATCGTCACGGCGAGCGGATCGAGTTGGAAGGAACCGAGCTGTTCGGGCGCTGCCTGCAGCATGAGATGGACCATCTCAACGGCGTGCTGTACATCGATAAGGCAAAGAACGTCCGCCCGGCGCAAACCGAAGAAGAGAAAGAAGCGCTCGCCGAGATCGAGGTGGAGGGCGCTGCGCTCGAGCGCAACGCTGCCTCCGCGTAGTCTGCGCGGCGTTTTTTTCGGGACGAGCGAGTTTGCCGTTCCGGCGCTGCGCGCGTTTGCGAACGCGCTCGACTGCGTCCTCGTCGTAACCCAACCGGACCGGCCGTCGGGACGAGGACACAAACCACAACCCTCTCCGGTGAAAGTCGCGGCGGGTGCGCTCGGAATCCCGACGGTCGAGCCGGAGAAGGTGCACGACGCGCTGGCGGTGCTCGGCGCGACCGGGGCCGACATCTTTGCGGTCGCGTCCTACGGGAACATCCTGCCGCCGGCCGTGCTCGATCTGCCGCGCCTCGGTGCGTTCAACGTGCACCCGAGTCTCCTGCCGCTCTATCGCGGCGCGACACCGCTGCAAGCGCAGATACGCGACGGCGTAACCGAGAGCGGGGTCACGATCATCGCGATGGACGCGGGCATGGATACCGGTGACATCCTCCTCCAAGAACGCAGCCCGATCGGCGAGCACGAAACCTACGGGGAATTACACGACCGCTTCGCGCAGCTCGGCGCCGAACTCCTGACTCGCGCATGCGAATTGGCTGCGGCCGGACGGCTGGAGCGACAGCCGCAGGCCGGCCTTGCAAGCCCGGAAGCAATCGCCGCGACGACGACGCGCCCGCTCACGAAGGGCGACCTGCTGGTCGACTGGCGCTGGCCCGCACAACGCACGGTCAACCACGTCCGGTCGCTCTCGCCCGCGCCGGGAGCGCGCGCGCATCTCGATGGAGAAGCGGAGATGGTAAAGCTCTTGGAGGTCCGCACGGCAGCGGCGCACGACCCGGACGAGCTGACCGTTCCCTGCGGCCGCGGCGAATACGTGACGATCGAGCGGCTCGTACCGCCGAGTCGAAAACCGATGAAAGGGCAAGAGTACCTCGCTGCCGCGCGGAGTGCCGCCGAGCGCAGGACCCGATGACGGCGCGCGACGTCGCCTTCGCGGTCGTGCGCGACGTGTTCGGTCCGGAACTGCGCGGGGCGCAAGCCGCCTTCGACGTGCGCGCGCGACGCGCCGGGCTAGACGCGCGCGACCGCGCGTTTGCTGCCGAGCTCGCGTACGGCTCGATTAAACGCCGGCGCCTGATCGATTGGTACCTTGCGCCGTACGTCGGCGGCCGCGAGCGCCCGCTGCCGGCGGCGATTCTCGAAGTGCTACGTCTGGGCGTCTATCAACTGCGCTTCATGTCGGGGATGGGCGATCACGCTGCGGTCTCAGAAACGGTTAACCTTGCGTGGCGCCACGGCCATCGCGGCACCGCGGGGCTGGTCAACGCGGTGTTGCGGCGCATGATCGCCGATGGACCGGCCGAACCGGTACCGGCCGAATTTCCGAGCGAAAACGAGTATCTCGGGACCGCTTACTCGGTGCCGAACTGGGTGGCGGCCCAATTCGCGCGCGCATACGACGGCGTGCGTGACGCCGCGCTCGCCGGCGTGAATTCGGCACCGCAGCACGCGCTGCGCGTCAATTGTCTGCGCGCCCTGCCCGAAATCGTCGCTGAAGAACTCGCCGCGCGCGGCATCGAGGTGCGCCGTTCGCCGTTCGTCGCGGAGTCGCTCATCGTCGACTCCGGAACGGTCGGCGACGATCCCGCCGGGCGATGGTCCGTCCAAGGGGAAGCCGCCGCGATGCCGGTCGACCTGCTCGCGCCGCGGACCGGTGAAGCGGTCCTCGAGTTTTGCGGCGGCCGTGGGAATAAGACGATACAGCTCGCCGCCCGGACGGGCGTCACGGGTCACGTCGTCACCGTCGAGTCCGACGAGAAGAAGGTCATGGTGATGCGAGAGCAGTTGGAGCGGGGCGGGGCGCTCAACGTCGCGGTGGTCGCGGGCGACGCTCGCGAGGCGGCGCCGGAGATCCGCGCGAGCGCCGTCCTGCTCGACGCGCCCTGCTCGGGACTCGGTGTCATCGGCCGTCATCCCGAGGCGCGCTGGCGCAAGACCCCGCAAGACGGTGCGCGGCTCGCCTCGACACAGGCCGAACTGCTCGCTGCGGCCGCCGCCCGCACGGCTCCCGGGGGGCGCCTGGTGTACAGCGTCTGCTCGAGCGATCCGCGCGAGGGCCGCGAGCGCATCGATGCGTTCCTCGCAGACGACGGATCGTTCGCACGCGCGCCGTTACCCGAGCGTTACGCCCCGTTCGAGCGCAACGGCGACGTCGTCGTGCCGGTGGGCATCGAAGGTCGCGATGGCTTTTACATCGCGACGTTGCAGCGTGCGGCGTCGCCGTGAACGCTCTCGAGCGCTTGGAGTCGATGTGCGCGAACGCCGTCGAGCGCGCGTTCGCCGCGGCGTTTCCGAGCGCGCTCGAACCCGTCCAAATCGCGCGCAAATTGGTTGCGGCCTGCGAGGCGGGCGGCCCGAACGGCCGCGGAGGGCGCCGCTTCGTCGTGCGGATGAGCTCCGCCGACTTCGCGCGATTCGAGCCGGACCGCGCGTATCTGGAACGTCAATGGAGCGCGATGCTAACGCGGCTCGTCGAACGTTCTGGACGGCCCGAGCGTGCGCCCGACGTGCGGGCCGAGAGCGATCCCCAGGTTCCGACCGGCACGGTCGCGATCGCGGTCGAATCGCTGCCCGAACCGGCCCAGCTCGCGCTGCGCTTGCGCAAGGGTATCCCGCCGAACGCGCGCATGCCGCTTGACCGGCGCACGGTCGTCGGGCGCGATGCCGCTTGCGATTTCACGATCGTCGACGCGCGCGTCTCCCGGCGCCATCTGGAAATCCAGCCGGACGGAGCCACCTTCCGTTTCCGCGACTTAGGCTCGTCGAACGGCACGTTGCTCAACGGCGTGCGCGCCGAAGCGGGCGAACTCGGCCTCGGCGACGTGATCGCGGTCGGCGACAGCGAACTCTGTGTCGAGGCCGACGAGGCGTGACCCACGACACGAGGCTTGCAAGCGTCGAGGTGGTTGGGCTCGCGGCCCTGCTCGTTTTGGCAGCGTGGCCGCGCCGCCGGCGCGAGCGACACGATGCGATGACCGCCATGCAGGCGGTTGTGCTGCGCGTGGAGCAAGATCACCGGACGCGCACGGTCCGCGCTCCCGTCCCGATCACGATCGGGCGCGCGCCCTCCGCGACGCTTGTCGTTCCCGATGCGCAAGTGAGCCGGTTGCACGCACGAATCGATCTCTCCGACGGAATCCTCAGCGTCCGCGATCTCGACAGTCGCAATGGAACGCTCGTTAACGCGCGTCCGATCGAGCGTCCGGTCGCCTTGCACGACGGCGACGAAATCGACGTCNNGGCCCGTGGAAGTAGCGGTAGGGACCGAACTTGGCATCTGGCAGCGCCATCAAAGCGACGCGCACATCGCCGAGTGCGTCGCCCCGAGCGTGACGCTGTTCGCGCTCGCCGACGGCTTCGGCGAGATCGGTCGCGGGGTCGCCGCGGCGCCGCTCGCGCTGTCCACGCTGCGGGACTATTTGCGCCGGCGCCACCGGACGGGTTCGTTCGGCCGAAGCGCGTCGCCGAGCGGGCTGCGCGCCATCCTTCTCGCGGCGCTCGACCACGCCAACGCCCGGTTGTACGCGCTCAGCGGAAGCCACGAGGACTTCGTCGGAAGCGGAACCTCGCTGACCGCGGTCATGCTCGT
>PMHP01000031.1 GCA_003158195.1 Vulcanimicrobiota bacterium | reverse complement strand
AGGGTGACATGGTTGGAGCTGCAAATTGTCACACGAATGTGATGCGCAGACGGGGCTTTCACGTGATGTGCGGTGAGCGGACTCACAGTTCTTAAGGGTGCTCGGCGCCGATAGTTTCCTTAGATGACGAGAAAAGTTTCGTCGGCATTTTCGGGGCTCCGTGAATATCGGGCCTTTTTTGCCGTGGTCGTCATCGCCGCCGTACTGCTCTTGACCGTCGTTCTGGCGCTGGCCGGCTTTCTCTCGATCAAGATTACCGAGCAGACCAAGCTCCTGAACGATACCGTTCGCGAGCGCGAGGGCCTCGCCTATACGACTCGTATCATCAAGACGGTGCGCGCCCTTCGGGTGCTGCGCGATCGTCTCGAGTTCGATCGCGGCGACACGTCGTCGCAGCGGCGCGAGGTCGTGCGCGCACTCGGCGACCTCGACTCGTTCGGCACCGTCTCCGGCCGTCCGTTCGAATTGACGAAGCGCGTTGCGATTCTCGAGGGGCAGTGGGCCGTCGTACCTTCGGGCGCAGCCGGGGCCGACGCGGTTTCCGAAGCGCTCGAGACGGCGTGGAGTTTGGCCGACACCGCAGGCGATCGCTCGTCCCTGGTCAACGATCCGGACGGCGCGACGGGAGCCCTCGTCGACGCATATGCCGCCCAGCTTCCGATCGTCGCGCATCGCATCGACGACGCGAAGCTCGCGCTCTATCGTGCGGAACTCGGGGGCAGCCTGCCGGAAAGCGATCGGGTTGCGGCCGCGACCTTGATCGGCGAATCGCGCCAGGCCTACTTCAGCGCCCACGCGGGAATCGACAACGCATCCCGCACGCTCGGCGACATGCCCAAAATCGATGACCAGGTTACCGCCATCGGCACGAAGCTCGAAGCCTTCACCTCGAGCCTCGATCGGGCGCGCGTCGCGAACGGCGCGGGCCGCGCCGACGCCCAGGAGTTGCGTGCGGTCGCCGATTCGGTGATCGACGCGGTCGACGCCGCGCACGACGATCTCGGTAACGCGATCGAGGCGCGGTTGCAGGCGCGCGAAGCTTCCGAAACGCGTTTATTGATGCTTCTGCGTGCGACCGTCTACGGTGCGGTCGCGCTCGGCGTGACGATTTTGGCAATCTTGATCATCTCGATGCGCACGCGCTACCTTCGCCAGCAGGCGCGTCAGCGCCGCGAACTCAAGCGCCTCGAAACCGAACTCGAGCGCCAGCGCGTCCTCGACGCGCTTGCGGTCACCGAAGCGCAGTTTCGTGCCGCCTTCGACCGCTCGTCGATCGGCGTTGCGATCATCGATCGCGACGGAACCGTCCTGCGGACGAACACCCGCATGCACGACATGATCGACCCGATCGACGCGGAAGGCGTCGGCGCGAAGGGCGTTGACTTCGCGCGCCTCTTTACCGGCGAGATCGAATCGTTCACGACGGAAATCTATCGCGGCTCGGCCGATGCGTGGTTCGAAGCATCGGTCTCGCTGGTGCGCGACGACGATCACCAACCGCGCTTTGCGATCTCGATGCTCAAGGACGTGACCGAGCGGAAGAAGATCGCCGATCGCTTCCGCCACGAAGCGACGCACGACGCCCTCTCCGGGTTGCCGAACCGCGCGTGCTTCAATGAGTACGTCCAGGGCGCGCTCGAGTCCCCAGCGCCGGGCGTGCGTGCCGTGCTCTTCATCGACATCGACGAGTTCAAGCTCGTCAACGATAGCTACGGACACGCCGTCGGCGATCGCGTGATCGTCTGGTGTGCCGAACAGCTCCGGGCGAACATGCGACCGGGCGATTTCGTCGCCCGCCTCGGCGGCGACGAGTATGCCGCGTTCATAGCCGGACGTGACCGCGCGTATATCGAGGAGATGGCCCGGCGCGTCAGCGACGCACTCTCCGAGACGCTCGTTCTCGACGGACGCGACATCTTCGTTACCGCGAGCATCGGCATCGCCTTCGTGCAAGAAGGCAGCGTCACCGTCGACGAGATCCTGCGCGATGCGGACACCGCGATGTACGCGGCCAAGACCGGCGGCAGCGCGCGCTACGCGGTGTTCGACCGTTCGATGCGCGAGGACGTTTCGCGCAAGGTCAGCTTATCGGTGCAACTGCGCCGGGCGCTCGATCGCAACCAATTTCACCTCGTGTACCAGCCGGTCATTTCACTCGCGAGCGGGCGGATCGATTCGTTCGAGGTGCTCTTGCGCTGGGAGCATCCGGAACTCGGGACGGTCTCCCCGGTCGAGTTCATCCCCATCGCCGAGGAACTCGGACTGATCGTCCCGATCGGACGTTTCGTCCTCGACCGCGCGTGTCAGCAATTCGCGTCGTGGAAACGCGACTTCCCGGAACACCGTCCGCGCGCGATATCCGTCAACGCGTCGGTCCGCGAGATCGCGCAACACGATTACGTCGATTCCGTCCGCGAGACCCTCGACCGTCACGGCATCGACCCGAACGAGCTGGTTCTGGAGGTCACGGAGAGTACGGTCCTCGCAAGCGGCAGATCCTCGAGCGGCCCGCTCGAACGCCTCAAGGCCATCGGCATCGGGCTTGCGATCGACGACTTTGGGACCGGATTCTCGTCGCTGCGCTATCTGCAGCAATTCCCGTTCGACGTCCTCAAGATCGACCGCTCGTTTGTCGGCGGCGACGACGGCGAGCTCGCAAGCGAAGCGATCGTCACGATGCTGCTCTCTCTTGCGGCGGCGGTGGGCGTCAGCGTTACGGCGGAAGGCGTCGAGACCGCAGCTCAAGCACAGCGTCTGCGCGAACTCGGCTGCCCCGAAGTCCAAGGCTATTTCTTCGGCCGCCCGACTCGCGCCGCAGACGTCCCCGAAGTCTTCTACCGCCTCGCCGCCCTCGCGAGCTAAGCGCCGGAAAACGCCACTTTCGCGCAGCCGGACTCTCCCAGGGTAGCTCCAGGATTTCTGCCCGGCGGACGTCGTTTCATAGGATACGATGAAACACTACTACCTTACGGTCGCCGCCCTCGCGGCGCTTGTCTTCCTGAACCCGCTCGCGGTCCGCGCGCAGGACGTACCGTCCTACGCCCAGCCCTCGGGTGACGACATCCAAATCCGCGGCCGGATCGCGTCCTTCGACGGCGCGTACGCACTGACCGTGCGCGACGATCACGGTTACGTCGACAACGTGCAGCTCCATAACGGAACGATCATCAACCCGACCGGGCTCACGCTCGAACCGGGGATGGTAGTTAGCATCCTCGGCTACAATTCCGGGTCCTACGTCGACGCGAACGAAGTCGACACGCCGTACAACTTCGTCGCCGGCGTTCCTTATTACGCAGGTCATCCCTGGGGTTACTACGGGCCCTCGTTCAGTCTCGGATTCTTCTTCGGCGGCGGCGGCGGGTGGTGGCACGGCGACTACTTCCACGGCCCCTATCATTACAACGCCGGGGTCCGCGTGTACGATAACGTGCACGTCCGTCAAGTCTACCGGGGGACGCCCGGCAGCTTCCACGGCCACGCCTACGTCGCCGCACGCGAGCACGGTGGCTACTACCCGCACGCCGGCGGCCACGGCGGTCCCCATCGCTAGCCTGTCACCCTGAGCGGAGCG
>PMHP01000055.1:30588-38758 GCA_003158195.1 Vulcanimicrobiota bacterium | reverse complement strand
CGCACGTTCAGAATGCCGCGGTAACCCGGACGGAGCGCGTCGAATCTTCGGCCAATGAGCAACATCGAAGCTCCGGATTGGACGAGCATTCCCGCGCCCGAAGACGACGGCGCCGCCCATCACTTGCCGGGCCTGAAGCTGCCTGCGATCTCGCTGACCGCAACCGACGGCTCGTCCGTCGATCTCGGCGCGCTTACCGGTCGCACCGTCGTGTACGCCTATCCGCGGACGGGCCGGCCCGGCGTTGCAAATCCCGACGGCTGGGACGCGATCCCGGGAGCGCGCGGGTGCTCGCCGCAGTCGTGCGCGTTTCGCGATCATTTTGCCGAACTGCGCGAACTCGGCGTCGATCGTTTGTTCGGCCTCTCAACCCAGAGCACCGCGTATCAGCGTGAGGCCGCCGAGCGTCTCGAGTTGCCGTTTCCGCTCGTATCGGACGAGCACCTGACGCTCGCGCACGCGATCGGGCTTCCCGTCTTCCGGACCAGCGGCATGACGCTGTTGCGGCGCTGCACGCTCGTCATCCGCGACGGAGTCGTCGAGCACGTCTTCTATCCGGTTTTCCCACCCGACAGAAACGCGAGCGATGTCATCGCCTGGCTTCGCTCGCGGTTAGAGACCGGCTGAACGGGCGAGTTCCGCGATCGTGCCGTCGCTCTTGGCGACGAGCACCTTCGACGTCAAGCCGATGAAGAGGCCGCTCGTGACGACCCCGTGCAAGCCGTGCAATGCCGCGTCGAGGTCGGCCGGCGCATGGATCGTGCCGAAGCGGCAATCCAACAGCCCATTGCCGTTGTCGGTAACGTACGCTGCGCCGCCTCGCTCGCGCACACGGACCGCGGCGCCGAGCGCTTCGATCTCGCGCTTCACGTAACGCAGCGAAAACGGCACGACCTCGACCGGTAATGGGAAGGCGCCGAGCCATTCGACGACTTTGCGCTCGGTGACGATGACGATGAAACACCGGGCCGCGAGCGCGACGGCCTTCTCGCGAAACAACGCGCCGCCGCCGCCCTTGACGAGCGACCAATCCGGCGCGACCTCGTCGGCACCGTCGATCGCAACATCGATCTCTGCGTCGCCGAACTCGGCGAGAGGAATCCCGTACTCGCGGCACAAGCGCGCGGTCTCGCCGGACGTGGCGACCGCGCGCAGCTCCATCCCCTCGCGCACGAGTTCGCCCGCGCGTTCGATCGCGTAGAACGCGGTCGTCCCCGAACCGAGGCCTATGCACGTCGCGGGGCGCACGAACTCCTCGACGGCTTTTCGCCCGACCGCGCGCTTCGCCCGCTCTTCGAGATCGTCGCCCATTGGTGCTGCTCCGTTAGCCCGGGGGCGAGCCGCTCCTCTTCGCGAAAAGCAACGCGCGTGTCGTTCTTGCCGACGATCGGCGTCGTCCTCATTCTTCTCGCCGCGGCGTTTTTATTCGCGCAGATCGCCTATCACGCGGGCGTGCCGCCGGCGGCCGCGATCGTGCTCGTCGGCATCGCGGCCGGCGGCATGTTGCCGGGCGACTTGCAAATCACGCTGACGCCGGCGACGCTTGCGCTTTTCTTGCCGGCGCTGATCTTCGAGGGCGCATGGGATCTCGACGCGCGCGCGCTGCGCCGCGCGGGCAGCGCGATCCTCGTCCTCGCGGTGCCGGGCGTGCTGTTCGGCGCGGCGGTGATCGCGAGCGCCGGCTACGCCGCGGGCGGCCTGACCTTGGTGGGCGCGTGGGCGCTCGGCGCGATTCTGTCGGCGACGGATCCCGTCGCGGTACTCGCGCTCTTTCGGCGCTTGAACGTTCCGCCGGACCTGCTCGCGATCGTCGAAGGGGAATCGATTGCGAACGACGGCGTCGCCGCGGTGCTCGTCGGCACGGCGCTGCTGCTTGCTGCGGGGGGAACCAATCCACTGCGGATGGCGGGCACGGCCTGCTATGCGGCGTTCGCCGGGATCGGGTTCGGCGGCGCGGCCGCGGCCCTCGGCGCCCCGCTCCTGCGGCGCTTTCGGTCGCCCGCCGTCGGGATCGCGGTGACGCTCGGCGTCGCTTACGGCGCGTACGCGGTTGCGACGGCAGCCGGGGCGTCCGGCATCTTCGCGAGCGCCGCAGCGGGGGTCGCACTTCCGCGCCTCGGGCTCGATAAAGGCGAGGTGCGCGCAATCGAACGCTTCTGGGACACGACGGCCTTCGGAGCCAATGCCGTCGTCTTTCTGCTCGTCGGCTTGAACCTGCGGCTCACGCGCATCTTTGCGGAGCCGCGGCTGTTCGTCGCCGTCGTGCTCGCGGTCGTCGGCTCGCGCGCGGTCCTTGCGTACGTCTTGTTGCCGCTGGGACGGAGGGCTGGAGCCGAAGCGGGTTGGCCCCACGCGATCGCGCTTGCGGGCTTGCGCGGCGGTCTTTCGCTCGCGCTCGCGCTCGGTCTGCCGCGCGCATTTCCGAACCGCGCACAGATTCTCGATGCCGTGTTCGCCGTCGTGTTCCTGACCCTCGTCGTGCAGGGCTCGCTGCTCGCTCCGCTGCTGCGGCGCATCCCGCTGGGCGAGGGGGAATCGAAAGGATCGTCCATTCGAGGGATGGCGACCTAGCACGCTTTCCTATATGTATCGTCGCGTGAACCCCGTCTGGTTCGAAGCATTGCTGTTCTGCGCGATCCTGTTCGCGACGGTGCGGCCGCTGGGATCCTACATGGAAGCGGTGTTCGCCGGCCGGCGAACCTTCACGAGCCCGCTCTTCGGCCCGCTCGAGCGCGCGATCTACGCGGTTTGCCGGATCGATCCCGACGCGGAGATGCACTGGACGACATACAGCTTTTCGCTGCTCGCCTTCAGCATCGTTGCGATCGCGACGACGTACGCGATCCTGCGGCTGCAGAACCTCCTGCCGCTCAATCCGCAGAACTTCGACGCCCTCGCTCCCGATCTCGCCTGGAATACCGCCGTCAGCTTCGCAACGACGACCGACTGGCAGTTCTACGCGGGCGAGAACACGATGAGCTACTTGAGCCAGATGGCGGCGCTCGGGTGGCAGATGTTCGTAGCGGCCGGTGCGGGCTTGGCCGTCGCGATTGCCCTGATGCGGGGCTTTGCGCGCCAGCACACGCCGACGATCGGAAACTTCTGGGCCGACTTCACGCGCGGTCTGCTGTACGTGCTGCTTCCGCTCTCGTTCGTGTTTGCGCTGGCCTTCGTGTTCCAGGGCGAGCCGCAAAACGTCGCCGCGTACCGCGACGTCAAAACGCTGGACGGGGCAACGCAGACGCTGACCGGCGGCCCGATGGCATCGCAGGAGAGCATCAAGTTGCTGGGCGGCAACGGCGGCGGGTTCGTGTCCGCGAACTCGAGTTCGCCGAACGAGAACCCGACCGCAATCAGCAATTTCCTGCAACTGCTCGCGATGTTCCTAGTCCCGGCCGGGCTCACGTACACGTTCGGAAAGATGGTCGGTGACAAGCGCCAAGGGTGGGCCCTGTTCGCGGCGATGTCCGTGCTGTTCGCCGCCGGCGTCGCGATCGCGACCCCGGCCGAACTCGGGGGCAACCCGTTGATTCACGCGCTCGGCGTCCGGGGGCCGAACCTCGAAGGGAAGGAGGTGCGCTTCGGCGCGAACGACGCGGGGCTCTCGCTGACCGTCGCGACGGACAGCACGGTCGGGGCCGGGAACTTCACCTACGATTCGTTGACGCCCGTCGCGGAACTGATCGCGATGGCCGACATGCAGCTTGGCGAAGTCGCTTTCGGCGGGGTCGGCAGCGGCATCTTCGGCATGCTGTCGTACGCGATCGTCACCGTCTTCGTCGCAGGTCTGATGGTCGGGCGTACGCCGGAGTACCTCGGCAACAAGCTCGAGCGGCGCGAGATGTTGCTCGCGATGCTCGCGATCCTGTCGTTTCCGGTCGCGATCCTCATTCCGGCGGCGGTCGCATGCGTCGTGCCGCAGGGTCTTGCGACCCTCGGCAGTTCCGGCCCGCACGGCTTCTCGGAACTCTTCTACGCGTTCACCTCGTCGGCGGCCAGCAACGGGAGCGCGATGGGGGGTCTTGGCGTCAACACGTTCTACAATTTCGCGACCGGCTTCGCGATGCTGGTCGGGCGGTTCGCCGCGATCGTGCCGACGGTGGCGCTCGCGGGAGCGCTCGCTGCAAAGCCCCGCAACGAGCGGACGCGCGGGACGCTTCGAACCGACACGGCACTCTTCGTCGGGTTGCTCGTCTTCAGCATCCTGATCGTCGGCGCGCTGACCTTCCTCCCGGCCGACGCCCTTGGGCCGATCGTCGAGCACGTCCTGTTGCTGCAGGGCAAGAGCTTCTGAGTGCGCCCGTCGCGATACGCTCGCGACGCACCTGCCGGCGCGCACCGTCCGTTCGGATGATCCGTTCGCAGGCTCGTCGCGCGTCGCTCCGCCTGCTAGCTTTGCGGGGTCCGTGCAGAGGGAGAACGTCGGATCATGCTTGAGCTCGCGATCATCGTCACCACCATCGTATTCTTCTTTATCCTCGACCGCTACACGGCCGGGCTCGAACACCTCTGATGGGCGACCAGATTTTCGGTTTGATTCTCACCCTGGCCGGCTTCATTTACCTGGTCTACGCAATGCTGCGCCCGGAGAAGTTCTGAGATGACGGCGATCGGCTGGCTCCAAGCGATCGTGCTGTTTGCGATCGTCACCGCACTCGTGAGACCGCTGGGCGCCTACATGTGGCGCGTCTTCAGCGGGGAACGGACGCTTCTCACCCCGGTGTTCGCACCGGTCGAGGGCATCATCTATCGCATCGCGCGGATCGATCCGGCCGCCGAGATGCAGTGGTATACCTATCTCTTTGCGACGCTCGCGTTCAGCGCGGTCGGCCTCGTTTACCTCTATGTGTTACTGCGCACCCAGAAGTTCTTACCGCTCAACCCGCAAGGCTTCGACAACCTCGCGCCGGACCTCGCCTGGAACACGGCCGTCAGCTTCGTGACCAACACGAACTGGCAGTTTTACTCCGGCGAAAACACGATGAGCTACCTCTCGCAGATGGCCGGGCTGACGTGGCACATGTTCACCTCCGCCGCCGTCGGGATCGCGGTCGCCATCGCGTTCATCCGCGGCATCACGTCGCGGTCGTTGCGCACGCTCGGCAACTTCTGGGTCGACCTCACGCGCTGCTGTTTTTACGTCCTGTTGCCGATCTCGGTGGCCGGCGGGTTGGCCCTCGTGTGGATGGGGATCCCGCAAAACTTTCACGAGTACCTCAACCTGACGTCGCTCGAAGGATTCAAGCAGGCGATCACCGGCGGCCCGATGGCGTCGCTCGAGGTCATCAAAGAACTCGGTACGAACGGGGGCGGATTCATCGGTCAGAACTCAGCGGCGCCCAACGAAAACCCGACGGCGTGGAGCAACGCGCTCGAGCTGCTGCTGCTGATGGCTATCCCGGCAGCCCTCACGTACACGTTCGGGCGCTACGCGCGCGACGTGCGTCAGGGGTGGGCCTTGTTCATAGCGATGTCGATCATGCTCTGGAGCGGTTTCTGGATTGCTTACTGGGCGGAAGCTGCCGGTAATCCGCTGGTACACCAACTCGGCGTTCTCGGGGGAAACCTCGAAGGCAAAGAGGCGCGCTACGGCGTCGCCGGTTCGGCGCTGTGGGCGGTGTGGACGACCGCAACCTCGTGCGGCGCCGTGAACTCGATGCACGACTCGTTTACGGCGCTCGGCGGACTCATCCCGATGGTCAACATCCAGCTCGGCGAGATCATCTTCGGCGGGGTCGGCAGCGGAATCTACGGCAAGCTCGTGTTCGTCGTGCTCACCGTCTTCATCGCCGGCCTGATGGTCGGGCGCACGCCCGAGTATCTCGGAAAGAAGATCGAGCGCCGTGAGGTGCAGCTCGCGATCCTGTTCGTGCTCATCACGCCCCTGTTCGTACTCGTACCCACCGCGATCGCCGTTTTGATTCCCGCCGGCTTGGCGACGCTGAGCAACGCGGGACCGCACGGTTTCTCGGAGATCCTGTACGCGTTCTCGTCGGCGACCGGCAACAACGGAAGCGCGTTCGCGGGTCTGGGAGTCAATCTGTTCTACAACATCTCGATGGGCGTGGCGATGTTCTTCGGCCGGTATGCCGAGATCGTACCGCTGCTCGCCCTGGCGGGCATCCTTGCGGGGAAGCGCGCGGTCGCCGAATCGGCCGGCACCTTCACGACCTACTCGCCGATTTTCGTCGTGCTCTTGATCGGCACCATCCTCATCGTGGGAGCGCTAACGTTCTTCCCCGCGGATGCGCTGGGACCGATCGTCGAGCACCTCGTCTTGCAGCAAGGGAAAACATTCTGATGATCTCGTCGCGTCGCGCAGAACGCCGCCCGCAGGCCCGCTCGCTCTTGGATCGCGCGATCCTCACGCGGGCCGCCGCCGATTCGTTCGTCAAACTCGATCCGCGCTGGCAGGCGCGCAACCCGGTCATGTTCGTCTGCGAAGTCGGCGCGGTGGTCACGCTGTTCTACTTCGTGCGCGATCTGTTCAGCAGCGGTCCCGCGGGATTCGACTTTGCGATCTCGATCTGGCTGTGGTTCACCGTCCTCTTCGCGAACTTCGCGGAAGCGGTTGCCGAAGGCCGCGGCAAAGCCCAAGCCGACTTTTTGCGGCGCACGAAGACCGATACGCAGGCTCGCCGGATCGTCGACGGCAAAGTCGAGATGGTCAATGCATCGCAGTTGCGCAAGGGAGATTTGGTTCGCATCGAACCGAACGAACTGATCCCCGGGGACGGCGACGTCGTCGAGGGCGCGGCGTCGGTCGACGAATCGGCGATCACCGGCGAATCGGCGCCCGTCATCCGCGAGTCCGGCGGGGATCGCAGCGCCGTGACCGGCGGTACGCGCGTTTTGTCCGACTTCATCGTCGTGCAGATCAGCTCGAACCCGGGCGAAACGTTTCTGGACCGCATGATCGCGCTCGTCGAAGGAGCGTCCCGCCAAAAGACGCCCAACGAGATCGCGCTTTCGATCTTGCTCGCCGGTCTGACGATCATCTTTCTGATCGCGGTCGCGACCCTTTCGCCGTTCTCGATCTATGCCGGAACGACCCAGTCGATCACGGTCCTCATCGCGCTGCTGGTTTGCTTGATTCCGACGACGATCGGCGGCCTGCTTTCGGCGATCGGGATCGCGGGAATGGATCGCGTCCTGCAGCGCAACGTCCTCGCGATGAGCGGNNTGCTGCTCGACAAGACCGGAACGATCACGCTCGGCAACCGTCAAGCGACCGAGATCGTGCTGGCCGACGGCGTCGCTCGCCCCGTCGCGTTGCGGGCCGCCTATTATTCCTCGCTTCCGGACGAAACGCCCGAGGGCCGTTCGATCGTCGCGCTCGCCGAGGGCGAACTCGGGAGCCCGAGCGCGGTTCCCGACGGTGCGACCTTCGTTCCGTTCTCCGCCTACACGCGGATGAGCGGGCTGGACCTTGCGGGCGGACAAGCGATCCGCAAAGGCGCCCCCGATGCCGTTCGCGCGTGGGTGCGCTCGCGCGGCGGCGACGGCGCGACGGTCCTGAGCTCCGAGGTCGAACGGATCGCGCGGGCCGGCGGTACGCCGCTGCTGCTTGCCGAGAACGACACGATTTTGGGCGTGATCTACCTGCGCGACATTCTCAAGCCGAACATGAAGGAGCGCTTCGACCGGCTGCGCGCGATGGGCATTCGCACGATCATGATCACCGGCGACAATCCGCTAACCGCGAACGCGATCGCGCGCGAGGCGGGCGTCGACGATTTCCTGGCCGAGGCGACCCCCGAAACCAAGATGGGCCTGATCAAGCGCGAGCAGCAATCCGGCCGGCTCGTCGCGATGACGGGCGACGGCACGAACGACGCTCCGGCACTCGCGCAAGCCGACGTCGGCGTCGCGATGAACTCGGGAACGCAGGCTGCCAAAGAGGCCGGGAACATGGTCGACCTCGATTCCGATCCGACCAAGCTCATCGAGGTCGTCGAGGTCGGCAAGCAGCTGCTGATGACCCGCGGCGCGCTGACGACGTTTTCGATCGCCAACGACGTCGCAAAGTATTTCGCCATCCTTCCGGCGATGTTCGTAACGGCGTATCCCGCGATGCGCGCGCTCGACATCATGAAACTCACGACGCCGGGGGACGCGGCGAGCACCCAAGGTGCGATCCTGTCGGCCGTCATCTTCAACGCGCTGATCA
>PMHP01000055.1:0-30560 GCA_003158195.1 Vulcanimicrobiota bacterium | reverse complement strand
GACGGTGCAAGGCCAGATCCCGTCGGCGCTTCGACGAGCTCAGCGTGACAAAGGCCTACACCTCAGTTAATCCGGAGAGATAGCACCATGGCAACCACTACGCAGTCCACGACCCCCGCGAAACCTGGAGCCGAAAATACGCTGCGGCATTTGCTGACCGCGGTCATCTACACGGTCGTGTCGGTAATCGTGTTCGGCATCGTCTATCCGATGGTGATGACCGGGATCGCACTGGTCGTCTTTCCCGCGCAGGCGAACGGTTCGATGGTGTACGTCGACGGGAAGCCGGTTGCGTCGTCGATCATCGGGCAACTCTGGACGAAGCCGCAGTATTTTCAGGGCCGCCCTTCGGCGGCAGGCAAAGGTTACGATCCGACCTCGACCGGAGCGACGAACCTCGGTCCGTCGTCTAAGAAGCTGATCGACTCGACCCGCGACACGATCAAGGCGCTGAAGAAGGCGAATCCCGACGCCACCCTTCCGGTGCCGATGGACCTGGTGACCTCGAGCGCGAGCGGCATCGACCCCGACATCTCGCCCGAGGGCGCGTATTATCAGGCCCCGCGGATTGCAAAGGCGCGGCATCTGAGCGTCGACGCGGTCAACGCGATCGTGGCGAAGTACGTGCACGGCCGCGACCTCGGGTTTCTCGGCGAGCCGCACGTGAACGTTCTCCAACTGAACCTCGCGCTCGACGGCAAGATCTAAGTGCGGTTCGCGCCGGCGGCGTTGGCCGTCTGTCTTTGCTGTACTCCGCTCGCCGCCCGCGCGCAAGCGACGCCGGCGCCGAGCCCGTCGCCGGCTGCGGCGCCGGGCGTCTCGGATCCGTGCACGTCGTTGTCGAGCCTCGTGTCGCGGCCGACGTTCAGCACGGCCGCGTGCGCCGTAAAACGGAGCGACCTTTTGATCGAGACCGGCTATACGAACCTGACGACGAGCGGTAACGGCGCCGCGAGTTCGGTGACGTATCCGCAAGCGAGCTTGCGCGTGGGGCTAGGCCACAATCTCGAGTTCGATTTCAACCCGACATCGATCGCGCGGCTCTCCGGCAACCCGCCCATTACCGGAACGACCGACAGTGCCATCGGTGTAAAATACGAATTCGGGTACACGAGCAAGCTCACGTATGGGGTCAACGCGCTCTACACGCTGGCGACCGGCAGCGGTCCGTTTACCGGCAACGGCGACGGCATCCTCGCGAATGTGAATGCATCCCTGACGCTGTCGCCGGCGCTCGGACTTTTCGGCACCGCCGGCTATAACGAGCAAAGTGCCGGCAGCGTGAGCGTCCCCGCGCGTTACCATGCCTTCCAGCCGTCGCTCGGGGCTACGTTATCGCTCCCGCTGAGCTTCGACGTCTTCCTCGAGGGGTTCGATCAGTCGTCGACGGGGCCGGGCCTCGGGGGCCGCTTCGGCTACGACACCGGCTTCCAAAAAGATGTCGGCTCGCGTCTCCAGCTCGACTTCAATTACTTCGATTACGGCGTTCAAAACGCCGTCCATCCGCACGCGATCGGCTTCGGAGCATCGTATCTGTTCGGATCGTGACGCGGATTTCGCACCTCCGCTACTCGGGCGGGGGCGCGAGGATCAACAGCTGTTTCGCGCCGGCCTCGAGGAGCCGGCGGCCGAACGGCGTGCCGGCCGGCCAGCGCGGTTTATTTCGCGCGCCCTCGAGGGCGATCGTCGTTCCGCCTTCGGCGGTCGCGGCTTCGATCAACGCCTTCGCCGGATCCGCACCCGCCACGACCTTCCAGCGGGCGCGCACGCGGCGCGCCGTCTCGGCAAGCGCGGCGACGACGCGGGAGTCGGCCGCCGCGGCGTTCTTGGCGACGTGGATGACCGAGAGATCGATCTCCAAGCGCAATGCGATGCGCGCGCAGCGCTCGATCAGTTCGGCGTCCCGCTCGCGCGCCTTGACGCCGAGTGCCAGACGCGCAAAGGGCGGCGGCCGTCTGGTCGACCCGCCGCGCGCGCGTACGACTTCGCGAAGGGCGAGCTCGCGAAGTGCCGCGAGGTTTTCGCTGCGAAAGAAGTGCGACAGCGCATCTTCGATTTTTTGCGGGCCGTAGATCTTACCCGCGCGCAAGCGCTCGCGCAGGGCTTCGGGGGTGGTGTCGATCAGGATCACGTCGTCGGCGATCTCCAGGATCTCATCCGGGACGGTCTCCCGTACCTTTTGGCCGGTCAACCGAAGGACGGCGTCGCCCAGCCCTTCGAGGTGCTGAACGTTGAGCGTCGTCATGACGGAGATTCCGGCCCGGATGACTTGTAGCACGTCGTCGTAGCGCTTGGCGTGCGCGTCGCATGGGGCGTTGGTGTGCGCGAGTTCGTCGATCAACGCGATCGCGGGTTTGCGCGCGAGCAGTGCGTCGAGATCGAGTTCGCTGTACGCGATGCCGTCGCAGACCTCTTGACGGCGGGGAAGGGTTTGCAGGCCGGCGATCTTGGCCTCGGTCTCCTTGCGTTTGTGGGTTTCGACAAACGCCGCGACGACGTCGACGCCGGCATCCTGCAATTGGTGCGCCCGATCGAGCATCGCGTAGGTTTTTCCGCTACCGGCTGCGGCGCCGAGGTAGATCGTGAGCCGGCCATACCCGATGCGTAGGCGGTCGGCGGCCGTCTGAGCGTAGCGCGAAAACGTAATTTCACGCTCAGCCGGCGCGAGATACGTGGTCGCATCGGCGATCATGACGTCGCGTTCGATCGGCCGCGACGCGATCCGCTGGGCGAGCGAACCGCACGGAACGGTGATCAGCGTCGCCTTGAGATCGGCGAACTGAGGTTTGGCGATGTCGAAGTTGACCAGCGGAACGACGTCGGCGTCGAGTTCCTTCGAAAGGGCTTCGATCGTTTCGATGTTCCGCTCGCCGACGAGCGCAACGTCGAGCGCGAGGTCGAGGGCGTGCGCGATGCCCGCCGATTTGCGCAGGAAGATTGCGGGATCCCCGTCTCCGGTCGCGAGCGCAAGCGCGATCGACGAGCGGGGCGGGGTGACCTCGGGGGTCGTCAACTCGTCGATCAAACGCAACATCATCTCGCGCAAATACAGGAGCGTCTGGGGACGGAATATCGTGTTGCGCGCGCGCTCGATGTCTTCGGGACGCACGACTTTCCCTGCGGCCAGACGCGCTTCGAGTTGTTCGAGCGAGACGTCGAGGGCGATAACTTGATCGGCCGCGCGTAAGAACGAGAGCGGGACGATCTCACGCACGGGAAAACCGATCAGGCCTTCGGCGGTAGCGGCGACGGTTTCAACGTGCTGGATGTTGAGCGCGCCGATGACGCCGATTCCGGCCTCGCGCAGCGCCAGCGCGTCCTGCCAGCGCTTTTGGTGGGCGCCGCCCGGCAGATTCGTGTGCGCGAGCTCGTCGAGCACGACGAGTTGCGGGCGCATCGCTACGGCTGCCTCGAAGTCGAAATCTTCGAACGTCCCCGTGCCGATCTTGACGCTCCGGGGCCGAACGCGCAGGATCTTCTCGGCTAGTCGATCGAGATCGGGCCGGGCCTTCGTTTCGATCCACCCAAGGACGACCCGTACGCCGCTCTCCTGTAATCGGATCGCGTCGTCGAGCAGGCGGCGCGTTTTCCCGGCGCCGGGAGCGCTCGCAAGATAGACGGTGAGTCGCGGAGCGGAGCCGATGTCTTTGAGCAGCGCCTCGGCGGACGGTCTGCCCGATCGGTCGTTCACGGTTCCCGGTGCTTCTCGCAAGGGAGCCGGCACCCCTCAAAAACTGATGTGATGGTCGACGACAATTGCCGTCCCGTGCAAGGTGGGCGGAAGACCTCCCGGTATCGACGGCTCTCCGTTTAGACCGAACCGTCGCAATTGCACGAAGAGCTGCTGGCCCTTGCCGAAATCCCACTCGGTTCCCACAAAACCCATTCCGTAGAATGCATCCACCGGCGTCGTGGCCCAAGTTCCTTCGACTTCGTACCGGCCGTAACCGGCTTCGGCGATCAAGCGCTTCGAGAAGCTGTGCTGCTCGGCGAGAATCGCTTGCGGATAACGGATCGCAACCAGATCGGCCGCCGCGCTGCCCGTATAGTCCCGATGTTGAAGATCGTGTGCGTAGTCGATCGAGAAGCTGTCGCGATCGAGGTGCCAAGCCGCGTAGAGAACGACCCCGCGCGTGTGCCCGAACGTCGAATCTCCCGGCTGCAGCGTAAGGTAGTCGACCTCGACAAAGCCCGTCTTCGTAAGGTTGTCGTACGTCGACGGATCGATCTGCCGATACGCGTACGCGGCCGCGTGCGTTTCGAGCCGGCCGCGCGTCAGATCGCCGTGGATGCGGTAACCGAGCCGATTCGATCCGCCGAAGTTGTCGTTGACGAGTTGGTACGTGCCCTTCAGCCAGGGGCCCGGGAACTGCCAGGGATTACCCCAGATATTTTCCGAGATGCCATAGGGCAGCACGGTCGTCGCGTACGTTGGGTCCATCCGGTAATACTCGGCGCCGAGTGCCTCGTTGCCGTTGAAATTTCGCGTAAGGCTGTAGTGCTCGTAATCCCCGGGCTGCGCGGTGCCCGGCCGGGCGACGAGGCCCGCGTCGTACCACGAACGCCCGATCTCGGCGAGCGCATCGTATCCGCGAAGCGGATGGACGAACGCGCGGAACCCGGCAATCATTTGCCGTTGATCGGCGAGCGAACTCGTGGCTAGACCCCCCTCCGGTCCCGGATGGATCGCCGGATCCGCACCAAAGAGGGCCGGAACCACAAGCGGGCTGCCGTGGGTCGCGACCGAAACGAGATCGACGGAGAAGCGTCCCGCGTTGCCGCGGTCGAGCACGACCGCTCCGCCGCTCATCCGCGCGCTCGTCGCCGGCGGAACCGGAAGCAGCGCGTCGGTCGTTTCGAACGTGAAGGCTCCGATCCGGCCTTGGGCATCGACGCCGAGGAGCGGCAACGCCGGCGCGATGTGGTTCCACGAGCCCAGGTCGGCGATGGGCGGCCCGACGGACTCGAAGGTTTGGAGGTTCATCGAGGCCGGGACGCTGGTAAGGCTCGGCGGCAGGAACGCAAAACTGTCGTAGTGCGACGGCGTGATGTAGCCGCCGGTCACGCTCCAGCGATTGCCGGGATCGTGGAGCGAGAGAAAGTACGGCATTACGATTTCGCCCGTGGTCGCGTCGTTCGTGCCTGCGTGGGTCGGAAAGATGATGCCGTACGGCAGGTACGAGCGGCCTTCGTGCGGATCGAGTTGACCGACGAGCGGCTCGCCCCAATAGATCGCGTTCGTCACGTCGCCGCTCACGCCCGCGAAAACAAACGACGCGTCCGTCACGACGTTCGCCGTGCGGTAGGTGCCGGTCAGTTGATATTGTATCTGCCCCGCGGAGCCGGGCAGAAGCGGCGCCGAGCTGAACCAGTCGTACGGCGTGATCGGCGAAAGGGGCGATCCGGCCGCGAATCCCGGGCCCTCGGGCGGCGTTTGGCCGGGGCCGCCGGTCGCGTGATTGACGAACGCTTCCGAACCGCTTACGGCCAGCGAGAATGCCGGTTGCGGCGACGGTGCAGGCGAACGATTGCCGGTCGAGGGCGGACTCGAAGCCGCCGTGTCCGGTGGCGGCGATGCGGCGGCCTGCTCGCTTGCTGCCGGCGCCGCGGCGACGGCAGGCGCGACGAGCGAGACGATCGCCGCAATCACGAATCCACGCCAGAACATGGGCCGCGAACGGTTCGGCGCCGTCGGTCTGCCCACCCGCACTCCCGGAGTTTTCAAGATTCCGCGGAATGTGCGCGCGATGAGCGTTGCGGAGCGGGGTTCACAATTGCGGCCGAGCCTTGCGATCGCCGCGCTCGGGGTCGTCTTCGGCGATATCGGAACCAGCCCGCTCTACACGATGAAGACGTGCTTCACGACGGCGCGCGTCGAGCCGACGCTCGAGAACGTCCTCGGCATCCTCTCGCTCCTGTTGTGGCTGCTGGCATTTGTCGTGTGCGTGAAGTACATCGGGAATCTGATGCGCGTCGATCACGACGGAGAGGGCGGAATTCTTGCCCTGCTCGCGATCGCATCGCCGCCCCGGTCGTTCGGCATCCCGTTGCCGCTGGGATGGTTGACCGTCGTTGTCGTCGCGGGTGCGGCGATGCTCTTCGGTGACGGCATGATAACGCCGGCGATCTCGGTACTTTCCGCCGTCGAGGGCCTCGGCGTCGCGACCAAAGACGCTCAGCCGTTTATCGTGCCGGCATCGGTCGCAATCCTCACCGGGCTCTTTCTCATCCAGTCGCGGGGAACCGAGAAAGTCGGGCGGCTCTTCGGTCCCGTCATGCTGGTCTGGTTCGTCGCGATCGGCGTCGCGGGAATCGTCGCGATCGTCAAAACGCCGCGGGTCCTCTTCGCCCTCAACCCGATGTACGCTTTGCGCTTCATCACGCACCATGGCCTCTTTGGGTTCCTTGTTTTCGGCGGCGTCGTGCTGGCGATGACCGGCGTTGAAGCACTCTACGCCGACATGTCACATTTCGGCCGAGCTCCGATCGCAATCGCGTGGTACGCGCTCGTCTTTCCGGCACTGATCCTGAGCTACCTCGGCCAGGGTGCGGTCCTGCTCGCGGATCGCGCTGCGTTCGATTCGCCCTTCTACGCGATGACGCCCGGCGCGTTTCTCATGCCGATGGTCGCGCTCGCGACGCTTGCGACGATCATCGCTTCGCAGGCCCTCATTTCAGGCGCCTTTACATTAACCGAACAGGCGATCAATTTGAACCTGTGGCCGCGCATGACGGTCTTGCACACGTCCTCCGAATTGCGCGGGCAAGTCTACGTCCCGGTGGTCAACGTCGCGGTCGGCATCGCGTGCGTCACGCTGGTGCTCACCTTCCGCACGAGCGACCACCTCGCCGCGGCCTATGGGCTCGCGGTCTCCGCGACGATGCTCGCGACGTCGATCGCGTTTTATGCCGTGGTTACCAAGGTCTTGAAATGGAAGCGAGCCGTCGCCGTGCCGCTCGTGACCTCGTTCATCCTGGTCGACGGCGCGTTCTTTCTGGCGGGCCTTCAGAAGATTCCGGAGGGCGCATGGGTACCGCTCGTTATCGCCGTCGTATTCGTCGTAACGTCGCTCACGTGGCTCGAGGGCCGGCGTGGCGTAGCGGAAGCGCTCCTCGGGCTTCAAATGCCGTTCGAACAGTATATGCGTGAGGCTCGTCCCACGGTGGGCGAGGCAAGCGGGACGATGATACTGCTGACGGGGGACCAGCACGGCGTTCCGTTTGTGGGCGGAAATCACCAGTGGATCCGGGCACGCGCGAACGAAGAGCGCGTCGTCTTGCTGACCCTCGTTCGAGCCGCGCGTCCGTACGTATCCGATGCGGAACGCGTCACGATCAAGCGCGTTTCGGCACGGCTCGCGCTCGTTACCGCGCAGTTCGGCTACATGGAACCGCCGAGTATCGACCCGGTCCTTCACGCTTGCGGGGCGAAGGGGCTGCATCTCGATTCGGCCGAGACCTCGTTTTTCTCGGCCGATCCGAAGTTGGTCCGCGCGCCCCAAGGGGCATTGCCGGCCTGGCAACGGCGCTACTTCGAAGTTCTGCTCCGCAATTCGCGTCCGTTGCCGGACGATCTCGGCATCCGGCCCGAATGGCGGGTCGAGCTCGGCGTTGAGGTCGCTATCTGAAATTAGGTGAATTCGGCCGAGGGGGCGTGCGCACCAAAAGTGCGAAGACGGGCACGAGCCACTCTCCGTGGAGGCAGCCGGATTCCGTCGCAAGCTTGGGGGACCACGTCGCGCACCGAACCGCGTTGGCCCGCGTCGCTAGCGATGGTTGCCGCCGCCGCGCTCAACTTTCTGCTGCCGGGAAAGTTCACGCTCGGGCCGCCGTGGCTGGTCCCGGTGCTCGAGATGGCGATCTTAATTCCGCTCTACATCTCCTCACCCGTCCGGCGCGCGGACGAGAGCCGCTGGCAGAGCATCTTCGCGAACCTGCTGATCGCAATCGCGAACGTCGCCAACATCTCGTCGCTCGTGCTGCTGGTGAAGCAGATCGTTTTCAATACGAAGGTAACGACCGGCCCCGAGTTACTCTTCTCGTCGCTCGCGATCTGGCTTACCAACATCCTGGTGTTTAGCCTCTGGTTTTGGGAACTCGATCGCGGCGGCCCCGACGACCGCTTGCGCGACGACCACGGTCCACCCGATTTTCTCTTTCCGCAAATGGTCACGCCGGGTTGCGCGCCCGCGCCATGGTCGCCGGCGTTCGTCGATTATCTTTACCTCGGCTTCACGAACGCAACCGCGTTCAGCCCGACCGACGTCATGCCCCTTACGCGTTGGGCGAAGATGATGATGCTCGCCGAGGCGGTCGTCTCGCTCGCCACAATCACCATCGTCGCCTCGCGCGCGGTGAACATTATCAGCTGAACGGTAGAAGGGCAGTGGAGGAATTGCTATGGGAAAACTGGCCGAACGGCAATGTGTTCCTTGTCGCGGCGACGTCCCGCCGCTGACGCGAGAGCAGCTTTCCGGGCTGATCGCCCAGATCGACGAAGCGTGGGACGTTCGCGACGTTCCCGGCGGGCGGACCGAAAGCGACGTCGTGTTCGCCGCGAAATGCGACCTCCTCTATCGCGCCGCTTCGAAAACGCCCGCAGCATAGCGTGCCGCTGCCCGGGGCGCCGGCTTTTCCGGAAGGGCTGCGGCAACGGATCGAAGCGGCACTCGCGCTGCACGCGGGCGACGACGTTCCGCGCACGCGCCATTGCGACCGCGACGGCCCGCATTTCACGAACCGGCTGATCTTGGAGACGAGCCCGTATCTGCGCCAGCACGCGCACAACCCGGTGAATTGGTTTCCCTGGGGAGACGAAGCGTTCGATGCGGCGCGGAGCGAGGGAAAGCCGGTATTTCTGTCGGTCGGCTACTCGACGTGCCACTGGTGTCACGTTATGGAGGAAGAGTCATTCGAGGACGTCGAGATCGCCCGTTACCTCAACGAGCGGTACGTAGCGATCAAACTCGACCGTGAAGAACGGCCCGACGTCGATGCCGTCTACATGACGGCCGTTGTGTCGCTGACCGGGCAAGGCGGATGGCCGATGAGCGTGTGGCTCGACGCGGAGCGCAGGCCGTTTTTTGCGGGCACGTATTTCCCGGCGCACGACGGTGACCGCGGGGCGCACCGCGGGTTCGCGTCGATCCTGCGCGAGTTGGCGGACATCTACCACGCCGAACCGCAGCGCGTCGCGCTCGCAGCGCAATCGATTACGGATGCGGTGCGGAGCGAGATGATCGGCAGCCGGGGCGGTCCGGCGCCGGCCGGCACCGCATTGCCCGGCACGAGCGTGCTCGATTCGGCGATGCAGTTCTATCGGCGCGCGTTTGACGAAGTCTACGGCGGAATCCGCGGCGCCCCGAAGTTCCCCTCGACCTTTCCCGTCCGGCTGCTCCTGCGCTACCACCGCCGCACGGGCGACGCCGCCGTGCTCGCGATGGCCGAGCACACGCTCGAAATGATGGCTGCGGGCGGAATGCACGACCAGCTGGGCGGCGGGTTTCATCGCTATTCGACCGACGAGCGCTGGCTCGTCCCGCATTTCGAGAAGATGCTCTACGACAACGCCTTGCTCGCGCTGGCCTTCGCCGAGGCGTGGCAAGTCACCAAGCGCCCCGACTTCGCGCGCGTCTTGCGCACGACGCTCGACTACGTGCTGCGCGAAATGACGGCGCCCGAAGGCGCGTTTTATTCGGCGACCGACGCCGATTCGGAAGGGGAAGAAGGCGCGTTCTTCGTCTGGAGCGAGGACGAAATCCGCCGCCTTCTCGGCGCGCAGGCCGAGCGATTCGTGCGCTTTTACGGCGTAAGCTCCCAGGGAAACTTCGAGGGGAAAAACGTTCTGTTCGTCCCGCATCCCGACGAGCGAGAATGGGAGGCAACGGCGAGCGCGCGCGAGGTTCTTCGTGCGGCGCGAGAGCAGCGTCCGCATCCGCTGCGCGACGAGAAGATCCTCGCAGCGTGGAACGGACTGATGATTTCGGCGCTGTCGTTCGGTGGCCGCGTCCTCGGCGACGGCCGCTACGTCACGGCGGCCGAACGCGCCGCCGATTTCGTTCTGTCCGCAATGTGCGCGAACGGGCGCTTGCAGCGCAGTTGGAAAGAAGGACGGACGTCCGGCCCGGGCTTCCTCGAGGACGACGCATTTTTCGTCGCGAGCCTGCTCGATCTGTACGAAGCGACGTTCGACCGGCAGCGGCTCACGCAAGCGTTGGCGCTTGCAAAGCAAACCGAGCTACGCTTCGGCGACGGCGAGGGCGGCGGCTGGTTTCGCAGCGCCGGCGATCACGAAGCACTCGTCGCGCGTGAAAAACCCAGCCACGACGGTGCGGAGCCCTCCGGCGCGTCGGTCGCGCTGCGCAACGCTTTGCGCCTGCACGCCCTCACTGCCGACGATCGCTGGCGGCAACGTGCGGAGCGGGCGCTTCGCGCGTACGCGCCGGAAATGGCCGCGCACCCGGCAGCATTTTCCGAGATGCTGCTCGGGGTCGACTTCGTCACCGATACGCCCCCACAAATCGTCCTGGTATGGCCCGCGGGCGAGGGCCCGCCGCCCGCGTTCGTCGATCCGCTGCGCGAAACGTTTCTCCCCAACCGTGCGTTGGTCGGCGCAGCCGAAGGCCGAGAACTCGAACAACTCGCGCGGATCGCGCCGATCGCGAGCGCCAAGATCGCTCTTGGCGGCTTGGCGACGGCATACGTGTGCGAACGCGGCGCCTGCCGTTTGCCGGCGACCGATCCCGCTGAAATGGAAGCGCAAATCGAAGCGTTGCGCGGCCACGCCTCGTAGTTCGGGGCCCGGCCCGCAGGGGACCCGCACACCCGCCCCCAAGCGCATCGTGTGGAGCAACGCTGGATTCGTCCGTCGTGCATAGCGCTGCTCGTTGCAGCCTGGATCCTCGACCTCTTGACCCCGCAACTCTTCGTCGTGGCGATCCTGCTCAACGGACCGATTGCGATTTCGAGTTTGGCGCTGGATTCGCGTTTTACGCGCTTGCTCGTGGTGCTCGCGCTCGTTGCCGATGCGACCGCGGGCTATGCGAACGGGTTCCACGATCATCGCTGGGATCCGTTTGCGATCGGCGACCGGGTTATCGCCGGGATGTCGTTTCTGCTCGTGGGCGGCCTCAGTATCGCGACGCAGCGCTCGGCGGCTCGCGCCGGCGAACTTGCCGCGCGCCAGGATCGCGCCGCGCGCGAGCGCAGCGTGCGCCGCGCCGTCGAAGCCGTACGCGCTTCGGTCAATCCGGAACTCGTGAAGCGCGCGATCGTTCGCGAAGCTCCGCGTTCGCTTGGCGTCGACGTCGCCCTGCTGTACGTCTTCGAACCGAGCCTCGACGAACCGTCGACCTATTCCGCCCGTGCGGACGGAGAAGTCGATTTCACGTCGGAACGGCCGCCGGGCGAAATCTTGTCGCTGCTTCACCGCATCGCCGAGCAGCACGAGGGCATCGCGACGGTTCTGGAGACGGACGCGCTTGGCCGCTTGCGGCTCGACACGTTCGGCGCGCGCAACGCAATCGCGGCGCCGCTGGTCGAGCACGAAACGACGTTCGGCGTGCTGATCTTGCTCCGCCGTGCGGCCGCGTTCGAGCCGCACTACGAAGAAGCTCTTTCCGCGTTCGCGGATCAGGCAGCGATCGCGCTCGCGCAGGCTCGCGTCTTCGCGCAGCTCGGCGAGCGGAACGAGGAGTTAGCCGCGGCCAACGTCGCATTGCGCGAGCGCAACGACGTTATCCGCGACCTCGTGTACGCGCTCTCGCACGACCTGCGCACGCCGCTTGCCGCGGCGAGCATGACGATGCGCCAAGCCCTCGACGGCGCCTACGGCCCGCTCCCCGCCGCGTATCGCGAGATCCTCGAACGAACGATCGCCTCGAACGACGAGTTGCAACGCCTGGCGGAGACGCTGCTTCTGGTCTCGCGTTACGAATCGGGCGATCGCAGCGTGCGCCGCGAGACGGTCAACCTCGGCGCGGTCGCGGCCGACGTCGTGCGCGAGCTCGAACCGTTGTGGCGCAGCAAACGCGTCGAACTGACGAACGAGCTCGCGCCCGGCGTTACCGTCGCCGGCGACGAGCGCGAGATTCGCCGCGCGATCGTCAATCTGCTCGCCAACGCGATTACGTTCACTCCGGCGGAGCGCCGGATCGTCGTGCGCGTCGCAAGCACGGATACGTTAGCGACCGTCGCGGTCGACGACGACGGCTATGGTGTCCCGGAGAGCGAGCGCGACCTGCTCTTCGGGCGCGTCGGGCCGAATGCGAGTCGCCAGGGAGCGGGCTCGGGCCTGGGTCTCTATCTCGTGCGGCGGATCGCCGAGAGCCACGGCGGCAAGGTCGCGTACGCGCCACGCCCGGACGGCGGAAGCATCTTCACGCTCTCGTTTCCGCTTGCGCCCGCGCGCGTACCGGTATGAAGACGGTCGTGCTCGTTGAGGACCACGCGCTGACGCGTGCCGGTTTGCGCACCGCGCTCGATAGTGCCGGCGACTTGCAGGTCGTCGCCGAGGCCGGCGACGGCCCAAGCGGCCTGGCCGCGATTCTCGAACACCGCCCCGACGTCGCCGTCATCGACATCGGACTTCCCGGAATCGACGGCATCGAACTGACGCGCCGCGTACGCATCGAGGCGCCGGCAACGCGCGTGGCGATTCTCACCGTGCACGACCTCGAAAGCGAGATCCTCGCGTCGCTCGCGGCCGGAGCCGACGCCTACTCGCTGAAGACCTCGCCGCCCGAGCGCATCGTCGCCGCGATTCGGACCGCAGCCGAAGGGGGCGCGTATTTCGATTCGCACATCGCCCACGTTGCGATGAGCCGGATCGCTGCGCGGGGGCCCGCGCTCTCCGAGGACTCGCCGCTGACCCCGCGCGAAACCGAGATCCTCCGCATGATCGCAAACGGACGCGGTAACGCGGAGATCGCAAGCGCCCTCTTCATCGGCCTCGGCACCGTGAAGGGCCACATCCGCGACATCCTCGAGAAACTAGCCGCAAACGACCGCACGCAGGCAGCCGTCGCGGCGCTGCGCCGGGGGCTCATCTAAAGCTCGATGAAGCGCCGTTTGATCGCCGGCTCGATAACCGTCGCGCTCGCGTGGCCCGCGTTTGGCGCGAGCGCAGCGGCAGATCGGATAACGGCGGCCGGGGCGCATGGCGCCGTCGCGACCGATCAGGAGTTGGCTTCGGACACGGGCCTGCGCGTGTTGCGCGAGGGCGGGAACGCCGTCGATGCGGCGGTCGCGATCGGCTATACGCTCGCGGTGACCTTCCCGGCGGCCGGCAACCTGGGCGGCGGCGGGTTCATGTTGATCCGTTTTGCTCGCGGTGCCGCGCATTTCATCGACTTCCGTGAGACGGCGCCGTCCGCTGCACGGGCCGGGATGTATCGCGACTCGCGGGGCCGGATCGTTCCCGATCGCAGTACGGTCGGGCCCTTATCGATCGGGGTACCGGGAAGCGTCGCGGGCCTCGAGTTCGCGCGCGAAAAATACGGGACGCGCTCGCGGCGCGACCTCATGAGCGATGCGATCGATTACGCCGAACGCGGCTTCACCTTAACCGAGGCGGACGCAGCGGTGCTGCACCGCTCCCAAGATTTGTTGACGAAGTATCCGGCGACCGCGGCAGTCTTCACCGCCGGGCGCGCGACGCTGCCGGCAGGGACGTTGCTGCGCCAGCGCAACCTCGCACGAACCTTGCGGTACATCGACGCATTCGGTAGTGACGGCTTTTACAAGGGTACCGTCGCCCGAGATATGGTCGCCGCAATTCGCTCGGGCGGCGGCATCGTGACGAAAGCGGATCTCGCAAACTACCGTGCGATCGAACGGGCGCCGCTGAGCTGCTCGTATCGCGGCGAGACGATCGTGACGTCGCCGCCGCCGAGTTCGGGCGGCGTCGCGATCTGCGAGATCCTCGGCATCCTGGGCGATACCAAACCGGCGCTTCCGATTCGCAGCTTCGCGAACACGCACCTCGAAGTCGAGGCAGAGCGCCGAGCGTTCGCCGACCGGAACACGCAAATCGGCGATCCGGCGTTCGTGACGTCGCCGGTCGGGCGCCTGCTCGATCCCGCTTACCTCCGCCGGCTGCGCGCCCAGATTGCGGCGGACCACGCGACCCCGTCGAGCGAGGTGCGCGGCGGGATCGCAACCCACGAGGGGACGAACACGACGAACTACAGCGTCGTCGACGCGGCCGGGAATGCCGTCGACGTCACCTACACGCTCAACAATTCGTTTGGGAGCGGATTTGTCGGCGGCGTCACCGGCGTCTTGCTCAACGACGAGATGGACGACTTCACGAGCAAACCGGGCGCACCCAACATGTTCGGGCTCGTTCAGGGTGTCGCTAACGCGATCGCTCCCGGAAAGCGCCCCCTTTCGTCGATGACCCCATCGATCGTCGTGGATCGTTCGGGGCGCTCCGTTCTCGTCGCCGGCGCGGCGGGTGGGCCACGCATTATCACGACGACGCTCGACATCATTCGAGCGGTGGCCGGCTTCGGCGAGGACGCGCCGAGCGCGCTTGCGGATCCGCGGATCCACATGCAGTGGTTGCCGGACGTGCTCTACGCGGAACCGGATGCGTTCGGTGCGGAGACACTCTTAAGACTGCGCGAGGCGGGTTACGCCGTCGAGTTCGGCGCGGCGGAATCCGCGGCAAATGCGGTCGCGACGCGGCCCGACGGTACGCGCGTCGGCGCGCACGACCCGCGAACCGCTACCGGCTCAGCCCTTGCGTACTAGTGCGGCCCTAGCTATTCGCGTTCCGATACACCGTTGCGGTGCTATCGCCGTTTGACGTCATGAAGAGCTTACCGTCTCGAACGTCGTAGGTGTAATCCAGAGAGCGCGAGCCTTCGACGATGCTCAGATGTTTGCCGTCGTCCAGGGTGTAGCTGTCGTGTTCGGTCTTGAGCTTCGAGGGTGTATTCAGCACGGCGGCTAGTGCGCCGCCGGCAGCGACGTACGAGGCCTCGAGCCGTCCATCCGGTTTGAAATCGAGCCGGACGAATTGCGGCAAGTTTGGCCGCGGAGGCGGAGTATCGCCGTTGAGCTTCCAGGACCCGACGATCGGAGAGACAGCATTCTTCGCGTCTGCTCCGGCCTTCGAAGCAGCCTGTTGTGCTGCGCTGCACGCGCTCAACGCGGCGGCGAAGAGGAGCAGTGAAGCGGACAGAACCAACGAGGACGCTCTCACGTTCAGCGCCGCGCGGCCGCCACGAAATCCTGCATCGAGAACGGGGCGACGCGAACGGCCGGATGTTGCGGCGGCCACTCGATCGCGTAGGCGGAGACCAACAGCATGAGGAGCAGCGCGGCGCTCGGGGCCCAGGTGAAAACGGCCGTTGCGACGGCGCGCGCCGCACTCGGCGGCCGGCGCAGGCCGCACACGATGTAGCGCCGTCCGCTTCGGACGACAACCGCTCGTCTGCGCCGGCCCTTCGCTCTCATCGCTACATCACGCTGGGGTCTTCGCTCCAGCTAAGACCGCGCGCACGTCCTCGCGCGACTCGTTTTTCACCATTAAAATCACGGCGTCCCCGGCGCGCAGCGACGTGTCGCCGGTCGGGATCAGCAGGTCTTCGTTCTTGCGGTCGACCGCGACCACGATCGACGAGCGCGGGAGGCCGATGTCGACGATGCGCTTCCCGTCGGCCGGCGAACCGGCCGGGATGCGCAGCTTGACGAGCTCGAGATCGCCGTCTTTGAGCTTTGTGATGATCGAGTAGTCGTGCGAGTTGACGTGCTGGTTGATCGCGTCGAGGATCACTTCGGTCGACGAGATGAGGGTGATCGGGTTTTCGCGATCGATCGATTCGAAAACGAGCTTATTCTTGGGATTGTTGACGCGCGCGATGCAACGCGCCTTCGAATGCTTCTTCGCAATCAGGCACACGACGAGGTTGTCCTCGTCGTCGCCGGTGTCGGCGACAACGATATCGGCGCGTTTTATCCCGGCTTGGTCGAGGACGAGCGGATCGCATCCGTCCCCGACCATCGTGACGTCGGTCTCGAGCAGGTTCGCCATCATCTGCGCTTTCTTAGCGACCTTCTCGATAACGATGACTTCGTGCTCTTGGGCGAGGAGCGCACGGGCCAGGTACGTTCCGACCTTGCCCCCGCCGACGATCATGACGAACATCGCTTACGCCGTCAGCTTTATCGGCACGTCTTGCGTCGTCGATGCAAAACGTGCGACGAAATCCGAGAGCGCTTCGGGTGCGACGATCGCATTGATTTCGTCGCCGGGCGAGAGGACGTCTTCGAGCGAGGCGACGAACACGCGGACGCCGCGGCGTACCGCGGCGATGCGAATCATTCCGGGCTTCTCGATCTCTGCGATTCGCAGCCCGGCTTCGCTCGGGCGCAACGTGACCGCGAGCGACGAAAGCTTTCCGAAGTCGAACGAGGGAACCGACTCGTACGGCATGTGCATGAGCTTGTCGCGCACGATCTTCGCGCCGATCGTCGTCGGACAGACGGTCTCGATGCCGAGTTCCCGATAGAGTTGGCCGCGCGGCGGGTCGTAGATGCGCGCCACGATCTTCTTGACGCCGAACATGCGCTGGGCGATCAACGCGGCCATCACGTTGCGGTTGTCGCCGTCGGTGACGGCGACGAACCCGTCGGCCGTTGCGGCCCCCGCGCGCAGGAGGACGTCGTAGTCGATACCGGTCCCGACCTCGACCCGGCCGCTGAAGTGATTGCCCAGCCGTTTAAAGGCCGCCGGGTTTTCGTCGACGACCGTAACGTCGTGCGCTTCGGCCGAGAGGAGCTTTGCGAGGGTCGCGCCGACGCGGCCGCAGCCTACGATCAGATATTTCATGCTTCGATACTCAACTTCGGATGCGCCGCAGGGCGACCCTTGGCACGCAAGTAAGCGTACCCAAAGAGAGAGCAGGAGGCCCAGTCCCCTGCGAGAACCGAGCGAGGTCCCGGGGCGGCCGTAGCGCCGAGCCTGGCAAAATCCGCAGATTCGGGGCGTAGCTCAGCTTGGTAGAGCGCTGCGTTCGGGACGCAGAGGTCACAGGTTCAAATCCTGCCGCCCCGACCAGTTTAACGAGCAAGGGCCCCGTTTTGTTCAGTCGGTTCAGTCCAGCCTCGAAGCGCGTCCTGCGCGCAGCCGAGCAAGCCTCCCGCAACCACAACCACTATTATGTGGGTGTCGGGCATCTCTTACTCGCCCTGCTCGAGGAGCACGATCCGGGTGTCGAGGCGCTTCTTGCCGAGTACGGCGCGAACCCCGCCGAGGTCGTCGAGGACCTGCGGCGAGCGCTCGGTACCGGCGACGACCGGCTCTGGGACGGCATTCTTGTAACCCCACGCGTCCTCGGCGCGGTCGCGCGGGCCGACGCCGCGGTGCCGGCCGGGGAGCCGATCGAGCCGGCGCACCTCCTCGACGCGATGGCCGTTGAAGGCGCCGGCCTCGCGGCCGAGATTTTGGCGCGATATCGAGCGAAAGCGCCATCGCGGCCGGTGGCCCCCTAAGTGGAACACGTCACCCACTTCTTTTTAAGCATCGTCGATCACGCCGGCTATCCGGGGCTTTTTTTGGTGATGATGGTCGCCAATATGGGGCTGCCGGTCGGCGCGGAACTCATCGTTCCCGCCGCGGGGGCGCTCGCGGCGACCGGTCATCTCTCGAGCGTTTGGCTCGTCGCGCTCGTGGCGACGGCCGGCGAACTCGTGGGAGGGGCGGTCCTCTATGCGGTCGGGTACGTGGGCGGCCGGCCGTTCGTGGCCCGCTACGGCCGTTTCCTCAAGGTCGATGAAAAGAAGCTGGATCGGTTCGATGCGTTCTACCAGCGCCATGGCAGCATCATCGTGCTGGTTTGCCGCTTCCTGCCCTTCGTGCGCGGCTTCTCAGCTTTACCGGCCGGCGTTTCGCGGATGCCCAAAGCGTACTTTCTTGCATACACGGCCGCCGGTTCCGCGGTCTTTTGTTTTGGGCTCGCGTACCTCGGAAGCGAGTTCGGCCAACATTTCGATGAAATCGCTCCTCAAATCCACAAAGCCACGACGGCGTTTATCGTCGCACTGGTCCTCGTGCTCGCGCTGTTCCTGGCTGCGCGCATCGCCTACGTGCGCCGCAAGGCGAGTCAAACACCGTAGCGTAGCGGCGAGAGGCCCCGCGCGGTGAGCGAAGCCCTCCTCCCCCGAAACCTCGAAGATACGCTCGGCCAGCTGCCCGACGCGCCCGGCGTCTACTTAATGCTGGGCGAAAACCAGCGGATCCTCTACATCGGTAAGGCGGTCTCGCTCCGCAACCGGGTGCGCTCGTACTTTCAGGATTCGGCCGCGCACACGCAGCGTACCGAGCGTTTGGTGGAGCGCGTCTCCGACGTGCGCTGGATCGTCGTCAACAACGAGATCGAGGCGCTGATCCTCGAAGCGAATCTGATCAAGCGCCACCAGCCGCCGTTCAACGTGCGGCTGCGCGACGACAAACGCTATCCGTACCTCAAGGTGACGAACGAGCATTTCCCGCGCGTGCAGTTCACCCGGGTCGTGCGCGACGACGGCGCACGCTATTTCGGTCCCTACACCAACGCCCACGGCCTGCGTGAACTGATCAACCTCGTCCGCGTCGTCTTCCCCTTGCGCACGTGCCGCGAGCCGATCGACGGGAAGCGCAAGCGGCCCTGTCTGCAGTACCACATCAGGCGCTGCATGGCGCCCTGCGTCGGTTTTCAGACGGAAGCCGAGTATGACGAACTCGTCGACGAGGTCGTGCTCTTCTTGGAAGGGCAACAAGACCGGCTGCTCGAGCGCCTGCATGCGGAGATGAACGATGCGGCGGCGCGCATGAACTACGAGGCCGCGGCGCGGTTGCGCGACCGGGTCGTCGCCGTGCGGCGCGTCACCGAGAGCCAAAAGGTCGTCTGGCGCTCGCGCATTGACATGGATCTAATCGCCTCGGCGCGAGCGCAGGGGCAGGCCTGCATGCAAGTCTTCCTCGTGCGCGGCGGAAAGCTCATTGGGCAGGAGCACTTCATCCTCGACGGCGTCACCGACCAAAGCGATGCCGAGCTCTTCTCCGAGTTTTTCACGCAGTTCTATACGGCGCGCGCCGGGCAGTTGGGCGGCGGCATCGGCGACGGGTTTTCGCCGCTCGCACTGCGCGAAGCGCGGGGCAACGAAGTTCCGGTTGCGATAAAGGCTCGCGCGCGAAGGCCGCCGTCGCAGGCGACGATTCCGAAAGAGGTTCTCGTCGAGGCGCTGCCGGCCGATCTTGGCGTCATTGGGGCGTGGCTTTCGGAACTCAAAGGCCAGCGCGTCCGCGTCCTGCGCGCGCAGCGCGGTCCGCGTGCGGAATACATGCGGCTCGTTCACGAGAACGCCGAGCAAAACCTCAAAGCGTTTCTCGCCCATCAAGAAGTACAGGAGACGGCGTCGGCGCGCTCGCTAACGGAACTGGCGGCGGCGCTCGATCTTCCCGACACGCCGCACCGCATCGAGTGCTACGACGTCTCGAACATCGGGGGCACGAATCCGACTGCCTCGATGGTTGTCTTCGTGGAAGGACGTGCGAAAAAGTCCGATTACCGGCGCTTCAAGATCCGCTACGACGCGGGCTCGAACGATTTTGCCATGATGCAAGAGACCTTGCGCCGGCGGCTGCGCTACCTCCGCGCCGATACCAACGCTCCGGGCGAAGAAGACCCGGCGAGCATTCTTGAGGACAGCGACAAGCGGGATCTCGCCGTACAATTGCGGCGCAAGGAGAAGTTCCACCACCGGCCCGATCTGCTCTTGATCGACGGCGGGAAGGGGCAACTCAACGCGGTCGTCGAGGTGCTCGAAGAACTCGATTTATGGGGTATTCCGGTCGCGGGGCTCGCGAAGGAGCACGAATGGCTCTTCGTTCCCGGGCAGAACGAACCGATCGTCCTGCCGCCGGGCTCCCCCGGCCTGCATCTGGTCATGCGGATTCGTGATGAAGCGCACCGTTTCGCCGTCGAGTACCATCGCAAGCGCCGGGGTAAGGCGATGAAGCAATCGGCGCTCGACGCGCTTGCCGGCGTTGGGCCGGTCCGCCGCAAGCGCCTGCTGACCGCTTTCGGCTCCGTCGGCGCGATCAAACGCGCAAGCGTCGACGAGATCGCTGCGGTCAAAGGCATGACCGGAGCCCTCGCGGCGCAGGTGAAATCGGCGCTCGGCGGCTAACGCTAGAGGATGGTCCAATTTCTGATCCGGCTGCTCGTGAACGCGATCGCGCTCCTGATCGTCGCGTACTTCCTGCCCGGCGTGCACGTTGCGTCGTTTACGGCGGCGATCATCGTGGCGCTTATCTTGGGGATCGTCAACGCCATACTGAAGCCGATACTCATCATCCTGACGCTTCCCGTGGTGATTCTCACGCTCGGATTGTTCACGCTGGTCATCAATGCGATCTGCTTCTTGCTCGTGGCAAAGTTGCATATCGGTTTAAGCGTCGACAACTTCGGCTCGGCGTTCCTCGGCGCGCTCGTGCTCTCGATCGTCTCGTACGTGCTCTCGAGCCTCGTTTCCGCCGCCGAAGGACCACCCGCGAAAGCATGAGCGCTGACGGCGCGGACGCGCGCCCGAGGATATTGGTAACTAACGACGACGGCTACGCAAGCGCGGGATTGATCGCGCTTGCCGAAGCGCTCGGCGAGGTCGGGGACGTGACGGTCGTCGCGCCGGAACAGGACAGCAGCGGGATCGGGCATCAGATCTCGATCCGGCAGCCCGTTGGGGTTGCCGAGGTGCCCGGTCGCGCGGCTCGCACCTTCCGCTGTTCCGGAACGCCCGCCGACTGCGTCGTCGTCGGCGCGTTCGAGCTGTGCGGCGGACTGCCGTCGCTGGTCGTCAGCGGGATCAACCGCGGCGCCAACGTCGGCGACGACCTCAACTATTCGGGGACGGTCGCGGCCGCAACCGAAGGCGTGATCGTCGGCGTCCCCGCGATGGCGATTTCACTCGTCGCATCGTGGCCCGAGACGGCGCGCGAGCATCATTGGGACGCGGCGGCGGCCGTCGCCGTTCGGGTCGCCCGCGACATACTGCGTGAAGGCTTGCCCCGCCTGACGCTGCTCAACGTCAACGTTCCCAACGTTCGCGAGCGCGAACTGCGCGGCGTGCGTTGGACGCGCCAAGGGCGCAAGGCCTACCGCGACCGCGTCGAACGGCGCACCGATCCACGTGGCGGCACGTATTTCTGGCTTTGGGGCGCGTTCGATCCGGCCGATATCGTTGACGGCACGGACCTGGCGGCGATTCGCGACCTCTACGTCAGCATCTCGCCGATTACGATCGATCGTACCGACCACGACGAACTCGGGCGCCGGTTGCGTTTAGCTCAGCCGTTCGTCCGCTAGGTCGAGATCGTACTGCACCTTCCGGTAAATCTCATCGGGGATTGTCCCTTCGTCGCGCTGCCGGAGGATCTCGCGGCGCTCGGCGTCTAGCGCCTCCTGTTGGAGTTGATGGTCGGAGGCGATTGCCTCGGGTGGGAGGGAGCCGTCGAGATGCCCGCTCAGGTGTGCGATCCGGTACTCGTACTCACCGAGGATGCGGCCTTCGACTTCCCATTCGTCGGTCGAATCGAAGCCGGGCTCGAGCGCGCGCAAGCGCGCTATCCCGGCGCGGAGCGCCGCAATGCGGACCTCCATCTCGCGCTTGTCGAGGTCCTCACCGGAATCGATGCGCAGGAGTTTCAACAGCGGGATTAGCGAGAGGCCCTGGCCGACGAGCGTTGCGAAGATGACGCAGAAGGTGATGAAGACGATCGCATTGCGTCCCGGGAACGGTGCGCCGGAGCGGGTGAAGACGGGCAGAGCGAGCGCGGCTGCAAGGGAGATGATCCCGCGCATTCCACTCCAACCGATGACGAATATGTAATTCGGCGGAGGGAACGGCTCGCGCTTGCGGATCGCGGGTACGAGCAGGCGGGGCAGATAGGCCGCCGGGTAGACCCAGACGAGCCGGACGACGATCACGAGCAAGCTGACGATCAGGCCGATCCACAGTTCGCGCAACGTGAAGGACGGATCGCGCACGATCGCCTCGAGCTGCAGGCCGATCAGCAAAAAGACGAGGCCGTTGAGCAAGAAAATCAAGACGTCCCAGACGGCATACGCGACGAGCCGCGCCTCCGGCGCGTAGATTGCCTCGGCCCTGCGGCTGACGAAGATGCCGGCCGTAACCGTCGCGAGCACGCCGGAGACGCCGAGCGGTTCGCACGAGAGGTAAATCGCGTACGGTGCGATGAGCTGGATGGCGTTGTCGATCAGGTAGTCGGACAGCTCGAATTTTCGCAGCGCGAGCATCGTGTTGACGATCACATATCCAAACGCGAGCCCGACGGCGATTCCGCCGACGCAGACGAACACGAATGCGAGGCTTGCGTGCGCGAGCGAAAACGTTCCGGTCAAGACCGCCGCAATCGCGAAGTTATAGATGACGAGAGCGCTTGCATCGTTGACGAGACCCTCGCCGTCGAGGATCGCTAAGATGCGTCGCGGCACGGAGAACCGCTCGAAAACTGCGCCGGCGGCAACGGGGTCCGGGGGCGAAACCACCGCACCGAGGACAAAGGCCGAGGCCCAGCCCATCTGCGGGATCAGCGCGTGCACGACGATGGCGACTGCGCCCGTCGTGACCACGACCAGACCGACGGCGAGCAACCCGATCGGGCGCAGCGCGGCTTTGAAGGCTTGCCAGTCGGTCTGCCAGCCGCCCGCATAGAGCAGCGGCGGTAGGAAGATCAGGAACACCCAGTCCGGATCCAGCTCGAAGCGCGGCATGTGCGGGACGAAGGCAAGCAGCGAGCCGCCGATCACAAAGGCGATCGGGTACGGCATCTTGGCCCGTTTGGCGACGATCGCGATAACGACGATCGCCGCGAGCAGGACGAAAAGCAACGACGACTGCTGCACGGCCGCTCGCTTCGCCATCCGCGACTGGCGAACTGCTGCCGGGCTGCCCACGGGGACCGCCGCCGCCTGCTCGCGCTCGGGCCGTAAACGGCCGAACTATATCCTAGTTACCGTAGGAGCTACTTTCCGTTTGTCGCCTCGTTTTCGTGCTTCGCGCGAAGTCACGTCGTGGATGCTGCTGCTTGCGGTGTCCATTGTTTTGCCTATTCTGATCTTGCTCGGGTCGCTCGTCAGAGACGTCAGCGGGCAGATCGCGGTGGCGGACGGAGAACGGCTCGGCTTGGGCTCGCTCGGCGTGCTGAGCGNNGCTGAGCGTCCTCTTTCGGGATGCGTCCGCCTACCGCGCCGGGGGATCGGTTGGGGGTTCGGCCGGCCGGGCAACGATCGAGCGCGACGTCGCGGCAATGGATGCGCTGGAACGGCGCCGCCCGCTCGGCGCCGGGGATTGGAAGGCGGTTTCCGCGACCTGGCGCGGCGCGTCGTCCGCCCAGGGGCTTTCAATTTTCATCGACGGCCTCGCGCAGCTGTTTCCGCTCATTTCCGATCGCAGCGGACTGACGTACGATCCCGACGTTGCGGGCATCGATCTCGCCGACTCCCTGACCTATCGCCTCCCGATCGCAATCGACCAACTGCAGCGCGCCGAATTGCTCCTGCGCTCGTCCGGCGCTGGGGCGGTCGCTGGCCGGCTCGAGCTCTCCCAGAACGCGGGTCACGCAGAAGGATACCTGAGCGACGGCTTGAGCGAGACCGCCGAGGCGGCCGGCCTGAACCGTGAGTTCGCCCTCGCCGTCGGAGCGGATGAACGGCGTGCCTCGGCGACAGCAGGCGCCGCGCTCGCCGCGCTTGCCGCATTCGAAGGGCGCCCGTCGAACGGGGCGCGCACGCGTGCCCAGGCCGCCGTCCGCAGCGGCGTCCGCGACCTCTACGCGCTCTTGCGTGACACGCGCCCCGCCTTGCACGCGCTAATCGACGAGCGGGCAGCCCGGCTCGAGTACCGCGGCTTCGTGACGGTTGTGCTTGGGATCATCATTATGGTCGCCACGTCGCTGATCGCGCTCTTTGGAACCCGTGGTGCGCTGCATCGGGCAGAACTCACGCGGATACGCCGGACGGCTGCGGAGTTACACCATCACGCAATGCACGATGCACTGACCGGCCTGCCGAACCGTTCCGCGCTGACCTCGGCCATCGACGAACGCCTCGGCGCCGTTCGGCACGCCGGGGGAGCCGTCGCCGTGCTGTTCATCGATCTCGACAATTTCAAACTGGTCAACGACAGCTTGGGCCACGAAGCCGGCGACGGCGTGCTGTGCGTCGTGTCACGCCGCCTTGCATCGATCGGTGCGGCAGCAAACGGAGCGCTCGTCGCGCGGTTCGGTGGGGATGAATTTGCGATACTGCTGAGCGACCCCAAAGCCGGGGGCATCCGCGCGCATGTCGATTCCATCGTCGCGCGCATCTCTTCCGTGCTGACCGAGCCCGTGACGATTAACGCGCCGTTCGACCAACGCATCGTCATCTCGGCAAGCATCGGCATCGCGTTGCTCGACGACCACGCGAACGAGGAACACAGCGCCGCCGACTTGCTGCGCGAAGCCGACGCCGCGATGTACGAGGCGAAGACACGAGGCCGCGCCCGTGCCGAGACCTTCGGTCCGGCTATGCGCGAGCGGGCGACACGCAAGCTGCGCCTGATGACCGACCTTCGCGGCGCTTCGGAACGGGGCGAATTGGCGCTCGAATTTCAGCCGTTCGTACGGCTTACCGATGGCGAAGCGATCGGATCGGAAGCATTGCTGCGCTGGAATCATCCCACGCTCGGATTGCTCGCGCCGGGAAGCTTCCTGTCGATCGCCGAGGAGACGGGCTCGCTCGTCCAAATCGGGCGCTGGGCATTCGAAGAAGCGATCCGGCGTTTCGCGGCCGGCGACACGCCGCCCGGGATCATCCACGTCAACGTGTCGGCCCGCGAGTTGTTCGATGAGTCGCTGGACAAGATCGTCGCAGACCTGCTACGGCGCTATGGCGTCTCGCCGACGTCGCTCGCCGTCGAGGTAATCGAAGGCTCGTTGATCCGTTCGGGCGATCGCGCGGAGAGGATGCTGCGCAAATTGCGCGCGATGGGCGCGAAGATCTGGATCGACGATTTCGGCGTCGAGTATTCGTCGCTGCGCTATCTGCACCGCTTGCCGATCGATGGCGTCAAGATCGATCGGACGTTCGTCGGCGGTGCGGATGGATCGCTCGCCGCGCCAACCATCGTTCGTCTGATCGTCGAGCTTGCGCGATCGCTCGAGCTTGGAGTCGTTGCCGAAGGCGTCGAGACGGTACGCCAACGCGATGCGTTGTTGGAACTCGGCTGCATGCATGGTCAAGGCTATCTTTATTCGACGAGCGAGCGTTCCGTTGCGGAACGGACTTCGCGGTTAAGCTGAGAAGGTCGCGGCCGCGCGGCGTGCGTATGCGGACGCATGCTTTATTTCAAATCTCCGGTTCGCTTCGTCGCAGTTGTCTGGCTATCGCTTGCCTGTGTTGCGCCGGCGCTCGCCGACGCGCCGATATCGCTACAGATCGGTGGGCAGTTCCCGCAACAGACGAATGCGCGCAATGCCGGCGGGGACGCGCAGTACGACCTCGGCCTCAACTATGATTTCATCAACGCGCCGGTCGTGCCGATTCAGGCGTCGTTTCAGTTCGACGACGCCAATGGCACAAACCACGGCGGCAGCCTGAACGCATTCGGCTTCGGTCTCGCCGGCCGGCTGACGACGCCGCTGTATGCGGGCATGGGTCTTTCCGTCTACCACATTACCGCCAACCTCGCGTACCCGGGCGCTCCGTCGGTAACCGGGACGGGCATCGGAACGAACATCTTCGCCGGCGACCGCTTCCTCTCGCTCCCAGGCGGCGTCAATTTCTCGCTCCAGGCGACCTATCGGCAGTTGCCCGCGCTCGGCGGCATCAATGCGAGCTCGATCGGGGTCGGCCTACGCGTTCAGCTCTAGGCGCAGGGGACGGTGCCACCCGGAGAGCGTTTGGCGGGTTGTGGTACGATGAGCGTTGCCGGCCGAGGCCGGCTCGTTCGTCCGTCATGGGGCTGAGTAGCTTCGACGAGTTAGTCCGTGGTCAACGTAAGCAGGCGGAGTTGCGAGCCCTCCTAAAACGATCGCAACGCGTATACACGCGAACAACAACTACGCACTCGCTGCCTAATCTAGGTTAGCGACGGAGCGCGAGAGGGTAGCCGGATCCGTCTCGCCTCCGTCAACAAGTCCGGCTAGGACGGGAAGTACGCTCTGCGAACCGTTCCGAAATTCAGGGAGCTGCGGCCGCCGAAAGTTCGGCTTCGAAACGCTCGGCGGTCTAAGACAAACTCGAAGCTAAGCCTGAAGAAAGCGCTGGTCCGGCGATTCGGACTCGGGGGGCAGTTCCCCGACAGCTCCACCAATATCCAAGATTCTGCGAGGAACTCCGTGAAACGAGCTACCCTTTTGCCGGCTCTTGGAGCATGCCTTAGCGTGCTCTTTTTTGCGTCCGCGCACGCCCAGGTGGACATCCGCGAAAACCCGTGGAGCCCGCTGTCCGCCGGAGCGTGGGTCTCGGGCTCCGGCCCCGCGGTCGAGAACCACAACTTCGCGGTGATGATGAAGCGTCAAGAGCAGATGCGTTCGTTTTTGCTCAGCGAGGACATGATGGCGGACCAAGCCGCGGGCGGAGGCCTGCAGCCGCCCGTCATGAGCGTCGTTCCCAATCAGAGCGAAGACGCCGTTCCCCTGATTGCCGAGCGTGCACAAGCGCAGTACTTCCCGGGCGTGCCCATTCCGAAAATCGAAAGCTACATGCGCGCGCGCGTGCGCGACTACGTGCGGACGGTCAAGAGTGAAGAAATGCCCGAGCTCAGCCTGGGCAGCAGCTGCAATTATGTGGTCGAGAGCTTGTACGCCGTCGGCCGCAACGTCACGGTCGATCCGGGCGAAGCGCGGCGTAACGTCCGCGGAACATGCACGGTGCTCGTCTCGGTCTTACAGGCCGAGGGTGCGCTGCGAACGAACGCGCAGCGCCTGGCGATGCTGCAATTCCTCGCAATCGCGGGAGGCGCGTATCGCGAGATGGACGCGCGCTTCGCCGCCGAGGGCAATACGGCCGAGCGCGCAAAGAACGCCGCCGACGCGCGCAAGACGTTCACGGCTCTGTTCAACGCGGATATCGAGAAACTGTCGCCGGAGCAGTTTCCATGCATCTTCGCCGGCAAAGCGCTAGGCTGCGATACGATCATGCGCGAGGGGCCGCCGCTCTTCGGCAAGCTAATCGCCAAATACCCGTAGCTTAAAGGGTCATCGCTCGGAAGCAACGTTGCCCACGTTGCGATCAGTCCTGCCGGGGTCGGTTCGATCCAAGATCGGGGGAGTTTACGGTCCAGAGCAGCTCGGGCTCGAAGCTCGCCGGCGAGACTGGGTCGGTACCGACGCGAAAGAATCCCGCGACTATCTCCTCGATCCGTTGTGCTTCAGCCAGCGTTGGAGCGACCGTATGTGCAACTGCGCACGAGCGAACGGCCGTACACGTCGGGCCCGGTATGCACGTGCAGGTCGACAAATCCGCGCGTGAGTTCGGCCGCAAGCGGAGGATCGACGAACGTGCGATCGCTCACCGCGACGACGGTTCTTCCGCGACGAACGCTTTGCCGCGCGTTTCGGGAAGAAACGCGACCGCGACGACGGCGAGAAGGTAGGAGAGCACGGCGACGACCGTCATCGCCGTGCCGATGACGTAGTGAACCGAGAGCCAGCCGATCGCGAACGGCCCGATTCCCGCGACGCCGCGGCCGAGGTTGTAACAAAACCCCTGCCCCGCGCCCCTCACCTCGTTCGGAAATAACTCGCTCAAGTACGGACCAAACCCGCTGAAGATTCCCGAAGCGAAGAATCCAAGCAGCGGTCCGGCGATGAGCAGCTGCCAATCGGCGACGACGGCAAAGAGATAGAGCGGCACCATGACGGCGGAACACAGCGAAAAGATCACGAACGTGCGCTTGCGTCCGATCGCGTCGTTGATGTAGCCCGCCGTGACGTAGCCCACGTACGAGCCGCCGATGAGAAAGTAGAGGTAGCTTCCGCTCGTGACCGCAGGCATGTGCCGCTGCGTCGTCAGGTACGTCGGCATCCAGGTGAACAGCGCATAGTACCCGCCTTGAACCCCAATGGCGAGCAGCGATGCGAATGCCGTCGTGCGAACGACCGCCGGTGCGAAGATGCCGGCGAGCGAGGCGCCGAACGCGTCGCCCGTGCGACGGGTCTGGACATACACCGGCGGATCCTCGACGTTGCGCCGAATATAGAGCACGAATAGTGCCGGGACGATCCCGAGAAAGAAGAGATAGCGCCAACCCGGATTGGGAGTGGTGATCGAAGATATGATTTGAAACGCGAGGTTGGCGGCAAGCCATCCGATTGCCCACGAGCCTTGCACGAACCCGAGCATCCGGCCGCGGCGATCGGGCTCCGCCCACTCCGACATCAACACCGAGCCGACGGCCCATTCGCCGCCAAAGCCCAGACCCTCGAGTGTCCGAAAGATCGCCAGCTGCGCGTAGTTTGCGGCGATGCCGCTCAGAAACGTGAAGATCGCGTAGCAGCCGATCGAGAGCATCAGCGTGCGTTTGCGTCCGATACGGTCGGCGAGCGTCCCCATCGCGATGCCGCCGACGGCACTCGCGACGAGCGTGCACGTCGCGAGCAATCCGCCGGCGGCTTTGCTCAGACCGAAGGTCAGCAAGATGGCCGGCAGGCCGTAGACGTAGAGATAGAAATCGAAGGAGTCGAGGCCCCAGCCAAAGCCCGAAGCGATGAGCGCTCGCCGCTGGGCGGCCGCGGGACGAGCAGCGACTGACGTCATCCGCAAACTCCTCCGAAGGATAGGACGAACCGTCCTGACGCAACTCTTCCCATCGAGGCGCCGAAATTAGCGCAGCCGGACGAGATTCGCGTCGCGGGTCTCACCGCAGATCAGCGCGCGTGCACGTAACATGTTCCGCGGAAATACCCGTCGCCGAGCACAAGGGCGAGCGGTGCGCCGGCCACGACCGCCGCGTCCTTGCCGTGATGGAAGTAATCGTAAATGGAGGCGGCGGTGCCGACGTAGGGGATATAGCCGAGCGGCGAGGGCGCATCCGAGCTCCCGGCGCGCACGAAGGCATCGGAGCGCCCGTCTCCGCCGGGGACGAACATCGCGGGCACGTGCGTCCCGTCGGAGAGTTCGAGATAGCGCGCCTCGAGCACGAGGTATCCCGATTCGCCGCGACTCTTCGAATGGTCGAGCGTCGCAACGATGCCTTGGCCCGGCGTGCCCACTGGAATGTCACGGCCCTCGAACGTCGCCGCCGCGACGGTCGCGAAAGCGAACACGGCGCCCGCGCTGACGACCTTCGTATCGATCGTGCCGAGCAGCTTCGCCGAAACTTGCGGGCAGCCCGGCGACCCCGGTGTCGCGGCGGGGGGGACCGGCGGCCTGGGTCGCCGTCGGCACCGGCGGCGACGTCATTGCAGGCTGCACGAAAGCGATCAAAAGCAAGAGAACGATCGGCATCGACAACGTTGTTCCCGTTTCGTGTACTTTAACGCTGAAGTTGGAACGTTTCGCGAATCTTAACTAGGACGCCAAGCGGGGATTGGGGACTGCCTCTGAGGTGCGGGAACAAACCAGAGCGAGCATCGCTTCGGGCGACAGTAACTGGCCTTCCGTCAGATAGCGCTCGAGGCGCTCGGGACCGAGTGCTGCTCGTAAATCCCGAGTGAGGTTGTCCTTGTGCTGCTGCTCGACCGGTTGACGCGGAAGATTTATCGTCGCCAAGCGTCCGTCTGCATATCCCAAGAGCAAGGCCACGACTTTGCTGTCGCCGCGCGCGAGTGCAACGCGAGCGTAGGTTTCGATGCACCAGATGACTTGCCACTCATCCCCGACGTCGAGCGCCATCGGCAGGGCATCGCGCGTGAATGAAGCCGCCGAATCATGATCCCCGAGTTCGAGATAGTATGAGCTGAGGTTAGAGAGAAGCCACGAGCTTTCTACCGGCTCGCCGTTCCGCTCGGCAATCGCGAGTGCGCGCTTAGCGAAGTCGATCGCTTGTCGGGGGTCGCCCTGTACGTTATAGACTTCGGCCAAATTTCCGAGGGGGATAATGGCTCGAACTTCGCGATTGACACGCTGGAAAAGATGCTCCGATCGGGTGAACAACCTAATCGCGCTTGCGTGATCGCCGCCGAGAGTCGCGATCATGCCCTGCATGTTGCAGATGTGTGCTAATGCCCGCTGGTCCGCGCAGCTCTCGGCCTTGGTCTCCGCCGCTTGCATATACTGGTTGGCGGCCGCGAGGTCGCTAAGATCTGCATAGATTTTCCCGATGCAGAACGAGGCCTGGGCCGACAAGCGTTCGTCCCCGTCTGCACCGATCGCTTCGAGGGCTTCGAGACCCAATTTTAGTCCGGCGCGGGCTTCGCCAACGGGTTGCAGGTCCCAGAGCGCGAGCCGAACTCGCGCCCGTAGATCGGCATTGAAGGTTGCGTCCTCGCAAGTAAGCGCGTATTCGAGCCACGCTCGTCCTTCGCGCCTCATGTGATGGCGTATCCAGTAATCGATGAGGTTGGC
>PMHP01000198.1 GCA_003158195.1 Vulcanimicrobiota bacterium | reverse complement strand
GCGCGCAGTCGAAGCGCCACCTACCACATGGACGAGATGCCGTCTCCTACCCAACCGGACACGGCTGAAAACTCTCCCACTTAATGCTGCGCTGAAACCCCTCGTCGGCCGGAACGACCGTCTTAAATGTAAACGCGAATTGCGTTGGCCCATGCGCGTCGAGATACGCAAGCCGCGTCTTAGCTTCGTCGACCCCCGGACGATGCTCTTTCGGAACCCACCAAAGGGCACTATACGCATTCGAAAACTTCTCGAACCACTGGTGCCGGTGCCGAAGCAATTCTATATGGGCCGTCTCATAAACAAAGTGCTTGAGAGCCTCAGGCGTCTCCCAGACCGACATGTTGACCAATATCCGATTGTCGTAGTAGGGCCGGAGATACGTTGCGTTCCCTTCCTCAGTCTGTAACCGCCACACGAACCCCGGGCTGCGGTCGGCGAGTGCATTGATCTCGTCCAACCGAGCAACGAAGCCGGCCATGACCTCTCCTTCGAGCGCCCCCTTTATCCGTCCAATATTGACTTGTGCGATCCGATACTCGGCCATTTGCGCTCCTTCGCTTGCCGTCTAAGGACTGGGCGGCTCGATCGGGATCGGTGACTGAAAGGTGACGTGTCCGTTCTTTAGCGCATAGCGGACGGTCGCTTTTTCCCCTTTGACGTTATCCAATCGTCTGGCTTTACAACCGTCGTACCACTCCCGTGGCGTCAAATACGTCACGACGGATTCGGCAAAGAAACCCGGCTGCACCGAACGCTTCAGCGAGTCGATGGAAACGACGCGTTCCTTGTAAGACGCAACCGTCCCACAACCCGAGCCGGACGAAGAAGAAGCGTCTTCGTTGCGGGCGTCTTCAACGCGTATCAGGACGTCCGGGGCGCCCGGCAACGCCTGAACCGCGACCGCGCTGCTGTTTTCGCCCTCTGCAGTATATCCGCTGAGGCAAAGCATTTTTTGCGTGCCACCGCCCGGCAACGCCACGCACCGATCCATTTCCCCGCCGGGATACCACCTAATCAACTTCCAGACCGAACCCGAACGCTCGAAAAGAATTCCGCCGCCGAAGTTATTCGCGTGCGGTTCAGCCATCGTAAAGTACGAAAGGTAGGCCTGATCCGCGCCCGCCTTCGTAAAGCTTCCGTAGGCGATCGAAGTCAAACCAAAGTCCGCAACGTTGCCCGGCGCCTTCGCATAGCCGTTCAACTTCGCGCAGTGGGTCCCGACCTTCGGTTCGTAGACCCCGTTCGGACAGGCCAAGGGCAGAAACGTCATTTGCTCGGCCTTCGTCAGAGTACGCGAGTCCCGGCTCTCGGCCGCCGGCCCAGCTGCAGCAGGCCCACCCAGCAACAGTCCGGCCATGCAAACGAGGCCAAGCACTGTCCGGAAGCCACCAACGCCGCCGCTCGTCATCGGTGCACCGTTCATCCAACGCCGTCCGGATTCCGCCACGTAATGCGGAGGCTTCGCTCGCGCAGGACTCTCGCTCCGCGGCCCCAACCGAATGCCGCGATGACGTTCGTGGTAGTCGGAGCCGGTGCGATCGGCTGTTACTTCGGGGCCCGGCTCGCAGCGGCCGGCGAGCGCGTCGTTTTCGCCGGGCGCCGCGCGACGCTCGAGCCCCTCGAACGCGCCGGATTGACGGTAAGCGACGTGAGCGGCTTCGAAGCGCACGTCGCGCCCGAGCGCTTCACGTGCGTAGAATCGGCACGTGAGGCGGCGGAACTGACGGCCGGCGAGGACCCCATCGTCCTGCTCGCCGTCAAAGGCCCGGCGACCATCACGGCGGCGCAGGAGATCGCCGACGCATTCGGCGCTGGGATTTGTATCGTCTCGCTCCAAAACGGCGTCGACAACGTCGAGCGTATCCGCGGCGTGGCCCCGAGCGCTGACGTGATCGCCGGCATGGTACCGTTCAACGTTGTATGGCTCGGCGACGCGCATGTGCGCCGCGCGACCGGCGGCGGCGTCATTTATCTCGCCGATACGCCAAAAACGCGCGCGTTGACGGACGCATTCGCGCGCGCCGGCGTCCCCGTGCGACTCGAAGCCGACATGCTGCCGGTTCAGTGGGGAAAGCTGCTCGTTAACCTCAACAATCCGGTAAACGCGCTCTCCGGTTTATCGCTGCGCGACGAGCTCGCCGATCGCAACTACCGTCGCGCGTGGGCTCGGTTGATTACCGAAGGACTCGCGGTGCTTCACGCAGCCGGCATCGAGCCGGCGAAGGTCCTAGCAATCCCGCTCGCAACGCTCGTTCGCCTGTTACCGCTTCCAAACGTGCTCTTTCGCATACTCGCCCGGCGGATGGCGACCATCGATCCGAAAGCGAGTTCCTCGATGGCCGACGATCTACGGCGGGGCCGCCCAACCGAGATCGACGATCTCTGCGGCGCCATCGTGCGACTCGGAACGCGCGTCGGCGTCCCGGCGCCCGCAAACGCGCGCACGATCGAACTAATCCATTCGTACAGCGGAACGCCGGTCTCGGGTCCGGCGCTCTTGCGCCAACTTCGGCGTGCTTAGGAGCGGCGCCGTATCGTCGTTTGCTACGTACTGCCGGAGAAATTGACGGTATACGTAGCCTCGTCGTTCGCACTGCCCAGGATCGTCAGCGTACACGTGGCCGTCGTCGCGCCGCTAGCAACCGGCTGGATTCTGAAATAAAACGCTCCGGATGAATTCTTAAAGAAGCCCTCAACGTCCGCCGCTGCCTCTCCATTACCACATGAATAATCGCCTGAATCAGAAGCTTCGCAAATTGAGCTGCCAGTGCCTGTGCAATGTAAGAGAGTAAAATCGGTCGATACGCCGTCGCTTACGAATACGTCGACGTTCCCCGCCGAGTAGGAGGTCGTTAGCGGCGAGCCTGGATTGAAGCTGATGACGGGCACGGGCGTCGCAGTCGGNNGTCGGCGTCGGTGTCGGAGACGGTGAGCTTATAGGCCCAATTACGGCGACGATGCACGTAAAATGCCAATCGCTCGTCAAGAAACACACGAGCGCTCCCGGGCGAGCACCGGCGTGAGGCGTAAGGACAAACGCAAGCGTACCGCCGCCGGGGCTCGTGACCGGCAGTTCTCCCGGTGCAATCGAAACGCTGGCCGGATCAGAAGAGCCGGCATAGACCGTCGTGGCCTTTTTGACCGTCACGGTCACGCTTTGGGATTGCAACGACTTGAAGACGACGGTCCTCGGGCTCGCGGTTATCGCGTCTTCGTCATCCTGTGCTTGCGAGAACGTCGTCCGGTCGCCACCGGCAATCTTCGCGGCGATCGACTCACCGGCGTCAGCCGGAACGGCCGTGGCCGCCGGAACGGNNGCACAAAGGCTGAAAGCAACGCAGAAACCAGCGAAACGTCGATGCATGAAACGATCCTCCGCCGCCATTCTGCGCCTGACCCGCACGCGCGACCACGGACGACCGTACGATTTACCCGTACGAATCCGAAGCCCGGATCCGAAAACCCGTTACGAGGTCGAGCGCGGCGGTGACTGCTCAAGGGTGCTCGACGGCTGCCACGCGGAAGTATCCACAAGGCGGCGCTGAAGCGTCAGCTCGAATGCATGGCCATGACGACGATCGATTGGACGGAGGAACCGCAGAGCGAGGACGAGCGGGCGCTTCGCGCCGAGGTCATCAAGGTCGTCACCGAAGATGGATTCGCCGCGCTGGGCGGTAACGGCGGCTGGTCTTTCGTTCATCTAAACCTCTGGAAGCTCTGCGACTGCGGGGAACGGCTCGCCGCAACTGATCTGCGGGAGGCGATTCGACATGCGAAGACGCGCGCCGACGAAGAACTCGAGGCGCGGCGAGTTCAGGATGTCGAGGGCGCAGTCGCCCGGGCGCGTGCACGCCTGAAAGGCCCGAGCCCGGCGTAGAGCCCGGGTTCGCGACGGTGCCGAATCTTAGCCCGCGATACCGAGAAAAACAAGCAGCGCCCGGTTGACCCGCAGCATGTCTCGGTTCGCTAAGTGCCCCACGCGTTTCCCTAATTTCGCTTTCGCCACGGTCGTTAGCTTGTCAATCATCAGGCTGGAAGCGCCTCGTAGGCCGTTGTCTTCGTCCGGCTCGACACGCAGTCGAAAGAGAGGAGCGTCCGTCCGGTCGGACGTGAACGCGCAGATCGTTATCGAGTCAGTTAGGCCGAAGCGGTCATCCTGAACGACGACAACGGGCCGCGGTTTCCCGGCGTAGTCCTTCCCGCCCGCGGCCGTCCATATCTCGCCGCGTTTGAATTGTCGGGTCAATCCGAGATCGCTTCAATGAACGCCTGGTCGCGCTTCGCATAACGGCTCTTGGCCACTGCCAACGACTGCCGGCGAGCTTCCGTCGCAAACGCCGGCGATCGCACATCCGGCACCCAAATCTGAATCGGCCGCAGCCCTTGCTTGCGCAAGCGCGCGCGGTGGGCGCTGACCTTGTCTCGGGATTGCGGGGAAGTCGACACCGGGTACCTCGTCCTTTTACGGTTACATGTAACTCTAACGTGGGCCCCGCACCTTGGGCAAGCCTTCAACCGTACGAGGATCAGTGGGCTTTCCTCGCGTCGTTGCCGCGGATGGACCCGGAGGCCGTTTCAGAACTGGTTCGGGAAGCGCAAGAGTCCGGTCGGATATTGGGCGTCCGCATGCCGGTCGATGACAACGAGTCGGATGAACCGTGGCTGCTTCCGCCGTCCCGACGTCCTTTGCCGCCACCTATCGTCGGACGGCTACCAGAATCCGTTAGCGTTGTGCTCGCCGATGGCGTCTACGTCGATCGCTCGAGCCTGCCGCCGCAAATGGTCGCGCGTCTGGACGACTAGCGGCGTTGAGTCGAGAGGAGAGCCGGCTCGCACGTTATCCTGGAACGACGAGATGTGCCTCGCGGCCTCCTCGCAAGCATCCTGAAGAGCGCGGGTTTGACCGCCGACGAGTTCGCGATCTGCTATAGTCGGTCGATTGTACAGTGGGCTACGCTCGTCGTTCCCATCCCAGCAGTGGGCCGCCTAATGCGGACAGTTCGGGATATAGCCGTCGACGTATTGGAACTGATCCGCCCATCGCTGCTCCGGATTTAAATTACCCGACACGGCCTGAAAGAAGTTCTGATCGTTCGAAAGCAACGTGAACAGAGGCCCCAACCCCGGAACCTGGCTGAACGTGCCACCGAGCTGACCCGCCGTACGGAAGAGATTGTCGAAGCCTCCCGCTTCCGCCATGCTGTCGCACCCAGCGTTGTTGATCTGNNCCCCAACACACGCGAAATCGAGTTGAGTCCTGCTTGCGTCTGCGAAAGCCCCGCCAACACTTGCGGGTCCGAAATGCGCCCCGAACCAATCGCCGTTTGAATGACCCCGACAGCCCGGTTCGAGTCCTTGCTATAGGCCTTGATCGCGTCCACGTCGGGGCAGGGGTTAAAGTCCGCCCGCGTCAGGGTGAACGGCTTTTGGCTATCCTTACTCGCATTACGAGAGAATTTGCACTCATCGCCTTTGACTGCGTCGTACCACTCGGCGGTCAGCGTTCCAATGATCGACATCTTGGAGATCGACGTCGTTGTGTAGTGCACCGTGAACTTACTAGAGAGACGACACTTCTCGACGAGGACCTTGGCGTGCGTGCAGACCTCCATTTGACCGCTGAACGTGTCGCTGTTCTGGAACGCAATCGAGTCGAAAAGTTGACTTCGCGTGTCGCCGTACGGACAGGCCGCCCCAGAGACGAAATGGTTGGTGAGCGTCGGGTAGCCGCTCGACGAGTTAGTGGCATGAATGTGGATGACTCCGGGCTCCCCGCCCGAGGTCAACCTCCAGTCCCCCGTTAGGTCCGGAACNNCTCGTGCTCCTTTCGTGGCATCGAAACGAGGCCACCGTAGCACGAGCCCGTAGCTGAAACGTCCCCTTGCCGGCGGGATCGGCAAGACCCCGCGCCGCTTTTCAGCCCGACGACCTCGAATCAGACACCTAATTTTCGTCGCTAGCATTTGCCTCCGCAAATGCCGGCCATCACCCATTTATTGCTGGTGCGACTGCCGGGGCGCGCGTTGGTCTCGGAGGCCTAGCCCCCTGAAGGACGATGGCGCGCGCCGCGCTCGGGCCTGGCGAGCCGGGCGCGGAGCCGGCGCGCTCCCATCAAGGACGAGCGTCTCGCCGTCTTCCAGCGTCATCGCCACTTTGACTCGCGCGGACTTCTTGGACGGCGCTTCNNCGACTGAGGGCCGCAACACGTTGTTCGACGAGGACGAGCGTGTAATGCACGCACGTCATCGCATTGAGATCGACGTAGCCTTCGGGGACTTGGCCGTTGCCGACGACTGGGAAGGCGCTCAGACGCAAGCCCGATCGAATCGAGCGTTCACGCTTCGCCGACAGTCCGGCATAGGGAAGAATCGGTGCAACCGTGACCAACGGGTCCAGCGTAGTGTCGCTTCCCGCCTGCTGCTCTGC
>PMHP01000039.1 GCA_003158195.1 Vulcanimicrobiota bacterium | reverse complement strand
CATGCTGATGTCGATCGAGCTGCTGTTCAACGCTTCGAATCTGGCCCTGGTCACCTACGCGCGGGCGTGGCTGAACAACGTCGGCCACATCTTCGCTTTTTTGGTGATCACGGTCGCGGCGGCCGAAGCGGCGATCGGCTTGGCGATCGTGGCCGTCGCGTTCCGCAACCTCCCGCACGTCGACGCGGACGAAGCCGCGCTGCTCAAAGGCTGATGCTCGAGTTCATCTGGCTGGTGCCGCTGTTCGGCGCCGTCCTGCTCTGGACGCTCGGCCCGCAGCTGCGCTCGTGGTCGGGACCGATCGGCTCGGCACTGATCGGCGCGTCGTTCTTGGCAACCTGCGCGCTGTGGGGGAGCGCTACCGCGCCGGGCGGCTTGCACGTACCGCTCGTCAGTTGGCTGCCCGGCTGGAGCTTCGGGCTGCAATTGGATCGGCTCTCGCTGATTTGGTCGCTAATCATCACCGGCGTCGGCTTCCTGATCCACGTCTACTCGATCGGCTACATGGACGGAGACCGCGCCTTCGCCCGCTTCTTCGCCTACATGAACTTTTTCGTGTTCGCGATGCTGACGCTCGTGCTTTCGGACAATGTCGTCGGGTTGCTCATCGGTTGGGGACTCGTGGGCCTGGCGTCATACTTCTTAATCGGTTTTTGGTTTTACAAGCCAAGCGCGGTGGCGGCGGCCAAGAAAGCCTTCGTGATCAACGTCTTCGGCGACGTCGGGATCATGTTCGCCGTCTTCGCGCTGTACGCGGCGACCGGCTCGATCGCGTTCGCGGACATTTTCGCGAAGGCGGGGACGCTTCCGGTCGGCGTTTTGATCGCGGTCTGCGTCGGACTCTTCGTCGGGGCGGCGGCGAAATCGGCGCAAGTCCCGCTGCAGACGTGGTTGCCCGACGCGATGGAGGGCCCGACGCCGGTCTCCGCGCTGATCCATGCGGCGACGATGGTCACCGCGGGCGTCTACCTCGTCGCGCGGTTCGCTCCGCTCTACAGCCTCTCACCGACGGCCCAGGAACTCGTCGCGGTCGTCGGCGCGACGACGATGGTGCTGGGCGCGATCCTCGGCGTCGGACAATGGGACATCAAACGCATTCTCGCCTACTCGACGATGTCGCAGATCGGCTACATGATCATGGGGGTCGGCGTCGGCGCATACCAGGCGGGCGTCCTGCATTTCTTCACCCATGCGTTCTTCAAAGCGCAGCTGTTCTTGGGCGCCGGCCTCATCATCCACGCGCTGCACGACGAGCAGGACGTGCGCAAGATGGGCGGGTTGCGCGAACGCATGCCGTTTGCGTTTTGGGCGATGCTCATCGGGACGCTCGCGATCATCGGCTTCCCGCTGACGTCGGGCTTCTACTCGAAGGACGCCGTTATCTACGGGGCGCTCGAACACGGACATCCGTGGCTGTACGTCGCGGGCGTGCTGACCGCGGGGATCACGGCCTATTACATGTTCCGCATGCTCTTCGTGACGTTCTTCGGGCCGTACCGCGGAGGGGTGCCGAACGAGCGGCTTGCGATGCCGCCGGCGGCGGTCACGCACGCCGAGGCGGAGGGTCACGATTCGCACGCTCCCGATTGGGTGATGCAGCTGCCGGTCGCGATCCTGATCGTGCCGACGATCGCGGCGGGATACGCGAGCGTCAGCTTCGGCGGCCCGAGCCCGTGGTCGCGCTTTTTCGGAACGCTCTTCGGCACGAGCTATAACGTCGCGGGGCCGATATTGCCGGTTCCGGAATGGGCTTCGTCGATCTTCGTGCTGCTGCTCGTGGCCGCAGGCATCGTGATCGCGTACCTCCGTTACGGTACGCCGGCCGCGCAGGCCGGCGCAATCGAGCGCCTGCGCGCGGAGGCAGTCCGGATGCCGCCCGCGCTCGTCCACGCGTTCTGGTTCGACGACGCGATCGAGGCGGCGATCGTCCACCCGGCGCAAGCGCTCGGGGTCGCGATCTCGCGTTTCGTCGATCCGCACGTGATCGACGCGGGCGTGCGCGACGTCGTCTGGATCGCCGGGGCGCTCGGCGTCATCTTCCGCAAGCTGCAGACGGGTCTCGTGCGCGGCTACGCGCTTACGATCGTCATCGGTGCCGCGCTGTTCATCGCCTACTTCGCAACGCTCGGAGCGTCCCGATGATCGCCGCGCTCGTCGTCGTTCCGATCGTGGCCGGGTTGCTGTTATACACGCTGCCACGTTCGGCCGAGGCAGCCGCAAAATGGATCGGCGTCGTCGTTTCGTTCGGCGCGTTCGCCGTCGCGGTCGCAAATGCGGGCGCACCCGACGAGTCCCATTTCTGGCTGCAGCGTCCGTTTTCGGCGAGCTTTCACGTCGGGCTGGGCGGCCCGGGGTACTGGATCGTCCTGTTGCTCGAGCTTTCGAGCGGTTGCGCGCTGATGGCGGCACGCGTGCCGCGGATGCGCGATTTCGTTGCCCAGATGCTGATTCTGCTCGGAGCGATGACCGGCGTCTTCGTCGCGCGCGATCTGCTCTTGTTTGCGCTCTTCTGGGATCTGATGCTGCTCCCGGTGTTTTTGATCCTGGTCGCATGGCCGGTCTCGAAGAACAGTACGACCGCCTGGCGTTATCTCGTTTACAACCTCAGCGGCGGCCTGGCATTGCTGCTGGCGACGGCGGCTTACGGTATCGCGGAGGGTTCGACGGACGTGATCGGCAAGGCGGCGTCGCTGGTCGGGCCGATCTCCCCGGTGTGGGCGTTTTGGATCTTTTCGGGAATCGCATTCGCGTTTCTCGTCAAGACGCCCGTTTGGCCGTTCCACACGTGGATGCCCGAGACGTACGCCGATCTTCCGGCTCCAATGGCCGCGGTCGTGAGTGCGGTGCAATCGAAGGCCGGTCTTTACGGATTCATCGTCGTCGGCACGCAGCTGTTGCCCGGGCCGATGCGCGCGGCTGCGCCGCTGGGGATCGCGCTCGGGTTGATCGCGCTCGTCTACGGGGCGCTCGCGGCACTCGTGCAGGACGACGCCAAGCGCGTCGTTGCGTACTCGTCGCTCTCGCATCTCGGGCTGGTCGTCCTTGGAATCTTCAGCTTCGATCCGGTCGCGCTCGGCGGATGCATCGTGTACATCGTCGCGCATGGGCTCTTTAGCACGGGACTCTTCGTGACGCTCGGCGAGGTCGAGACGCGCGAAGACACGCGGCTGCTCTCGCGACTCGGCGGGATCGGGGCGCGCAACCCGCGCCTCGCCGGCGCGCTGACGATCGTCAGCCTGGCCGCGCTCGGTTTGCCCGGACTCGCGGGTTTTGCGGGCGAGATCCTGATCCTCACGGGCGTTTACCAGGCGGGCTACGTGTGGCAGACGATCGTCGCATTGGTGCCGATCGTCATCGCCGCGGCCTACATGCTGCGCGTCTTCCAGACGATCATGCAGGGTCCCGAAGTACCGGACGTCCCGCAGCGCGAGGACCTCTCCCCGCTCGAAGTCTTGGCGCTCGCGCCGATCGTGCTCGCGCTCGTGCTCCTCGGCGTCTTCCCCGGACCCGTTGCCGCCACACGCGTGGTCCCGGTATCGTCGCTAGCGGGCGGCGTGCCCGTCGTCGCGGTGATCAAGTGACGCCGCCGCTCGTCATCCCGTACGGAAACGCCGACTGGGTTGCGATCCTGCCGACGATCACGGTCGGCGTTACCGCGCTCGTCGTGCTGATTGCCGATCTCGGGCTCCCGCGAAAGATGCGGCGGCTCTCCGGTATCTTGATTGCGATTGCAGGGCTCGCACTCGCGGGCGTTTACGCGCTGGCCGGCTGGCATCACCCCTTTGCGGCCTTCGGCGGCGCGTTCGTCAACGGCGGCTTCGCGATCGTTTTCGAAGAGATCGTCGTCGTGGCTGCGATCTTCTCGCTCTTGATGGCCGCAAGGCTGGGACGCGACGATCAAGCCGGCGCCGGCATCGCGCTGATGTTGTGGAGCGCGACCGGCGCGATGCTGATGGCCGGCGCCGCGAATTTGCTGACGATCTTCCTTGGGCTCGAGCTGTTGTCGCTTGCGCTGTATTGCTTGTGCGCCTTAGGCTCGTGGCCGAGTTCGCGCGAGTCGGCGCTTAAATATTTCATCTTGTCGTCGACGGCGACCGCGTTCATGCTCTACGGGATGGCGCTGTTGTTCGGCGCGACGGGCAGCGTCGCGCTCGCGGCGTTTGCCGGTCCGCACGCATCGACGCCGCTCTTCGATCTGGGCTGCGGACTGTTCTTGATCGGCCTCTGCTTCAAGCTGAGCCTCGTGCCGTTCCACGTTTGGACGCCCGACGTCTACCAAGGTGCGCCGCTCCCGGTGACCGCCTTCATGAGCGTCGTCACCAAGGCCGGCGTGCTCGCGGTCTTGGCCCGGTTCGCCTACGCGGCGCTGCCCGCGCCGCAGGCACACCAGATCCTCTTACCGCTGTGGGTCGTGGCTGCGCTCTCGATGATCGTGGGAAACGTCGCCGCGCTCGCCCAGACCGACATCAAGCGGCTGCTCGCGTATTCCGGGATCGCGCAACTCGGCTACATCGTCGCAGCCCTGGCCGGAACGACGGCGCAAGGCTTGCGCTACGCGATCTTCTATCTCGGTGCGTACACATTTATGAACCTCGGCGCGTTCGCCGTCGTCGCACTCCTCTCGCGCGACCGCGACGAAGGCTCGCACCTGTCGTCGTTCGCCGGCCTCGGCTACCGGCAACCCGTGCTCGCGGGCGCGATGACGTTCTTTTTGTTGTCGCTTGCGGGCTTGCCGCCGACGGCTGGATTTACCGGGAAGGTTCTGATCCTTGCGAGCGCCGTCAACGCAGGCTACGCCTGGCTCGCCGGCCTGCTGATCCTCGGCACGGCGATTTCGGCCTACGCGTACTTCAAGATCGTGCGCGTCATGTACGCGCGCACGACCGGCACGCAGATCCAACGCCGCTTCGTCCCCGCGAGTGCCCTCCCGTGGCTCGGCGTCGCGCTCTGTGCCGCCGCCACCCTGGTGCTCGGCTTCTATCCAATCGCCCCAAGCGACGTGTTGCCGCTCGTAAGGTAGCAACACCGCGGTAGCAAATGCGGCCTCAAGCGTCGGCGGTCGTGATGCCGGTCACTGCGCAAGCAATGATATCGGTCACTACGTAAGCAACGCGACCGATCATCGCGCCACGGCTTCGGAAAAGCGCCGAACTAAGGTGCAAGTGGCTAAGAACACACTACTTCGCACCATCCCGCAGTTCGGCACGGTCACCGTCGCCGACGGCCGCACGCGGCTTGCCGGTTGCGTCGTCGCCGCGCTCCTGATCGCCGCGACCTGGTTTGGGTGCGTGCACGGCGCTGCCGCGGCCCCGAAGATTGCGGTGTTCCTTGCGATCTGCGCGACGGTGTGGGCATTCGCCGAGCTCTTGACGGCGTTCTTGTTGCTCAGCCAATTCTACATGGCGGGGAATCTGTCGCTTGCGATCGTGGCCGCGGGATACCTGGTTTCGGCGCTGCTGACGATCCCCTATCTCCTCTTCTTCCCGGGAGTTTTCGGTCCGGCGCCGGTCGGACACGGCGATCTGCAGATTTCGATCTGGCTCTGGATCAGCTGGCATCTCGCGTTTCCTCTTGCCGTTGCGGGCGCCCATCTCATCGATGGGTCGCTCGATACGGCCGGCCTGCCGCGTTCGCGCATCCCGGCAGCCCTGGCGTGGCTTATGGCGGGTAGTGTCGGCGTGGCCGGTGCGCTATTCGCGACGATCTTTCTGGCGCGCGACTGGCTGCCCATCATCGTGCTTGCCGGCGGCCATTTCAGTCCGGCGTACAAAGACTTTGCGGCGCCGATCGTAGCGCTCAACGCGATCGCGATCGCGATCGTGCTGTTACGCGCGCGCCGGCTATCGCGCTTGCAGACCTGGCTGAGCATCGCGCTGTTGACGATGGTCTTGGACGGGCTACTGAACATCTGGTCGCCCGGTCGATACTCGGTCGCGTGGTACATCGGTAAGTTCGAGGCGCTCGTCATGGCGACCGTCGTGCTTTCGATGCTCTTACTCGAGGTCGCGACGCTCTACCGGCGACTCTACCTCGCCGCTACCATCGACGTGTTGACGGGCCTTCCGAATCGGCGCAGCTTCATGGACGACGCGATCAGTGCCCTCGCAAAACGCGACCAGCAGCCGACCGGCGTCGCGCTGCTCATCATCGACGTCGATCACTTCAAGACCTATAACGACCGCTACGGCCACGCCGCCGGAGACGATGCGCTCGCCGCAGTCGGGTCGGCACTCCGCACGTCCGCCGTGCGGGCCAGCGACAGCGTCGCGCGCTACGGCGGTGAAGAGTTCGTGGTCCTCTTGCCCGATACGCTGGTCGGCGATGCAGAGATGGTCGCCGAGCGCGTTCGCCGTCGCGTGTCCGATCTTGGGATCGTGCACGAGGGTTCGCCGAGCGGCCGGCTCACGGTGAGCGTCGGCATCGGCTATTGCGGCAGCCCGCTCGACGTCTCCGAGCCGATCTTATTCGAATACGCCGATCGGGCGCTCTACATGGCCAAGGGCCAGGGCCGCAATTGCGTCGTCCTGCAGGTCGTGCGCCAAAAGCAGGCCGTCGCTTAACTCTGCGACGCGGCCCGATCGAGCGTGCCGAGCAGCGCGTCGGCGAGCGGGAAAGTCAGGTTCATGTTGCGTTCGACCATGACGCGCTTGTCGTGATGGTGGGCGTGGTGGCGGCGCATGAAGGCGACGAATGGGATGCGGGCGGCGAATGAGGTCTCGGGCACGTGCTCGCACAGGTGCATGGCCTCGTAGAGCAGGTAGAACGCCGTGCTCGTCGCGTTGTAGAGCAGGCCTGCGTTGCGCGAACCGGAGAGCCGCGCGAGGCCGGCGCCGATCGCGGCCGTGCCGCCGATCGATGCCAGGATCGCAAACGGGGGGAAGAAGACGATCCGAAGGTCGTCCGGGCCGTCGAACGTCATCCGTTCGGAGTTGAAGAATTGGTGGTGGTTGAGCGCGTGGCGCGAGTAGAACACGAAGAAGCCGGGCCGCAGCCGGTGCAGCAGCTCTTTGTGGACGAGCCACTCGATGAGATTGCCGAAGACGAGCGCCGCGGGCACGACGGCGAGTTCGGGCCGCCGGACGCGCCGGAGCTGCGAGAGGCCGAGCGCGATCGCCCCCAAGCCGATCCCGAAGGTCGTCGCAGCGTGCAGCCGGCCGTTGTAAAAACGGCCGGCAAAGCGCGCCCGGTATTCCGCGCGAAAGGTTTCCACCTGGGCCGCGTCCGCCGCCGCCCACGCGTCGGCCTCGAGCGCTTCCGTTACCGCCATGCCCGCAACGTTCCGCGCGCCGAGCCGCGGTTCATCGTGGGGCGGTTCGACGCTCGCTTGGATGGGAAAGGACCGTAATAACCGCGTTCTCGGAAAGGAAACCATCCGTTGGCTGCTCGCAAAAAGACCGCCAAGAAGTCCTCCGGCCGCAAAACGTCCGCTAAGAAATCCACGGCCAAGAAATCGACCGCCAAGAAGTCGACGGCCAAAAAGTCGCCACTCCGCAAGGCAGCGAAAAAGGCTGCGACGCTCGCGAAGCACCCCGCTCGGGCGTTGCGCGCCGTCCGCAAAGTCAGCGGCGCCGTCAAGGCCGTCAGCTCGGCCGTAGAGGCCGGCGCCTCCGCGCTTGAGGAAGGCCTCGAAAAGACGACCCGCGCCGTCCGCAAGAAGACCGGCGGGGGCCCCAAGAAAGAGGCATAAATACGGAGCGANNCCGCCTGGAGGCGGCTCGCGACCGTTCTGAGAGTTGCGTTGGTGTTGCGACGACGGGGCGCTACTTGTGCGGGTACAGCACCATTTGCCCGTCCGGGTAGTCGAAGACCAGGTCGAAGTTTTTGAGGAAGTCGAACCCGACAAGGATCTCGCGGCCGTGAAGCGTGGGGAGCTCGCAAGCCGGCGGGCCTTGATAGTTGATCGGTCCGACATCGAGCGAGCCGAGCTGCCCGCACCTCCCCGTCTCCTCGCCTCCGACGCCGCCGATGCGCAGCTGGGAGGCGAGGCTGCTCGGATCGACCAGAAACCGCAGCTTATATTTCGAAACGAGATCCGGCGAGAAGAGAACGTACATAAAATCGCCGCTGTCCAAGGTGGCCAGCACGTCAACCGTGTTGTTGAGTCGCATCGGAATGACCGGTGTCCCGCTGCTGAGGTCGGGCGAAACCACGAATCCCGAGCCGGCCGCCGGGGCGGTCTTGCCCGGATCGTTGATGGAGAGCGTCTTCTTGTGAAGGTCTACGCCGACGATGGCGCCTGCGAGAAAGTCACATCCGAGGAGGCCGTCGAACTGCTCCTGTGAGGTGTCCCGGCCGTTATCGCGGCTGGCACTCATGATGACATCGTGCAACACGTTTCCGCCGATATCCAGCGTGGCCGCCTTAACACGCTCTTGCCTCGAGACGAAAGGCCCGATGCCGCGCGCGACCTGGGACAATATCGGCGTCAGGTTTGCAGCCCGAGAGAATTTCGCGGAGACAAAGATTCCTCCGGCGCCCGTGTCGAAAAGGAAGTGCCCCGGAACGCCGTTGATCTTCGCCGTCACGAAGATCCGCTCGTCGGTTACCTCGATCGGGATCGGCTGATCGTTCGTGAAGGCCCAATGCGCAGTCTGCGCCGGCGGGTGAAGGTCATCGTCGCTAACCGGAGCATTCGCTTGAATCTTGGTTCGCTCGACCGCGGTTTTTCCAAATCTCCAGCTCGCGATCAGCTTCTTGCCGGGGAGTGCGTCAGCGTACGTGAGCGCGTCGAAGGTGGTTTCGTAACGTCCTCCGGGGTCAATGACCGCTCGACCGTACCTACCGGTGGCCGGGTCGATATAGAGATCGATCGGGAAGGCTTGGTCTTTGAGGCCGACCCTAACGATAGAGTACGGCTTGCCGTCGATCGTGCTTGTTCCTTGCGCGATCCCCGGCATCTGGGCAGTGGCCTCATCGAAGAGCAAACTCTTGGCGATCAAATATTTGGTCTGCTCGCCGAGGACGCGTAAGGTAAAGCCGTTGACGTCCGACCGCCAAAAGATGCTGCCGGTGAAACCCTCGACCGAACTACCGCGCTTCGTTTCGATGTCGCGCCGCCGAGCGACACCTCGCTGAATTTCGGTGAACGTCGAGGTCACTTCCGGCTGACCATCCTTGCCGAGTCTGCTATACGTGCCTTCGGTCCGAAGCGACGTGATGGTGCCGTCGCCAAACTGCCAGCCGACGTAGGCTTGGTGTTTGGCGAGCAGCGCGGCGGCCTCGTCTTCGGCGCGGAGCGGCGTTGAGACGGCCACCAGCGCGACGGCGAGGGCAGCCGCCGTCGCGCGCACGATGCTAGTCGTTGATCAGCTCGAAGAGTCCCGCGGCACCCATGCCGCCGCCGATGCACATCGTCACGACAAGCCACTTGGCTTTGCGCCGGCGGCCTTCGTTGATGCCGTGAATCGTCATCCGCGCGCCGCTCATGCCGTAGGGGTGGCCGATCGAGATCGCGCCGCCGTCGACGTTGAACTTCTCGTTGTCGATATGAAGCTGGTCGCGGCAGTAGAGCGTCTGGACGGCGAATGCTTCGTTGAGTTCCCAAAGATCGATGTCGTCGACCTTGAGGTTGTGGCGCTCGAGCAGCTTGGGAACGGCGAAGACCGGCCCGATCCCCATCTCCTCGGGCTTGAGCCCCGCGATTGCGAGACCGCGGTAGTACGCCAGCGGCTTGAGGTCGTGCTTTTCGGCATAGTCGTAGCTCGTGAGCACGACGGCCGCGGCGCCGTCCGAGAGCTGCGAGGCGTTGCCCGCGGTGATCGTCGATTTTGGGTTCAACAGGCTCGCGCTCTTGAGCTTGGCGAGCCCTTCGAGCGTCGTGTCCTCGCGGTTGCCCTCGTCCTTCGGGAGGGTGAACAGCACTTCGCGGACCGTCCCGGACTCTTTGTCTTCCTCGTACTTGTAGGCGGGCAGCGGGACGATCTCGGCATCGAACCGGCCGGCGTGCTGCGCGGCCGCCGTGCGCTTTTGGCTCTGCAAGGCGTACTCGTCCTGATACTCGCGCGAGATCTCGTACCGCTTGGCAACGAGATCCGCCGTCTCGATCATCGGCATGTAGAGGTCGGCCTCGTGGCGCATCAGCCACTCCTCCGTGTAGAACTTGATGTTCATATTGTTCTGCACGAGGCTGATCGACTCGGCGCCGCCGGCGATCATCGCGGGCGCCCCATCGACGATGACCCGCTGCGCGGCTGACGAGATCGCCTGCAAACCCGACGAGCAGTAGCGGTTGATCGTCGTCCCCGCGACCGTGATCGGGAGGCCGGCGCGCACGACTGCGTTGCGCGCGAGGTTATGCCCGGTTGCGCCTTCCGGCATCCCGACGCCGAGGACCGCGTCCTCGATGTCGTTCGGGTCGACGCCGGCGCGTTCGACGGCGTGCTTGATGACGTGGCCGGCCATCGTCGCACCGTGCGTCATGTTGAACGCGCCGCGAAACGCCTTGCCGATCGGCGTCCGCGCGCCGCTGACGATAACTGCTTCAGTTGCCATTAGTTCTGCGATACTCCAAGTTTGGGATGCGATACGAACCCGCCCTTTTCGGCGGCCTCTTTGAGTTTGGGCGCCGGCACCCAATGCTTGCCGAGCGTCTTCTGCCATTCCAGAACCTGGTCGTAGATCTTTTTGGTTCCAACCGTATCGGCCCACCACATCGGGCCGCCGTGGTACCAGGGGAAGCCGTAGCCGAAGACCCAGGCGATGTCCTCGTCCCCGGGTCGCAGGGCGACGCCGGTGCCGAGCAGCTCGGCGCCTTGGTTGACGAGCGCGTACATACAGCGCTCGATGATCTCTTGCTCGGTGATTTCACGGCGCGCGATCCCGAGGCGCTTCGACTCGTCCTCGATCAGCTTTTCCACTTCCGGATCGCGCGTCGGCTTGCGCGCGCCGGGCTCGTAGATGAAGTAGCCTTTGCCCGTCTTCTGGCCGTAGCGGCCGAGTTCGTAGAGGCGGATGCCGATATCGGACTGACGGTATCCGGGATCGGGCGCTTCCTGGCGGATCTTGTAGAAGACGTCGATTCCCGAAAGGTCGCTCATTGCAAACGGCCCCATCGGGAAGCCGAAGTTCCGAATCGCCTTGTCGATCTGCCACGGCGTCGCGCCTTCCTCTAAGAGGAACGCAGCCTCGCGGGCGTAGTCGAAGAGCATCCGGTTCCCGATAAACCCGAAGGCATTCCCCGAGATCACGCCTTTCTTCTTGAGTTTCTTCGCTAGCGCGGTTGCCGCCGTCAGCGTCTCGGGTGACGTTTTCGCGCCGCGCACGATCTCGAGCAGTTGCATGACGTTCGCCGGAGCGAAGAAGTGCAACCCGAGAACTTGCTCGGGACGCGAGGTCGAGCTCGCGATCTCGTCGATGTCGAGGGTTGAGGTGTTCGAGGCGAGGATCGCGTCGCGCTTTACCGCCTTGTCGAGTTGGGCGAAGACTTCTTTCTTAACGGCCATCGATTCGAAGACCGCTTCGACGACGATGTCGACGTCGGCAATCGCCGAGTAGTCGCCGACAAATTTGACGTTCTCCGTGCGTTCCTTGGCTTTGTCGGCGGTGAGTTTACCCTTCTTCGCCTGGCCCTCGTACGTGTCGGCGACGTTTTTGCGGCCGCGTTCGACCTGTTCTACGTTGACGTCGATCACCGAGACCGGGATGCCGGCGTTCGCGAACACCATCGCGATCCCGGTTCCCATCGTCCCCGCCCCGACGACCGCGGCCGACTTGATTTCCTTCGGCTTGACCTCCGCGGCAAGCCCGGGGATCTTGCCCAGTTCCCGTTCGGCGAAGAACAGGTGGATCGCGGCTTGCGCGGGTTCGCTGACGACGAGTTCGGTGAACAAGCGTGCTTCGCGCGCGATGCCGAACTTGTAATCGAGATCCGAGGCGGCTTCCATCGCGTCGATCAGCTTGTGCGCCGCGAACCCGCCCTTATCTTCGGGTGGTACCATCCCGTGCGCGAACGCCACCATCGGCGGCGGCACCACGATCTTCAGGGCGCTCAGCCGGTTCTTCGTTCCCGCCTTCTCTTTGGCGAACTCGAC
>PMHP01000212.1 GCA_003158195.1 Vulcanimicrobiota bacterium | reverse complement strand
CCGCCGCCGCCGCCGCCGGCCGGCCCGACGCCCGCATCATACGGCACCGGCTCGACCGCAGCGCCGGTGCAAGAAGCCGCAACCGGCCCGAGCGTTCGGGGCAACACCGTTGTCTACGGCGCACCGCCGGCAAGCAACACCGCGGCGCCGTCGGATCCGGTCAAGATCTTTTACGCCGACCTCAGCCCGATCGCGGTGTCGCCGGGACAGACCGTAATCGTGGGTGCGACGACGACAACGAACGTCGTGCGGGTAACGCTGGTCGACGGCCTTCTGAGCCTTGCGCTTTCGCAGACTGCTGCCGGCATGTGGCGAGGCTTGTTCCCGTTCCCGCAGGGTTTCGGGAGCGGCCCGACGTCACTCGCGCTGACCGCCTATCGCAGCGACGGAACGAACACGTCGATCGCGCTTCCGGTCACGGTCGCACCGTGAGCCGGGCGCTCGGCCTCGCGTATCTTGCGCTGATACTCGGCGGCATCGCCGCCGGTTGTTCGAGCGCGAACTACAATCCTCAGCCGAACGCTACACCGACGCCGGCTTTGAGCGGCGCGACGCCGTCACCGGGCACGCCTGTCCCTTCCGCCTCGCCCTCCGGATCACCGCAACCGTGCAACACGCCCGTGGCTGCCGGAGCGCAGTTCATTGCGATCGGCTTGTACATCGCCCCGCCGGCGACGCCCGATCCGACGTACGGCCTCGTCTTCGGCTACGCGCTCGCCGATTCGCAAGGCGACATTCCGGTCACCGCGTCGGTCGTCACCTTGCGTCCCGGCGATCAGGTGCAGTTCGTCAATGTCGACCCCGCGAACTCCGACGGAAGCAACGGCAACGTCCATTCCGCGGTCGGCTTCCAGAGCGAAGCTTTTCCGGCCACGCCGTACGCCTTTCCAGCGGCCCACGCACCGATCGGCACGACGTTCAGCAGCACGACGCTTTGGTCCACGGGCGATCTGCCTTCGACTGCAGCCGCCCCGTGTTACTCGCAAGTGTTCACCGTTCCGGCGAGCGGCGTCTATTATTTCGGTGACCTCGACTACTACAATACGCTTGGCATGCGCGACGTTCTGGTCGTTTCGTCGAGCGCGCCGACCGTGCGCGGCCGCGCGGTGCGACGGCGATGACGGCGCGCGCCGCTTAACCCGTTCCGTGCCGCCGTTCGAGCACGTCGTTCGCGAGGGTCACCGCGCGAAACGCGAGCCCGGCCGAATCTACGACGCCGCCTTCTCGCAGCGCGCGCACGATGTCGAAGATGCCGCCTTTGCGAACGTGGCGCTCGGCGAAATCGTCGAACGCTTCCTGTGGTGCGCGCAACATCCGGTCGACGAAATCGAGCGCCGCGAGCGCGGCTCGGCCCAACGATTCGCGCAGGCTGTCGGCAGCCGGGGCCGCATCGTCGAAATACGCGCCGCCGTTTTCAGACGCCACCAACAAGGCGTAGTCGAGCGCGGCCGCACTCGCGAGCAAGTCGTCGGCGGCATCGAGCCCGGCGCCGCTTGGAAGCGCGTACCGTTTGGCGCCGTCCATCAGAAAGTATTGCAGATCGACGACGTCTTTAGCCCGTAGGATCATCCACGTTCCGCGCGCGCCCAGGCAAGTGCGATCTGCGTCTTCGCATCGCGAAGGCCGTCCCGGGTGACGAGTTCCCACGCTTCGTCGAGCGGCCAAATCCGCAATTCGAATTCTTCGTCGGCTTCAGGCTGTGCTTGGCCCGGCTCGAGCCCTTCCGCCACGAAGAAGTGAATGCGTTCTTCGCAGAAACCCGGCGACGTGTAGATGCTCCAGAGAAAGCGCAGCGATTGCGCGCGATAACCGGTCTCTTCGAGTAATTCGCGGCGCGCCGTTTCGAGCGGCGGCTCGCCGCGTTCGATCATCCCGGCCGGAACCTCCCAGAGATCGCCGCCGGTCGGATGCCGGTACTGTTTGACCAGCACGATGCTTTCCGGGGTCGGAAGCGCGATGACGACCACCCCGCCCGCATGCTCGACGACCTCGACCTTGCGGCTTCCCTCGCCGCGCACCAGGGGAATTTCGTCGACGCGTAGATTCAGGACGCGCCCCGTATAGATGCGCTCGGAGGACAACGGCTTCACGGGTTGCGCTCGAGCGGCGGGACACAGCGGGAAAGCAGCTCGACGGCCAAGCCCAGCTCGACCGCAACGATCGTCGCGCCCAGCGACCAGCGCGCCGGGGCGACCACGAACGCGATCGCGGCCGCGATTGCGGCCAGGAACGCCCCGTCCCGCGCCGCGCGCAGCCGCGCGAACGGGCCGCCCGCGAGGTACGAGCGCCGGAACGCCGAGAGCACGACAACGGCGAGCAAACCGAGCACCCCGATCGTGAACCCGTGGAATTGGGCGATATCGGACACCCAAGCCCGGCCCCCGAAGACGAACGCAAGCATGACCAGGATGATGAGGGCGGCTTCAAGGACGCGCGCGAGCACGCTGTGCACTCGACCGCCGCAGCGGCGGTCTCCTGGTAGGGGCCGGGACCATGGCGAAGATGGCGCAGGTGACGACACTGGGGGCGCATTCGCCGAAGCTCGACGCCGTCCGGGCTCTGCGGACAAGGAAGGGACGGCGCGAACAGCGGCGCTATGCCGTCGAGGGCCCGACGATGCTAGCCGAGGCCCTGGCAGCGGGGCTGCGACCGGAAGCGGTGTACGCGACCGCGGCGGAGCTTGAGGGACTACCGCCGGGCGCCGGGCTCGACGACGTCACGTTCACCGTTCCGGATCGCGCCATGGAGCGGCTCTCCGATCTCGAGACGCCGCCCGGGATCGTTGCCGTATTCCCGGCCCTGCTCGCGAGCTTGGAAGAGGTGCTCGGCGCGGGGAAGCCGGCCGTCCTGCTGGCGGGGATCGCCGACCCGGGCAACGCCGGGTCGCTATTGCGCTCGGCCGAGATCTTCGGCCTCTCGGGAGCCGTCTTTGCCGCGGGCGGCGTCGAGCCGCACAACCCGAAGGTCGTCCGCGCGACGATGGGCGCCGTCTTTCGGATGCAGCTTGCCGTCGCCGGGGCGGACGAGGTGCTCGAGGCCGCCCAGCGGCACGGCTATACGGTCGTTGCGGCCTCGCGGGACGGCATCGCCCTCCCCGACTTCCGTTTTCCCGAGCGGCCGCTGATCGCGATCGGGCACGAGCGCCGCGGCGTGACCGGCTGGCTGCCGCGTTACGACCGGTCCGTCGCGATTCCCCAGCGAGGGGAGGGCGAAAGTTTGAACGCCGCGATTGCGGGCGGTATCATATTTTACGCATTTTCGCAACAGTTTGACGGTAAATTTTTTGAGGGGCAAACCACGGAAAAACCCTGATTTGTCAAGACTTGGCGGGCCACAGCCCCTATGCTATACTCACGACGTTCTGGGCGGAGACGCCGTGAAAATAAACTAGAGAAGGGTGACAGGCCGACTGATGCGCACAAACGACCGCTTCTGGAAACTGTTCACGAGCACCGGATCGATTTACTACTACCTCATGTATCGTCAAGTCAACCAAGCACCGGCTAGCAGCTAGCGCCCCCCACGAACGTTTACGAAAAAGATGTCTCGAACGCTCGGCCGAAACGGCCGGGCGTTCATGTTTTCCGACTTGACCGATCAACTCGATGCACTCGGCGCGCGTTTGCGCGAAGCTCTGGCCTCGGCGGGCGATCACGCCGCGCTCGAGGGCGTGCGCGTGCGCTTCCTCGGCCGCAGCGGCGAGATCACGCAGGTTCGCCGCGCGATCGGTACGCTTAGCCCGGCCGAACGGCCCGCCGCGGGCAAAGCGATCAACGACGCCGTCGCGCAATTCGAGGCCGAACTCGAATCGCGCTCCCACGAACTCGACGCGCGCGCGCTCGAGGGCGAGCTCGCTCTTGCGATCGACGTCACGTTTCCGGGCATCGCCCCGGCGACGGGGTCGCTGCATCCGATCCGGCGCGCGATGGAGGATGCGTGCAGGTATTTCGAACGCCACGGATTCGCGGTCGTCCTCGGCCCCGAGATCGAGACGGAGTACTATAATTTCGACGCGCTCAACATCCCGCCGGACCACCCGGCGCGCGAAGGGCTCGACTCGTTCTATTTGCGCCCCGGATTGCTGCTGCGAACGCACACCTCGCCGATGCAGGTGCGAACGATGCAGGCGCACCCGCCGCCGATCGCGATCGTCGTTCCCGGCAAGTGCTATCGGCGCGATGCAATCGACGCCCGGCATTCGCCGATGTTCCATCAAATCGAAGGATTGCTGGTCGCGCCCGGCATCCATTTGGGACATCTCAAAGGCGTCCTCGAGGGTTTGTTCCGCGAGGTTTTCGGTCCGAAGCAAGCCGTGCGTTTCCGGCCGTCGTTCTTCCCGTTCGTCGAACCCGGCGCGGAGGTCGATACGACGTGTCCCGGGTGCGGCGGCGAGGGCTGCAAGACGTGTGGGGGATCGGGATGGATCGAGATCGGCGGTTCGGGGATGGTGCATCCGGACGTGCTGCGTGAATCCGGTTACGATCCCGCCGGCGTGACGGGCTGGGCCTTCGGGGTCGGGATCGAACGCATCGCGATGGTCCGCCAAGATATCGACGATATTCGCGTGCTGTTCGAGAACGATCCGCGCGTGCTGGAGCAGTTGGCGTGAAGCTTCCGATCGCGTGGCTGCGGGACTATCTCGACGTGACGCTCTCGTCGGACGAGATCGCCGCGCGCTTTGCGGCGCTCGGTTTTCCCGTCGACGACATCGTGCGCCGGCCCGTGCTGTCGGGCGTGCGCGTCGGCCGGCTTGCGCGCGTTGAAAAGCATCCCGACGCGGACCGCCTGCTCGTCTGCACCGTCGACGTCGCCGGGCCGAAGGCGCTCACGATCGCGACCGCCGCGACCAACGTCGCGGAAGGACAGGTCGTTCCGGTCGCGCTGCTCGGCGCGCAGCTTGTCGGGCTAACGATCGGCCCGCGGAAGATGCGCGGCATCGACTCGGAGGGGATGTTGTGTTCTGCCGCCGAGCTCGGTTTGGAAGCCGAATGGTTTGAAGACGGCATCCTGCAGCTCGAAGACGAGCTCGAGATCGGCGCGGACTTCACCCGGATGTTCCGCCTCGGCGACGACGTGCTCGACGTTGAGGTCACGGCGAACCGGGTCGATGCGATGTCGGTCCTCGGCTTAGCTCGCGAACTTGCGGCGTCCCTCGGCGCACGCGTTCGCGAACCCGAAACGCACCGCGACAGCAACGCCGAGCGCCCCTTGGGCCCTGCGCTCGTTCGGCTCGAGAGCCCCGACTGCACGCGCTTCGTCGCGCAGCGCGTCTCGGGGGTTACGGTGCGACCGTCGCCGTTTTGGATGCGCGTCCGGCTCGCGCTTGCGGGCCAGCGCCCGATCAACAACCTCGTCGACATCTCGAACTTCGTCATGTTTGAGGGCGCGCAGCCGCTGCACTTCTACGATTTCGAGCACGTCGCGGGCGGCGCGCTCGTCGTGCGCGACGCGCGCGAGGGCGAGTCGATCCGGACGCTCGACGACGCCGAGCGCAAGCTCGATTCGCGCTTTCTCGTCATCGCTGACGAACGCGAGCCGCAATGCATCGCGGGGCTCAAGGGCGCCGCGCCAACCGAAGTCTCCCCGGCGACGCACGAATTGCTGGTCGAAGCGGCAACGTTCTCCGGCCCGCGCGTGCGCCGCATGAGCGTCGCGCTCGGCCTGCGCACCGAAGCCTCGAGCCGGCACGAAAAAGGGCTGCCGCTCGGACTCTCGACGTGGGGTGCGGCCCGCGCCGCGTATCTGCTCGAGCGCGCGGGTGCGTCCCCAGACGCTCCGTTCGTTGCCGGCGCGGACGATGCGCCGCCCGCGCCGATCCGGGTCGCGGTCGCTTCGTTCGCGCAGTTGCTCGGGATGACCATCGATGCGAACGAAGCGGCGGGCGCACTGCGTGCGCTCGGATTCTCGGTCGAGGTCGCCGCGGGCGGAGATGCGCTCGAGACCGTCCCCCCGTTTTGGCGCGGCGACGTGAAGATTCGAGAAGACGTCGTCGAAGAGGTGGCCCGCGTCGTCGGATACGACCGGATCGAATCCGCGCTGCCGCCGGTTCTCGAAACCCGCGTTTCGAGCGACGACTATCGCAACGAGAGCCGGATCGCGCAAGCGCTCGCGACGCGCGGCTACCGCGAAGCGGTGACGTTTTCGCTCCAACCGGCTGCGTTGCAACGACGGTACGAGCGCGCGGGCGTCGCGCTGCCGGGGCCGGTCGTCGGGATCCTCAACCCGCTCTCGGAAGATCAGCGCTACCTGCGTTTCTCGCTGCTCCCGGCGCTCTTGGAACTGGCGGCGAAGTACGCGCGCGACGATGCATACCGCGTCTTCGAAATAGGTCACGTGTTCGAAGGCGATCCCGAACCGTTCGAAACGCCGGGCGTTGCGTGGCTGCTCGCGCTTCCGCAAAGCGCCGAGCCGGCCTGGCGCGACAGCGGATTCCTCACCTTCAAAGGGGAGTCGCTTGCGTTCGTGCGCGCGCTCGCCGGGCGCGATGCGGAGGTCGTTTCGACGGCGCAACCCGGCTGGCACCCGGGGAAGAGCGCGGCGTTGCTCGTCGACGGCAGGGACGTCGCCGTGATCGGCGCCGTGGATCCCCGCCTGCTTGCCGCGTTCGAGATCGACGTACGGGTCTACGCGGGTTGGATGCGGATGGCGGATCTGCCCGCCTATCGCGCGCCGCGCTACAAGCCCGCTTCGAAGTACCCGACGGTCGCGCGGGATCTCGCGCTGATCGTCGCGCCCGAGATCCCCGCACTCGACATCGAGCACGCCGTGCGCGCGGGCGGCGATGGTGCGATTGCCGACGTGCGCGTCTTCGACGAATACCGCGGACCGCAGATTGAAGCCGGGAAAAAGAGCATCGCCGTCCGGGTCATCCTGCAGCGCGACGACGCGACCCTCACCGACGCCGAGGCCGACGGCCACGTCGCGGCAATTCTCGCCGCCCTGCACGAGCGCTGCGGCGCACGGATTCGCGACTCGTGAGGTGGCCCGACATCGTCATCGGGTTGGCCGTGCTCTTTGGCCTGTGGCGGGGCTGGAAGCGCGGGTTCATCGCCGAGCTAACCGGAACGCTTGCGCTTGCGGCCGCACTCGCGGCGTCGTTCGCATATCCCGGGATGTGGGACACCGCGGTGCAGGTTCGCACGCACGTCAGCCCTGGACCGGCGCACGTCATCGCGATGCTCGGCTACGCCGCGCTCGCGTACGGCATCGTGTTCGCGCTCGGCCACGTCCTGGGTGGGATAGCGAAACTGCCGCTGATCGGAACGGCGAACGCCGCGCTCGGCGGCATCGTCGGCGCGGTCCAAGCCTGCGTCATCCTCTGGGCCGTGCTCTACGTCGCGCTCTTCTTTCCACTCTCTCCCGACCTGCGCGAAGATCTTCACCACTCCAGATTCGTCAGCGTTCTCGCGTTCGCCAACCCGCGTCTCGACGCAACGCTAAGCGCGTCGCTTCCGTGGTTCGTGCGCCCCTTCACGACGGACATCTTCGCCCGCCACCGCGTCTAGCAAGCGCAAAGGATCGACGTATCACTTCGTGTGTCACCCCGAGCTTGTCGAGGGGCCGACGGGGTTTCGCCGGCGCCGTTGGCCCTTCGACTGCGCGCCGGCGGCGCTCCGCTCAGGGTGACAAGGGCGACGAGACCACGCATCGCATCGGAGGGCGTGGGTATTCGCGCGGAAATTCTCGAACCGCGCTTGGGTGTTCCAGTATGCCGGCGTCGCGGTTCTGTTGGTGCTCGCGGTCATCTTCGGCGGCCAAATTTTGCGCGAGTACCTTGGCTTTTCGGGGGTTGAAGATGCCCCAGGCTTCATCTCCGACACCGAAGATTTCCGCGCATCGCTTGCGGGGCACGAACCAAACGCGGACGGCGCGTCGCTGTTGTTGGATCGCGTTGACAAAGTGGTCGCCGAGTACGCCGTTAGTTCCGCCGGCCTCGACTCCCGAGCGAACACGATACTTGGGTTTTTGGGCGCCGGCGTCGGCGTTCTCTCGGCATTCGCCGGCACAACCGGAAACACGGCGTTCGTTCCGACGCCGTTGCTCGTTTTTGGGGGAACCTGCATTCTTTTCTCGTTGGCCTTCGCCGTCTCGGCGTTGTGGGTGCGCACGGATGCAACCCCAAACCTGGAGGCCTACTGCGACGCGGCGTTCTTGAGCGCCGCAAATTCGGAGGCCGTCCTGGCGGCAAGACTCGCCCAATGGTACTTGGTCCTACAGGCAGACGCTATCAAACCGCTCTTTCAAAAAGGCGCCGCGGTACGGGCCACCCAGCTCTTTTTCGCACTCGGCGCGGCCTCGTTGACGCTCAACCTCGTCAGTCCCAAAGCGCACGACAAACCTGCAAAATCGAAGCTGACGTGTCTCGTGCAACAACATCAGACAAGAATCTCTTGCGACAAAGAAACGGAGTAGAGCAAAGCTGTTATGTCAGACGGCAAGAACGAGGCCGGCGAGACCAAGAAGCCCGCGGAGAAGAAACCGGAAAAGATCAAACCCTGGCCGATCCTGCGGTTCGTCAACGGCGACTCCAACGACGGGAGTAAGAAGAGCGGACGCAAGAAAAGCGGGCGCAAGAAAGCCGCGGGCAAGAAGACTACGAAAAAGAAAGGCGCCTCGAAGAAGGCGTCTGGGAAGAAAACCTCCGCCAAGAAGCCCAGACGGAAAGCGGGAGTTCAAAAGGCGCGAGCACGCAAGGGCAGATGACGACGGCGGAGCACACGCTCGAGCTCGCTTACGCGGGGCCGTACGACTGGCAGGCAATGAGCGAGTGGCTCGGGGCGCGCGCGATCGACGGCATAGAAAGCGTGCACCGAGACGGGCGCTACGTCCGCTCGATCTCTCTTGGCGGCGAGATCGGCACGATCGAAGTTGCCCCATCGGCCGGCACGTCCGCGTTGCGCGTGACGATCGTGTTTGGGAATGCCGGCGCCTTGCCGGCGATCGTCGAGCGAATCAGACGGATCTTCGATTTGGATGCCGATATCGAAACGATCGCCGAACATTTGAGCGCCGACGCGCGGCTCGCGCCGCTCCTGGCGCGGCGCCCCGGGCTACGGGTGCCCGGCGCATGGGACGGATACGAACTCGCGGTGCGTGCGATCCTCGGACAGCAGATCTCGGTGAATGCGGCGTCGTCGCTTGCGGGGCGCCTCGTGCGCCGCTTCGGGAGTCCGCTGCCGGCGGAACTGCGCGCCGAAGGCGTCGAGCTCGTATTTCCCGACCCCGAGCACTTGGCCGAGGCGGACGTCGTTTCGCTCGGGATGCCGCGCGCGCGAGCCGAAGCGGTGCGCACGATTGCGCGCGCGGCCGCCGAGGATCCGTCGATTTTCATGCCGTCTTTTGACTTGGCCGGCTCGTGCGCGCGCCTTCGCCGTTTGCGCGGCGTCGGCGAATGGACCGCACAGTACATCGCGATGCGCGCGCTACGCGAGCCCGATGCATTTCCGGCTTCCGACATCGGGCTGATGCGCGCAATTGCAGACGACGGCGGGCTCCGTCCCTCGGCCCGCGAGCTCGCCGCAACCGCCGAGCCGTGGCGCCCATGGCGCGCCTACGCCGCCTTGCACCTCTGGGCGGACGATGCGGAGCGCGAGCGCGCGCGGCGAAAAATCGCCTGAGTCTGCGCCTGGATCGCTAGCGCAGCGCGGTCGTCAGATGTTCTTCGAGCACCGCGCGGGCGGCGTTCGTTCCGGTTTCGGGCGTGACGTCGAAGCCTTGCCGGCGCAGCACGGCTTCGAGCGCTTCGAGACCGCGCAACACGTCGGCAGGCCCCAAGTCGCCCATCGTTCCCATGCGCAGAATCTTGCCTTTGAGTTCGGCCTGACCTCCGCCGAGCACGATCCCATGCTCTTCGCGCAGTTCTTTGCGGATCGCCGCGACGTCGCAGCCCTTGGGCGCGTGCATCGCAACAACCGTTACCGAGTGGGCGCCGGGATGCGAGAAAACGTCGATGCCCGCGGCCGCCGCGAACGCGCGGATCGCCCGGGCGTAGCGGTCGTGGCGCGCGTAAACGCGCGCGGGCGTTTCCGTTTCGTAGCGTTCGAGCGCCGCTTCGAGTGCGAATGCGATCGAGACGGGCGGCGTCCACGGCGTTTGCCCTTGTTTTGCGAACTCGCGCGCTTTCTGCAGATCGAAGTAGAAGCGCGGAATCCGGGCGCTCGCCATCCGGTCCCACGCGCGCGAACTCACCGCCGCGACGGCGAGCCCGGGCGGAGCGGCAAGCACCTTTTGCGACGCGGTCACGACGACGTCGAAGCGCCACGCGTCCATCGCGAACGCCGTCGCGCCGAGGCCGCTGACCGAGTCGACGACGACGGTCGCGGGATGGTCGCCGATCGCGGCGGCAAGCGAGGCCATCTCGTTCTGGACGCCGGTCGAGGTCTCGTTGTGGGTGAGCAGGATGCCCGCGAACTCATGCGCGCCGTCGGAGCGCAAGCGTTCCCCCAGAGCGTTCGCATCGAGCGCGTGGCCGAGCGGCGTCTCGAGCGTCTCCACCGCGAGACCGTAGGTCTTGGCAATTGCGACCAGGCGCTTCCCGAATATCCCAACCGGGCACGCGAGGATCTTCTGCCCGGGCGAAAAACTGCTCGCCACGGCCGCCTCGAGGCCGCCGGTCCCGGAGGCGCCGAGCACCAGGACCTCGGCGGAGGTTCCGAACAGCGGCTGCATTCCGGTTGNNAGCGCAGCGAGGACTTCGGGGGCGCAGGTGACGGGCCCGGGAATGAAGAGCAACTGCTTTGTCATATCGGAGCCTATCGTATCACGCCTGGAGGGCCCGAACATCGACTTCGCGCAGGAAATCGGATGTTCGATAACCTCGTGTTTCAAGCGATCAAGTCGCAGATGGGGTCGACCGTTCCATTCGCCAAGCACCTCGGGCTCGAGCTAACCGAGGTCGGCGCCGGGACCGCGCAAGCCAAGCTGCCGGACGAAAAGTTCAACAACAATCACATCGGCGCGCAGCATGCGGGCGCGCTCTTCACCGCCGGCGAGACCGCGTCGGGCGCCGCCGTCGCCGGCGTGCTCGGTCAGCGGATCCTTTTGCTGCGGACGGTCGTCAAAGACGCGCAGATCCGCTTTCTGAAAGTCGCGCGCGGCGCGATTCTTGCGAACGCCGTCGTGAGCGGCGACGCCAAGGGGATCGCGAACAGCATCGACGATGCCGGCAAGGCCGAGTTCGCGGTCGACGTATCGCTGGTCGATCAAAGCGGAACTGTCGTCGCCGAGATGACGGTGAACTGGCACGTCTCAAAGCGCGAGAAGAAGTAGCGGGATGGATACGGCACGCGTTCGGCTCACGGCCACGACCTCGGGGGGCGGTTGCTCGAGTAAAGTCAGCTCGGCCGACCTCGCAACGGTGTTGCGCGATTTTCCAGCGCAAGACGATCCGGACGTGATCGTCGGCTTCGCGACGAGCGACGACGCCGGTGTCTATCGTCTCAACGACGAGCTGGCACTCGTGCAGACGGTCGACTTCTTCACCCCGATCGTCGACGACCCGTACGATTTTGGGCGTATCGCCGCCGCCAACGCGATCTCCGACGTCTACGCGATGGGCGGGACGCCGCGCACCGCGCTCAACATCACGACCTTTCCGATCGAGGAACTCGGCCATGCGACCCTCGGGCGCATCCTCGCCGGCGGAGCCGCGGTTGCGCGCGAGGCGGGGGTTGCAATCCTCGGCGGGCACACGGTCAAGGACGACGAGCCGAAGTACGGGATGGCCGTCACCGGAACCGTGCATCCCAAGCACGCGATTACCAACGCCGGCGCGCGCGCGGGCGACGTACTCGTGCTGACCAAGCCGCTCGGAACCGGAATCCTCGCCAACGCCCTCAAGAAAGGTTCGATCGACGAGGAGCAGATCGCGCCGGCCGTGCGCTGGATGACGACGCTCAATCGCGCGGCATCGCTTGCGATGATCGCGGCCCGCGTCCACGCGGCGACCGACATCACGGGCTTCGGCCTGCTCGGCCACGCCTTCGAACTTGCCCGCGCAAGCGGCGTGCGCTTGCGCATCGTGGCATCGAAGGTGCCGGTCTACGAACTCGCGCGCGAGCTCATTGCGGTGGGCATCGCACCCGGCGGCAGCCGCAGCAACGCCCGCGAGCACGAGGTCTTCACGACGTTCGAGGCCGGCATCCCGCCCGATCTGCGGCTTCTGCTCAGCGACGCACAAACCAGCGGCGGCCTGCTGATTGCGGTCCCTCCTGCGCGTCTTTCCGCTCTGCTCGGCGGCCTCCACCAACCCGATGCGCTGGCCGCCGTCATCGGCCGAGTCGAACTCGGCACCGGCATCGCCGTCGACGCGTAATAACGCAGCATTGCCGTCGGTGCGGGGTAACGCGGCATCGTTGTCGATGCGGGGTAACGCGGCATCGCCGTCGATGCGCAACAACGCGGCATCGCCGTCGATGCGCAACGCGTTGTCACGCTGAGCCTGTCGAAGCGCAGACGGGATATCGCCTACTCCGTTGGCCCTTCGACTGNNCTCCGCTCAGGGTGACAAAGGGGGATTAGATGCAGATTTTTACGAGGGCTGTGTAGTCGAGGGTGGTGCGGCCGCCGGGGGGGACGGTGAGCGTCCAGCTGGCGGTCGAACTTGAGGTCTTTTGGTGCGGAAGGTTCTCGCGGGCGATCGTCCAGTCGCCTGGGATCGGTTCGACGACCAGGACCTGCGCGGGATCGGTCTTCGCATTCTTTACGACGATCTCGTAGCTGCTCTGGTACGTGCAGTTCTCCGGGAGTTTGAAGTCGGTCTGCTTCTTGTTCGCGGTCACGTCGAACGAATCGCCGAGGTGCAAGCGAATGTCTTCGTTGCGCGGCGTGTGGTCGATGCGGTCGGAACCCAAGAATTGCGACGTGCCCGCCTTGTCGTTCTTGTAGAGCCGCACGATCCCGCCGGGCAGCGGGATGCCGAGATCGCCGCCTTTGTTCGTAAACGTTTCGTAGACGCCGACCTTCAGCTTGGTGCCGAGATCGTCGTTTTGGGTGTAGTAGTACGATTCGGATCCGCGCAGTTCGAGCGTCTTATGAACCGGCACGTTGCGCGCGTTCAGTAAGGCGACTTGCTTGGTCTGATTGTTCGCGATCGTCGTCGTTCGCCCGAGCGTGTAGAGGTGATATTCGAAGAAGTTCTCCTGCGTGAACTGCGGCTGAGGTGCGCGGGCGGCGACGGCACCGAACACCCGCATGGTCTGCGGCAAAGGTTGGGCGACGTTGACATTGCCGGCGACAAGTTGCAGATGAGCGTCGCTATACGTCGTACCGCTCGTGTTCGAGAGCGTTACGAGCCCGCTGAGGTCCATGTGTGACTCGTCCGGCGCGACGACCCCGACGTACTCCGCGTGCCATCCGAGTCCGCCGGTAAGATAACTCAGATCGAGGTCGGCGTCGGCGGCCGCATCGCTCTGGAGGTCGAGCACGAGTGTCGGCCGATCGCGCAGGTCCGGGGGAATATCGGGGAATTCGAGATGGCCGTCGACGGAGGTCTCGACGCGGTTGGGGTACTGGAGCACGACGCCCTCATTGTCGGCGAGGAGCTTCGCGGTTTCGCGCAGCGGTCGCCCCGGTACGGCGCGATCGTGGACGACGGTGACCTCGCGCCCGACGTACTTGTCGAGAAGCGCCTGCGGTTTGAGCAGATCGAAGTTGAAGTTCTGTTCGAGCACGCGCACGGCGCCCGGCGTGGTGACGTCCTCGAGGATTGCGCTGGTTGCGTCCATGTTCGCGCTGACGTCGCGCCACGCGATCCGGTTCTCGTCTTTCTGCAAGCTCACGTGGCGCCGATCGTGGACGAGAGCGATCGAAGCGTTGTAGATCGTGAGGCTCACGCCGCGTTGGTCCGCGATCCCGCTCGTGCGCTCGGCCGGGTCCGCGCCGCTCGAAACGGGTGTGGCGAGGCTCGCGGCGACCGCGAACCCAAGCAGGACGAAGCGCGTGCGACCGGTCACAAGCACACCTTTACGTGGGCCGTGTAGTTGAGCTTCGCGTTCGAATCCGCGGGCACGTGCACGCTCCAGGTCGCGGTCGAACTCGACGTCTTCTGATGTGGAAGGTTCTCCTGCGGGATCGACCAGTCGCCGGGGAGGGGCTCGACGACGAGCACGTCGACGGGATCGGTTTTCGCGTTCTTGACGACGATTGCGTAGCTGCTATCGAACGAACAGTTCCCGTTGCCGTGAAAATCGGTCTGCCTCTTGTTGGCGGTCACGTCGAACGAGTCGCCGAGATGGAGGCGCACGTCTTCGTTGCGGGGCGTGTGATCGATTGAGTCCAGGCCAAGAAACTGCGAGGTGCCGCGCGAATCGTTCTTGTAGAGCCGCACGATGCCGCCGGGCAGCGGGATGCCGAGATCCCCGCCTTTGTTCGTGAAGGTCACGTAGACACCGACCTTCAGATTCGCGCCGAGATCGGCGTTTGGCCCGGAATAGTAGCTCGAGGATCCGCGCAGCTCGAGGGTCTTGCGGATCGGAACGCGGCGCGCGGCGAGCAGCGCCACCTGTTTGGTTTGATTGTTCCCGATCGTCGTCGTGCGTTGCAACGTATAGAGGTGATATTCGAAATAGTTCTCTTGTTGGAACTGCTGCGACGACGGCGCGGCGTTTTCGCTGAACTGGTCGACCGTCTCGCCGGGGCGAATAATGGTCGCATTGACGTTGCCTGCCACCAGTTGCATGTGTGCGTCGCGATAGGTCGTGCCGCTCGTGTTCGAGAGCGTCACGAGGCCGTGCAGATCCATCTGCTTCTCGTCCGGTGCGACGACGCCGACGTAGTTGGCTTGCCACGAGAGACCGGCCGTCAGGTACGCGAGATCGAGCGTTTGCGGCCCGGCGCGGTCGCTTTGCAGGTCGAGTACGAGCGTCGGCCGGTCGCGAAGATCTGCGGGGATCGACGGGTACACGATGTAGCTGTCGGACGACAACTCGGTCTCGACCCGGTCCGGATATTGCAGCACGACCCCCTCGTTGTCCGACAGCAAGGTTGCCGTTTCGCGTGCGGGCTGGCCCTTGGCGGCGTGCGGATGAACGACGACGACCGGGCGCCCGACGTACTTGTCGAGCACCGTCGACGGCTTGAGCAAATCGAAATTGAAGTTCTGCTCCACAACGTTCGCGGCACCGGGCGTCGTGAGGTCCGAGAGGATCGCAGAGGTCGCGTCCATGTTCGCGCTGACGTCACGCCATGCGATACGGTTATCGCCGGCCTCGAGAGGGATCCGGCGCCGGTCGTGTACGAGCGCGACCGACCCGTTGTAGATCGTGACGTTAACGCGCTGCTGATCGGTCAGGTTCGAAACCCGTTCGCCCGGGTCGGCGCCGAGCGGAACGACCGTCGCCGGCAACAGCAACGCAACCAGCGCGACCGTTCTAAGAACGTCCCGGGCCCTTATGGGACCGGCCCTCGAATCGCCCACATGCGACACCTCAGTGCTGCTTCAACGAAGAAGCGCACCGAAAAGTGACGCGTCAGCGCCTCGGCGCGAGCACCATGAGGGCGACGCCGCTCAGAATCACACCGGCCCCGAACACGAGACGCCACGAGAAAGGCTCGTGCAGCAGCCCGATCCCGATGCCAAGCGAGACGACCGGGTTGACGTAGGAATACGTTGAGCCGAGCGTCGTCGAGACGTGACTCATCAGCCAGAGGTACGCGCTGAATCCGACGATGCTGCCGAAGACGACCAGATACGCAAGCGCCCCGGCGGCGCTCGGCGTGAACTCCGTAGGGGTTAACCGTTCCCCGGCGAGCACGGCCATGACCAGCAGTACGGCGGCGGCGGCGAGCATCTGCAGCGCGCTCGTCTGCACGAGGTCGGTCTTGTCGAGCCGGCGTTGGAACATCGAGCCAAAGCCCCAGACGAGCGATGTTCCAAGCGCGATCGCCGTCGGAACCGCGGGCAAATGCTGCGCGCCGCTGGGCGAATACAAATACACCATTCCGCCCAAGCCCACGAGCAAGCCGAACGCCGCGAGGCCGGAGAGCCGTTCGCGGTACAGGACGAATCCGAAGATCGCCATCCACAGCGGCGAGAGCGCAAAGACGAGTGCATCGATGCCGCTGGGCAAATACTGCAGGGTCCACGCGAACACCGCGTTCCCAAGGACGAGCAGCACGACGCCGCTCAGCGCTGCGCCGATCGCGTGCGCGCGGCTCGGCAGTGGGCGGCCGCGCACGCGGCACCAGCCCCACAAGAGAAGCCCCGCAACGGCGAACCGCAGCCCCGCCATCCACCACGGGGGGATCGATGCGACGGCGAGCTTCATCGCCGGCGCCGTCGAGCCCCAGAGGACGTACACGGCCGCAAGCGCGAGCGCGACCGAGAGTGTGGCCGGCGCCGCTTTAGGCGGCGCCGGCCGAGCGCTCAGCGCTTGCGCGATGCCAGCGGCGGACGGCGAACCGGCGAGCGCTTACGCCCGTTCGGCGCGGGACGCTTCGTCGAGCGGCGCATCGGAACGACGACGCCGTCTTCACGGCGCGCGCCGTTCGAGCCGAGCAGCACCGGGGTAATGATCCGCTTCCCGAACGCCTGCTCGAAGACTTCGGAGATCTCTTCGACCGGAACGAACGTCATCGTGTCCCGCACCTCTTTGGGTACGTCGTCGAGATCGATCTCGTTGCGCTTGGGCAACACGATCTTGTTGATGCCGGCGCGCTTCGCGCCGAGCACCTTCTCCTTGAGCCCGCCGATCGGGAGCACTTGGCCGGTCAACGTGATCTCACCCGTCATCGCGAGGTTCGAGTCGACCTTGGTGTTGGTCAAGAGCGAAGCGATCGAGGTTGCGAGCGCGACACCGGCCGAGGGGCCGTCTTTCGGGACGGCGCCCGCCGGCACGTGAATGTGAATGTCGTGCTTGGCGAAGTAGTCGTCCGGCAACCCGAGTTCGGCCGAGCGCGAGCGCAAGAACGAAACGGCGGCTTGCGCCGACTCCTTCATCACGTCGCCGAGCTGACCCGTGAGATCGAGCTTACCCGAGCCCGGCATCGCCGTCGTCTCGACGAAGATGATGTCGCCGCCGACGGGCGTCCAGACGAGCCCCGTCGTCACGCCGACCGAGGCCGTGCGCTTCTTCACCTCGTTGTAGAACCGCGGCCGAGAAAGGTATTCGGCGAGATTCTCCGGCTTGACCCGCGCCTTGTAGCGCGGCTCCTCGGCGATCTTGCGCGCGACTTTGCGGAACACCGAGCCGATCTCGCGCTCGAGACTTCGGACGCCCGCTTCGCGCGTGTAGTCGTTGATGATCGCCTTGATCGCCCCGTCGCCGATTTGAACTTGAGAATCGCGCAGGCCGTTGGCCTCGCGCTGCTTCTTGATCAGGTACCGCTTGGCGATCTGCAGCTTCTCGAACTCGGTATAGCCCGCGAGCTGGATGATCTCCATGCGGTCGCGCAGCGGCGGGCTTACCGTCGACAGGTCGTTCGCCGTGCAGACGAAGAGCACCGACGACAGGTCGAACGGCAGATCCAAGTAGTGGTCGCGGAATGAGTTGTTCTGGGCGGGGTCGAGCACCTCGAGCAGTGCCGACTGCGGGTCGCCGCGGAAATCCGAACCGACCTTGTCGATCTCGTCGATCATCATCACCGGATTGCGCGTTCCCGCATCGCGCAACGCGCGCACGATCGTGCCCGGCATCGCACCGATATACGTGCGGCGGTGGCCGCGGATCTCGGCCTCGTCGCGCACGCCGCCGACCGAAAGGCGCACGAATTTCCGGCCCATCGCGCGTGCGATCGACTGCCCGAGCGACGTCTTGCCGACGCCCGGTGGCCCGACGAAGCACAGGATCGGACT
>PMHP01000125.1 GCA_003158195.1 Vulcanimicrobiota bacterium | reverse complement strand
GGCGCGCAGTCGAACGGCCAACGGAGCAAGGCCAGACCCCGTCGACGCCCCTCGACAGGTTTTCGACAAGCTCAGCGTGACAAAAACTCAACCTGACAAAGCTGGTCCGTGCGGAGAAGTGGAGCAACAAGTCTTGAGCGAAACGAACAAACCCGGCGGCGCCGATCGGGAAGTCGCGGTCACCGTCGAGCGCCGCGGCCACGTATTGCTGATCGGCCTCAACCGGCCCGCGAAGCGCAACGCCTTCAACCTAGCGCTGATCGATCAGCTGGCCGCCGCGTACTATCAACTTGAAAACGACGCTGACGTTCGCTGCGGCGTTTTGTTTGCCCATGGCGACCACTTTACCGGAGGGCTCGACCTCGCTGAGGTCGGNNGCAAAGACAACGTCTGGACGACGCCACTCGTGGCCGCGGTGCAAGGTTGGGTCATGACGCTTGCGATCGAGCTGCTGCTCGCGGCCGACATCCGGATCGCGGCATCGAACTCGCGTTTCGCGCAGATGGAGATCAACCGCGGGATCTACGCGTTCGGGGGCGCCACGATCAGGTTGCCGCGCGACGCCGGCTGGGGCAACGCAATGCGGTGGCTTCTGACCGGAGAAGAATTCGGCGCGGCCGAGGCCTATCGCATCGGACTCGTCCAAGAAGTCGTCGAGCCGGGTCGGCAGCTCGAACGCGCGATCGAGATCGCCGAGGCGATCGCGACGAAGTCGGCGCCGCTCGGCGTCAAGACCACGCTCGCATCTGCGCATCGCGCCAGNNCGCGAGGGGCTGCGGTCGTTCGTGGAGCGGCGCGCGGCGCGATTTACCGGTCGCTGAACGACGGTTCAGACCTCACTTGGCTCGGGCTTTGACCGCTTCGCGCGCTGAGAAGATCAGCGTCGTCAGGTTTCCGTGCTCGGGATACTTCGCTCGCATCGCTGCGACGATCTCGTCCGCCGTTTCGGACGACCGGAATGCCTCCGCGAAATCCTGGATATAGGTGCGCGTACCGTTAAGGATCCGCTCCGCTTCGTCGTCGCGAGCTTCGGGCTTCTTGTGACCGGCAACGACGATTCGGGGACGAAGACGCTCGATGATCCCGACGCTTTCGATCCACTTGTCCCACTCCGCCGGCCCACCGAGCGCCAGCATTTGATGGATCTGATTGTAGGCGACGTCGCCCGCGATGACGGCATCGAGCTCGGGGATGTGGAGCACGGCGGCAGGCGCAATATCGCCCCCAGGGACCTGGACGACGCGCAATTCGTGCCCTTCAAGAAGGATCGCGTCACCGTCCAGCGGGGACGGTCGCGAGCGCATTTTGGAGACGGCGTCGCCGAAATACGCCGTGAACGTCTTCACCCCTTCGTCGAAGTGCGCATCGATGTAGTCGACGATGCCTCGGGTCGTAACGACGCGCGCTCCGGGAAATCGTGCGATTAGCCGCTCGCTTCCGAAAAAGTGATCACCGTGGCCGTGGGTTACGAAAATTGTCGTGAGCCGCTTACCCGTGCTCGCGATCATATCGCCGAGTGCGTCAACGTCCTCCACGATCATGAGCGCGTCAACCAGAGCCGCGTCGGAGGCTCCGAAGATCAGTGTGGCCGTCGTGGGGGAGAACGTCCGTTTCGGGTCGCCGGCGATCACATGTGTCGGACTAACGAACACACGAAGGTCGAGTGACGACCGCTGGGCAGAGTTTGTAACGGTGCTAGACATGAGAGACACTCCATAGCACGAGCCGGCGATCGGCTGCATCGTTCGTTTTGATGAGCGACTCGTCGCGGGACTTACAGGGCGCTCGCCAAGCGCAGGATGAAGGCATGTGCATATCTTGCGATTTAGCCCTTTTTTGCAAAGCCTGGAACATCGACGCTTGCACGACAGTATCATCGTCTTGCACGTTATTCGTCCTATCGTCGCGAGCTTAATCGCCGGGGAATTGGTCGCCGAACATCGGTAGGCCACTAGCGGATTTCTCTCGAGTAATTTCGTCTTCGACGACGTCCCAATGTTCCTTGAGCTTGCCATTTTCCATGCGCACGGTGTCGCAGACGATCCAGGCAGTTGCAAATCCCATGCCGGAAAATCGCCCTCGCAGCAATAGCCAGTCGCCGTCGGCCATGATCAACTCGGGTTCATATTTGAACGTATCCGGCAGACTCCGCACCAGATCGAATAGCCCGGCGCGTCCGGGCGGGATGTGGGCGCTGTGCTGAATGTAATCGGGTGACCAAAACTCGGCCGCTTTGGCGTAGTCATGCTTGTTGAAGAGGGTGTCGAAGGCTTCTCGAACGATCGCTTTGTTCTTGTTCTCAACTGTGTCGGTCACAATTGGGGCTCCATCTGGTTCGGATCAGAATGCGCGTTGTCGTCGCATAATAAGACGACCGGTCGTCTTTGTCAAGGCGCCGGGATGACCGGTCGAACTACTTCCGAACGCCCGAGGATCGAGCTTTGCGTCGCGGTTGCGGAGCGTCCGCTCGCAAGATGATGCCGAAAGCGACGGAAAGAAAGTCGTCGATCGGCCCGCGGCTCGCGGCGAGCTTCATGGCGCCCGTCGCTCCGCCCCAACTCTCAAGGAGAAAGCGAGCGCCTTGGTCTGCGTCGATCGCAGTTGATATGCTCCCGTGAGCCTGGCCGTCGCGAATGGTCTCTGCAATGAGCGCGGTCCACCGGCCGACCGCGCTCTCGAGATCCGACCGCAATTGAGGCGTCAAGTCGGAAACTTCGTTGACAAATTTCGTCACTAAGCAGCCGTGCCGATAACCCGCCTTTTTATACCGCGACGCAATGTGTTCGAAGTGCAGACGGAGCCGCTCGACGGGAGCAATCGACTTGTCCGCGAGTAAGTCGAGCCGCGCAGCCCCCCAATAGTCGCTCAGGACTTCTCGCGCCAGCAACTCCTTCGTCTTGAAGTAGTTGTAGAATGAGCCCTTTGGGACGCCGGCCGCATCGACGATCTCCTGGACGCCACACGCGTTGTAGCCCAGCGCGTGAAAACGCTGGGCAGCGGCGGCCACAATCTTCTCCCGAACACTCACTTTTGCCATAGAGACCTTAGCCAAGCGTTGCCGATAGCGATCTCGCTACCGCGCCGAGCGTGGTCACCCAGCCCACAGTCTGCAACGCAGGTTTGGGCAATATTATATGACCGGTCGTATTATTTGTCAAATTGACCTCTGTGAGGGATTACGCATATAATCCAATCGGACGATGAAAGCCAGTCCGGTGCGCGCGGAGGAGAATACGGCAGCCGCAAACTCGCAGCTCGATCGGGGTGAGATGCGCCCGATTGTTTCCCATGCGTTGCGTGGGCGCTCGGGCGAACTCGACTGCGCCGCCGGTGTTCTGAGCAGAACGCAAACGTCAGGACAGAGCAGCGTCATACTTCTCTCCGGCGAGCCGGGGATCGGAAAGTCCGCCCTGCTGAGCGCGATAGCCGATCGCGGCCGCCAAATGGGCTTTAGCGTCGGAGTGAGCAAAGCGGAAGAATTCGATCAAATTGCTCCGATGGCTCCATTGTTNNCTCGAGCAGCGCGCAATGAAATCTCCGTTACTCATCGCGATCGACGACCTGCAGTGGGCCGATCGTCTAACCGTGTTTGCCCTGCGCGTGATGCCCGCTCATCTGGTGGGATCCCCGATCGTCTGGCTCCTTGCATCGCGGCCGAATCCACCGCGGGCGACGAACGAGATTTTGACGGCGGTGCTACCCGACGTTCCCGTACAGACGATCCATCTTGGCCCGCTATCCCCGAGCGCGATCCTCGAATTGGCCGTCGACCGGCGGGGTTCGACTCCGAGCGGAGCCCTTAGCGACTTACTGCGCAGAGCCGACGGATATCCGTTTCTCGCAGTTGAATTGCTGGACGGCTATGCACGGGATGAACGCGCGGCGGCCGCGGTAAGGCCGCCGGCGGAGTTTTACATTCCGACGGCCGGCACCGCAAGACTACCGGGCCGCCTTACTAGCGTGGTGCGAAGTCGCTTGCAGTCGTTGCCGCCCGAGACATTGCGGCTTGTCGAAGTAGCGTCCGTGCTCGGCCGTTCGTGTGCGCTCGTCGATGCCGCCGATCTTTTGCATCTCACGCCGTGGACCCGCGTCGTCCCCGCCATCGAGGCGGCGGTTCGAGCCGGCGTTTTAGAGGATCACGGGCAACACATCGCTTTCCGCCACGATCTGTTCCGCCAGGCCGTTTATGACGACTTGCCGCAGTCGATGCGGATCGCGCTCCACCGTGCCGCCGCCGAACGCTACGTCGCCCTCGGTCGTGGTGCGTTGGAAGTAGCTCCTCACGTGCTGATGTGCGCAGAGCACGGCGATCGCCAAGCTGTCGATGTTCTACGACGGGCGGCGACTGCGATCGCATCGACGATGCCGACGGTAGCCGTTGAGCTCATCGAACGGGCGTTCTCTTTACTCGACGCAAGCGATATGTTGTGGCTTCAGACGGGCCGGGATGCGATCGCAATGCTGGCGACGGTACGGCGCGGGAAAGATGCGATCGAGATCGCAGATAAACTGCTCGCATCGACGATCGACGACGAGGCCGTAGCTGAAATTCAGGCGTGCGTAGCGCGAATTCTCTGGGACATGGGTCGTGTTGGCGAGATGCGCGCGCGCCTTTCGAAAGCGATGACACGCGACGGTTTATCCGCCCATCTGCGAGCCGTGCTCCTGGCGTTGCAAGCCCTCGCGCGGTCCGGAGAACCGGAAGCCTCCGAAGGACTCGGTGCGGGCGAGCAGGCGCTCCACGAAGCCCAACTCATCGGAGACCTGACGGCCGAGGGAGATGCGCTTCGGGCGCTCGGTGAGGCCTCACGAAACAGCGGACGTCACGAGCTCGCGCTGAACTATTTCCGCCGGCTGCGCTCACTCATCGACGAAACCTCTCCTGTCGACGAACTGATTTGCTTGCAGGTTCTCGATCGATACGACGAGAGTCGCGCGGTGCTCGGGAGGGTGCGCATCGAGAGCGAGGACCGGCGGGACGTCTCGAAGGCTCCGGGGATCGCGTTCGCTCAAATGTGGCACGACTATTGCCTCGGCCTTCTGGACGAGGCGGAAGCTGATGCCGCTACGCTTTCGCAATTGTGCGTCGACTTTCAGGTGCCCAATTACCAGCTCGAGGCGCGCATTATCCTTAGCCGCGTCGCTCAACTTCGCGGCAATCTCCCCGCGGCACGTGCCCATCTCTCTTCAGCGGTCAATACGGAAGGCTCGGACGAGAGCCGCGTCCTCATGCTGCAACTCATGGCCGCATGGATTGCCGAAAGTGACGAGGACCACGACGCCGCTCTTGCATCCGTCCGCGACATCGTACGGCGCGCCCGCCGCGTTCGACACCGTTGGTTGTGGCAGCCGGCATGGCTCGTTGCAGCGACTCGCATCTCTATGCGCGGGGGCGACGCGGAGCTTGCCGGTGAGGCGGCCACGTTCGCCCGGATGCTTGCGGAACGCAATTCGGGGGTGGCGACCATCGCTGGGATCTCGGCCCAAGTCGATGGGCTCGTTAACGGCGACGTTCATTTGCTTCGCCGCGCCGTCGAACTCTTGGGCGGCAGCCAGCGGCAACTCGTGCGCGCGGATGCGGCCCTCGATCTCGGTGCCATGCAATTGGCGACAGGCCGACGAGACGCGGGCGCAGCTGCCCTCGATGGTGCGTGGGACACCTACAACCGTCTCGGAGCGCACGGTGAAGCTCGCAAAGTGCAACGGCTCCTCGAGGGCGCGGGTGTTCGCCGGCGACGGTGGCGAACGACGGCCGCTCGCCCCCTTGAGGGCTGGGACGCGCTCACCCAGACGGAGCGGCGCGTCGCGCGTCTTATTGCTGACGGTCACACGAACCGCTCCGCTGCCGCGGAACTCGTGCTCTCCCCGAACACCGTCGCGACCCACCTGCGGTCGATCTTCGGCAAGCTGAGCGTCACTTCGCGCAGCCAGCTCACGCGCGCGGTAATCAGTCAAACCGGCTGAGTTGCTAGCGGCACGCCCAAGCGCCGTGGACGAGCACAACGTTTGGACATGTCTCCTCACGTACCTAGGCCATCTTTCCGCCGTCGACTCCGATGATCTGGCCCGTGACGAACGAGGCCCGCTCCGAAGCGACGAAGACGATTGCATCTGCGATCTCTTTGGGATCAGCCAAGCGCTTGAGCGCGACAGCAGCCGTCAGCACGTTTTTCCGCTCGGCGCTTGCCGTGAGTCGCGTCAGCATTCCCGTGTCGACAGGGCCCGGGGCGATCGCGTTGACACGCACGCCGAACGGCGCCGCTTCGAGCGCAGCTGCCTTTGTCAGCCCCTCGACGGCGTGCTTGCTGGCCGCGTACACCGCGGTGCCGGGAACGGTTACCTGGCCAAGCGTTGACGAGAGGTTGACGATGCAGCCGCATCTTCGAGGCAACATGACGCGCAGCTCGTGCTTCATACAGAGGAGCGTACCGAGCACGTTCGTGTCAAACGTCACCGCGTACGTCTCCGCCGTCTGGTCCACGATCGGGCCCGGATAACCTTCGGTACCCGCACTATTCACGGCAACGTCGAGGCGGCCAAACCGTGCAACAGCTTCGTCGATGAGATTGCTGATCTCGCTCTCATAACGCACGTCGGAGTGCAGAAACACCGCATCCATGCCGAGATCGTGCATCTCGGCCACAAGCGCCCGGCCGTCCTCCGTGTTCCGGCCGGAGACGGCGACGCGGGCGCCCTCGCGTGCGAACGCAAGTGCCGTCGCTCGCCCGATGCCGGTGAGGGCCCCGGTAACCAGGACGACGCTCGTAGCCATTCGGTTCCTCTTGGTTGCCTAGGTAGTGTCGATCTCGTTACCTCACCACACGCAGCGCAATCGCGCATCCCCGAAATTGAGCAGACGACTTGGGAGCGGCCGCGGGGCAACGTCACCGTGATGTACCGAGCGCCGATCGGACAAAATTAGCGCATAGGACTGGGGGCCGGCGTCGTACAGCCGGACTTGCGGCCCGGGATCACGGTAACGTGTAGCGTCCCCGGGATCACGGTCTCGTGTAGCAGTACGGATCTCCAGCTTCCATGCTCCCAAATAAGTACGTCTGTTTGACGCTCTTTGACATCGAAGCAGTGGCTAACGATTTTTCCGTGAACTGCAATAACGGAACGCCCCGAAGCGTTCAGGTGCGTCGTTACGAGCGCGGTGTTTCCGTAAAGCCGAACGCGTGGTTCCGAAAGAATCATCCTTTTCCGCGTAAAATCGCCTGCTCGGACGTAGGCAATAAAGTCGTTTCTTTCGGCAATGCCGCCAAAGCCGCTGACGACGATCCATCCGTCAGCGAGCAGCGTTTCTAGTGCGCCGGCGTTGCTGGTTAACAACGCTTGATTGATTGCCTCTTCCGTGCTCAAGGCACTTTCAGGCGTCGGCCCGGACGTCGCGCCGTGGAAACCTCCAGCAATGCCTACAACCGCAACGAACGTCAACGCTAGCACCGACACTGGCATCATCGAGCCCCTAAATGTACGCAACCGTCTACGCAATGCCGTCATTGCCCCTCCTCTTCAAGCTTGATGCAGCACGCATCATATCATTGGGACGTGCGCGGCGCGGCGATCGATCTGCAGACCGAGCTCTTTTTGCGGTGAGTCGCGGAGTTCGGGCGCCGAGTTATCGCACGCGACTACTGGACGCGCTCGATCTGCCAAGAAAGCGTCGCCGGCTGGCCCCCAGACTCGACGGGCTTTGGTCGTCGGCTGCTTGATTCGTCTCGTCGATCGTCCCCGACATCAGCTCGCCATCACGGTTGAAGCGCGCGGCGACAGTGATTGTCGTCGTCACCTTCACGCTCGTGGGGCCGGAGCTCGAACCGCCGCTCGTGCGTCCACCGCCACCGCGGCCCATTCCGCCACCGCCCATTCCGCCACCGCCCATCCTCCCGCCGCCGCGCGCCGATCCGCCCGGGCTCGGCACGGTGCGACTGATCGAGCCGGAACCCGCGAGGCTCGTGCCGGTTGCGTCGTCGCTGCGCGTTGCGGCGACGGGGATCGTTAGCGGCTGCGGGGTTTGCGTGCTCTGCGCGTCCGGCGCGGGCTGCGCCGCTGCCGCGAGTGGGCGCACGACGATTGCCGTCTTCCACGCCGTCGCGCCGCTCGGTGCCGAGGCGGCGAAACTGTCGAGGTGATCTAACAAGCCGAGCGCCATCGCGATTCGTTGTCCCTCGATATCGCCCGCGCTCACGTTGTCAAGCGTGAGCGCGCTGTCGGGCGCGCGCGTCGCGACGAGCAGCATCGCCTGCGCCTCGTCGGCGCCCGTAAGTGTCACCGTGACCTTCTGTCCTAGCTTCCAGTGCAGCGCCGGAGTCTGGACGGCCGCGTTCCCGGCCGGACTACCTGATAGCGTGAGCCGGTACGTTACCGCGCTGCCTACGCGATCCGGTCCCACGACGAGCGGCGCCGGAACAACCTGTGCGGAGCCTTTCGCGGCGATGGCGCAGGCCGCCCCAACCCAGATCGCTGCGACCGCGCAGACTCGCTACGTTCGAAAGTGCATGGTCATGACGACCACGACTGTACCTGCCGATGCTGCGAACTGCTCGGGAAAACGGTCCTGCGTGCTCGAGGCGTCGATTCCGGGAAAATCCCATGAGGACGGGCGGCTTGGTGACGTTAGCGTCCCGAGCCCGAGTTTGTCGGGTTTGAGGGCGGCCCGATTGTAACTAGGTGGCGGAGGACTCGGTTTTGCAATGCGTTTCGGCGGTGATCGACCGGCCGAGGCAGACACCGGCTTGTCGTACGCCGTTGCGCAGGGAATCATAGTCCCCGAGAACGCCATACGACAGTGTATCGATAAGACGGCCCGAGCTTACTTGAACTGCAGAGACTTGTACGGTCCACTGAATGCCGATAAGGCGGATGGCGCTCCCGAACACCACCGTACGTGCGCCGAGGGTTTGTCCGATGCGCCGAGCGCAACCGACGTCGGCGCAAGGAGCTCCAGACACGCGCGATTGTGGCAACAACACCAGACGCATCGACGGGGAGGCTAGCCCGCTGCGGATCTGCGCCGTAAGCCCCGCAACCTCGCTCGCCGTCGGCGCTATGGCGTATTGATCGGCCTTCTGCGGAACGAGCGTGAGAACGGCCACGGGCGAAGGCGAGGTCGCCGCTTCCGATATCCCGGTGCTCGCTATTACAATGGCAGCGAACAAAAAACCCGACGTGTGACGGCACGCTCCCCAGATTTTCCGCTTCATGTTCTTGCCGGCACGGAGCCGGCCCCAACCGCCATCCCCATATGAACCCCCTGTTCGGGTCGCCGCCGGATGCTTCCGGCAGCTCGGGGCTCTGGTTGTCACGCCGATTTTATCCCATTCGCTCGACCCATTGCGCGCGCGAAGGTCCGGGCTCGAACGGGTCGGCAAAGTATTGGGTCTCGCGCGCCACCTTGCCATCCTGGAACTCCATGATGCTGACGGTAAACGACGGCCGGCCGTCATACGCGAGGATGAACTCCGTGACCCAGAGGTCGCCCGTGCCGACGATACGGCGCACCGTGAAGCGCTTGGAGCTCGGCTGTGCGACGCGCGAAGCCTCGATGTTGTGCCGGCCGTTGATGCGCTCGCCTGATTGCGGGTACTCGAGCACTGCGTCCTCTCGGTATATGTCGTGTTCGACATCGAAGTCATTCGCATCGGAGGCAGCCCAGTGGCGATCGAGTGCCCGTCGAATCTCATTCTCATCCATGCTGTTATTCCCGTTCCCGCTCGTTGAGGCCCGACCGTTCCGTGCTAGCCTCCGAAATCCTCAGAGATTTCGGTGACCCGGCCGTTGCCGATCGTGAACTCTAGCGAAGTCGGCTCGCCCTCTCGATTTCGCAGGTAGAGATAGCGCTGGAGACCACAGGCGTTGATGATCTTCGGCTTACCGAGCAGGCTCACAACCGTCGCGGCGCTGGAGCCGAGCTCTATTCCCGACGCGGTGCGCAGCTTGCTCAAATCGTGCTGCGCAACGCCTGCCGGTGGCGGCCCGCTGACTCGCAAGGTAAATGTTCCTCCAGAGTCCGTGTTGGGGTAGTGGAGTGCGGAGCGGCTCTTGGGATCGTAGAAGTACCCCCTCGTCTTCGCAGTGAAGCGGTCGAAAATCACTCCCTCGGAATCGCGCTCGGCTAGCGGCGCCGTTTCGGCCGCAAGCGTTCCATCGAACGCCGCGCATCTGCCGGCGTTGAACCAACGTTCGATTGGATCCGTGCCATTGGTGGCAACTGCGTATGGTGAACGTGGCGCCGGCGTAAGCTCGCCGGCAGAGGGATCGATCCGGTAGACGGAGATCGTGGGCCGGGCGACGCGGCTGCCCGAGTCGAACACGTACGCGAACGTGCCCTTTGGGTCGATCGTAACGCTGTAGGGGCCGGTGTAGGAGCCGGTACCGGTGCGAAGCGCGAACTTCCGACCCGCCGCTGCTTTCAACGCGCCGGTAGCGGCGTTAATCGTGTACGTGTAGACGCGGCTACCGTCGTCAGCGACGTACGCAAACTTGCCGGTTGGATCGATCCTAAATCCCGTCAGGGTGCCCTCACCGAGGAGGCCTAAGCTCAGGTGAGCGGGAGGCGCTAACGCGCCGGTTGTCGCGTCGATCGCGTAGACGTTGATGCAGCAGGTACCCGTTACGTAAAGGAACCTGCCGTTTGGAGCGACCCTCACACTATTGAACGAACCGGGATCGTTGCTATTCTGGCCCGCAGCCAGCGGCGAGCCCTTAAGCTTGAGCGCGCCGGCTGCGTCGATCGTGTAAGCGGAGACGGTATTATTGAAGTAATCGAGGACGTAGGCGAACTTGCCCCTCGGATCGACAGCAATGGCCGTGGTTCCAAAGCCATCCGACGTGCCTTTGGCAAAAGGTGAGCCCGGCACACGTACCAGGGCTCCCGTCGTAGCGTTGACCGAGAACGCGGAAACGCCCGCATCGGACACGACATACGCGTACTTGCCCGTGGGGTCGACCACGATGCCATTGGGACCCGAAGCGCTGTAATCGACCGTGAAGGGCGAACCCGCCACGGGCCTCAACGCACCGGTCGCCGCGCCAACCTCGAAGGCGGAAACGCTATTCGACCCCTTGTTGATCACGTACGCGAAGCGGCCCCCGGGAGCGAGCGCTTCGTCACTTGGGTCTCGGCCCACAGCGAACGGTGAACCCGCAGCCAATCTTGGGGCGCCGGTTGCCGCGTCGATTTTGTAGACGGAGACGCTATTCGAGGCGCGGATGTCACCCACGACGGTGAAATAGGGCACGATCAACACGAACGGCGCGTTGCGCGCGTCGGCCGCAGCAATGGCGCTGCCTTCGCAGCAGACCGATGCGATTGCGAGGGCGCGGAGCGTTGCCGGAAGATTCCTCATGCGCAAATTCATTCCGCGTCCGATCGTAGCGTGCCTCGGGTTTCGATTCACCCGGAGCCGGACGTAGGCTGCCGCGCCCCGGCAAACGTCGACGCAAAGAGATCGCGCAGGCCGGAGAGCAACACGCCCGCGGCGAGCACCGTCATGGCGATCGAGAGCCATCCGTACGACGCCGGCTCGATTCTCGCCGGCAAGCGGGACCAGGCATAGAGTGTCGGCGCGAGGAGCGTCAAGAAAACGCCGTAGACGATGCCCATCACCGCGTGCGTGGAACGTTCGCCGGCGGGCAGTTTGCGCGTGCGGTCTTCGGTGATGAAGTCCGCGAGCGTGATCGCGATTTCGGTCGCGAGCAAGACCGCGATCGCGATGCTGAATACGCCTTCGAGTCGGATCCACGCCAAGCTCGCGAACAGCAGCGCGTACACGAAATCGCGCGCAGCATGAAGCCGCAGCTCGCCGCGCGCGCTTGCCTTCGACGGCAGATGCAGGACCGCTTCGTGGTAGACGATGGTGTCGAACGCTCCAAGGACTCCGAGAGCCGTCAGCGTCACGAGCGCGGCGGTCACGACACCGGCACCACATAACCGCCGTATCGCTCGACTAGACCGATGTGGGGAGCCGACACGCGCACCTCCATCGACCAGCCCTCCGGGGTGGCGCTGGTCGTTGCTTCGATCGACGGCGCAAGCCATCGCGGAATGCGGAGTCCCGCGAAGCTGCACGACACACTCGCGAACGACATGCCCGTCCCCTCCGCCCGCACATCGAAGGCTATTGTTGCAAGACCCGCACGCTCGAGCAGCCGGCCGCCTTCGAAGTGCTGTACCGTATCGAAGCGCGCCGCACCGAAACGCCGTCGCCAGCGCTCACCCTCAGGCAGCGCGGTCACGTCGAGAGAGACCGCGACGTTCTCGCCCGGCGGCGGCAGCCGGAACATCGTCGCGGCGAGCGCTGAAAACCAGCCCCGCGTGCGCTGCACGGCGAAGGTTCCGTTCGCGCTTGCGTGCGCGGAGGCATGAAAGCGTCGCATGGTGAGCGGTAGCCGGGCGAACGACGCCCCGAGGAGTTGTTCGTAAAGGTGCGTCATTAGTGCGCTACCGCTAACAGATCGACGAACGCGTTCCAGTCGCCGCTATCCGCCGTATCGCTTTCGTGCCACTCGTCCATCCGCTGCTTCGACAGCGCGAGCATCGTGTGTCCCCGCACGAACCGGTATCGATCGAGCGCCGTCCAGCCGTCGCTGCGAAGGCGCGCCTCCGTGGTACTTAAAAGCCGCTGCAGCGCCGGCCCATCGATCGTCCCCGGAACGAGCGACACGTGGATGTGCGCGGTGCGCCCCGCTTCATCGAATTCGATGAAATACGCGTCGCAGCCGCGAAAAACGCTCGGGGTTCCTGCGGGCTGAAAATCGAAACGCGTTTCATCGGCGGAAATGGTCCGATAGCGCCCGGCGTCGGGACCGATGTCGTACGTCGACGCGTGCCGCAGGTCCGCGATCGTCATGCCGATTCCGGCAACCAGAAGCCCCTGGGAAGGCGCGAGCCCATGTCCGCCGAGCGAGCCGCGGAGATCACCGAATGCACCCGACAATGCCGCCGCGGCAACACCGACAATCGATCCGAGACCCATGAGCGTCCACAGCACCCAGATGATCGTGACGCGCAGCGCGAACAGCGGCGCCAGTCGCGCCTCGTTCCCAAGCGCGCTCTGCGCACCGAATACGACGTTAACCATCAGCGGCACGAATGCGAACGCGAGCGCGACGGCGAGGCCGATGAACACGATCTTACTGGTGAGCGAGAGCCAAGCCTCGCTGCGTACGCCGCTCGCCTGCGCGAAATTACCGAGCGTGGCGAGCCCGGCGATCAGCACGAAGATGCCCGCGAAAACCAGGAACGAAGTCCGTAACGAAAGCATTGAACCCGCCCTCTTGTACGGTACCTGCTATTTCAGTCCCTCACGAAGCAGCCTTCTTTTCGCTCGAGCGACCTCGCGAACGCCGCCCCACTGCTCTCGAAAAAAGCGATCGTAGTTCGCCGGCCAGGAGCCCCGGAACGTCGATGTGAAAGGCCTTCGCGGCAATCCAAACGTCGCATAGATTCCGGGCGTCCCAACGTACCAGCAACGCCGGCTACATCCGTAGCCGACGATCGGCGCATGCTCGTTGCGTGCTCTTCGTCCTCTCGATCGCACTCTGTTGCGCGACAGGGAGCGCGCAGCCCGGGCCGCCGCGGCCGGTCGCTCCGGGCGATCGATCGACTGCGGTCTTCTTCGGTGACTCGATCACCTACGGTCTCGGCGCCACGTCGTGCTCGCGCTCGGGCCTCGCGCCCACTGGAACGTGTTGGACCGATCGCGTCGCACGACATTACGATCTCTACGAGGTCAACAAAGGCACGGGCGGCCAGCTCCTCGAGACGTGCGCCGTACGCGCCGATTGTTTGGGCATCCCAAGCGCGCTCGAAAGCTACTCGAAGGCGATTCTTCCCTATTGCGGGGCAAACGCCAACAACGTCTTCATCGCGTTCGGCACGAACGACGCGACTATGATGGTGCGCAACGGTCCGCAGGCCACCGGCACCGAGTCCTTCACCGGCGCGACGTTTACCGCGGCATTGACGACGATCGTGCAAGCGTGCGAATCCTCGGGGACGCCGCCGAAGCACCTGTGGCTCTTGTCCACCCCGCTCGAGAACGCCGGTCTTACCGAGGCGCTATCGGCCCACGCGGCGTACTTTCAAGCGCTCCTAACGATGTTTAACGCGGCGACGGCGCGCGCGGCTGCTGCGACCGGCGCGAACTTTGTGAGCGTCGCCGCCTACGAGGCGAACTACGTTAACGGCCCGCTGCCCATTTGGGATGACGACGGCATCCACCCCAACGACTACGGGAACGAACTCGTCGCAAACGCAGTCGCGGCGAGTCTCGGTCCCCGCAGTCCGTGAGGAGTGTGCTCGATTGGGTTCAGTGACGGCGTCAAACGAACCGTTTGATGAACGCCAGCGCGGTCGATGCGACCTCCTGCCAACCGTGATCGATCGTCAGCGCGTGTCCGCGATCCGGCATCTCGACGAACTCGGTTACGCCGGGGTTGCGCTGTTGGATCTTATACGCCGCCTCGGAGATCGCGCGCGGAACCGTGTTGTCTTTCTGACCTGAGACGATCAGAAGGGGCCCGCGTTTCGGGTTCTCCTCGACTTTGACCTCGGTCCACGGAAGCAGGTTCGCCGTTGCCGCTTCGAACAACGGCACGCCGGAGGCCGGCACGGCGAAGTTCGCGTAAAGCTCCTTTGCTTCGTCTTCGTCGACCGCGTTGCCGAACGCGAACCGGAATTGCTCGTACGTGAGCGGTACGGCTCGATTGCGATTCGCGGGGTTCCCAAGCACCGGGAACGCCGCTTTGAGCGACGATAGCGGGAGCGGCAGAACGCCGCGGAACGGGGCGCCGTCGATTGCGACCGTTGCCGCCGAGAGCCCGCGTCCCGCGAGCATCTGCACCAACAGGCCGCCGAACGAATGCCCGATGATTGCCGGCTTTTTCTTCAACGCGCCGATGATCGCGGCGAAATGATCCGCGACCTCGCCGACCGTCTTATGCGCGAACACGCCGGGATCCGCGTTCGCCTCGGCGACCGTTTCGGGATCGTCGGGCCAACCAGGCGTCAACGCCACATATCCGGCGTCCTCGAAGAGTTTTGCCCAGCGCGCCCAGCTGCTGGGAAGCAGCCAGAGGCCGTGGACGAATATCACGGGCTGACGGGTCGACGTGTTGGCCCGCTCGATCTGGTCCGCTTCGTGCTCGATGATCGTCGAAGGATCGGTTGAAGCGTTGGTCATGGTAAACCTCCGTATTCGATTGAGTCTTNNGGCATGCCGTGCGGGAAGCCGTGGTACGTCTTCAACGTCCCGTGCTTGAGCAGCTTTGCCGACAGCGGTCCCGCATCGGCGTAGGGAACGATCTGATCGTCATCGCCGTGCATCACCAGAACCGGCACCGCGATCTTCTTGAGATCGTCGGTGNNGCCTTCGCGCCGCCCATCATGCCTTGGCGCCACCAGTTCGCAATGATCCCCTCGGATGGTTTTGCGCCCGGCCGGTTGTAGCCGTAGAACGGCCCCGCCGCGACGTCGCGATAGAACTGCGCGCGATTGGTCGCGGTCTGAGCTTGAAAGTTATCGAACACTTCCTTGGGAAGGCCGCCGGGGTTCGCCGCCGTCTTCACCATCAAGGGCGGCACCGCGCTGATGATCGCCGCCGCCGCTACGCGACTCTCGCCATGGCGCGCGAGATAGTGGACGACCTCGCCTCCACCTGTCGAGTGGCCCACATGAATCGCGTTCTTCAGATCGAGGTGCGCCGTTAGGGTCGCAAGGTCGTCGGCATAGTGGTCCATGTCGTGGCCCTCGGCCGTTTGCGTCGACCGCCCATGGCCGCGGCGATCGTGAGCGATCACGCGATAACCGTGGCCCAGGAAGAACATCATTTGCGCGTCCCAGTCGTCTGCGGAGAGAGGCCAACCATGGCTGAAAACAATCGGGCGACCCGATCCCCAGTCTTTGTAGAAGATGTGGGTGCCGTCTTCGGTCGTGACAAAGTCATGCATCGTCTTGTCTCCTTCATCGTGGTCCTCGTGAGCCATACAGCGCCGCTATGGCGTATAACGATGGAGCCACGATACGCTCCTGCGCCGGCCGGGGCCACGCAGAATGCAAAGGCTTAGCCGCAGGTTCTTCAAGCCACCTCAACCGCAGTCCTCAGCCGGAGCGGCGCACGACCACGATTCGCGCGAACACCATCAGCACCGCGACCAGGATTGCAACGATTCCCACCCATGGCAGTTGACCGACCGTGTCCGCGTCGACGTCGGGCGCATCGACCGATTCCGCCGCCGAGGTTCCCGAGGTGACGCGCACGACGTTACCTCTGAAATACTGCACCCGCGCTCGAGCACCCGAGGCGACGCCGTACACGAACGTTCCACCGGAGCTGCCGTCGAGTTCTACGTCGCTCATTCGTCCGTTGGCATCGCGCACGTAGGCGTAGGGCGTCTCGGGCCGCGTCTTGCCGCCGTATCCGATGACCCGCATCTCCGCTGAAAGCACCGTCGCGTCGACGACCGTGCACGCGCCGGCCGGCGGGGTCACGTTGAGGTTCGCCGTGCAACTCGGATCGCTCCGGAAGACCTGCGCCGCGGAGTTAGCGTCGGGCGCCAATTGCTTACCCGCGGACAGGAACGCGATGCCCACGAGTATTAGGACGAGCGGGAGCAACACGAACGTGCACCCGAACGTCTTCTTCGGCCGGCTACCAGCGCCGGGCGCGTTTTTGACCATACACGGAATTACCGCGCCGGATCATGCAGGGGCCTCTTTCGCCCCCTTACACCGAATCGTGCGCCCCACTGATTGCCGGGCGGCGGGTCCTCGGGCAACGTCGTCCGAATCCCGACACACTACGATGGTACTAACTTGAATTTCTAGCGTAATGAAGGCGTTGCGCCTGACGCTGCCGCCTGTGCTGCTGATCGCAGTCTGCACCGCGTTGCGCGCAGCCGAGGTTGCGATCCCGCCTTCGCCGTCGCAGTGGGTCACCGACACGGCGAGTTTCCTGCAGCCGCAAACCGTTTCGACGCTCGACGCGCGCCTGGGAGCCTATCAGAACGCAACGGGCCATCAGGTGCTCGTCTATATAGCACCAAGCACCGGAAGCACGCCGACCGAAGATTGGACCGTGCGCGCGTTTGCGAAGTGGAGGGTCGGAAGAAAGGGAATGGACGACGGTCTCGTCGTGTTCGTTTTCCCTTCCGACCGCACCGTACGCATCGAAGTCGGCTACGGACTCGAATCGACCGTACCCGATGCGACTGCGGCGCGAATCATCCGCGACACGATGGCGCCCAAACTACATGCGGGCGATCCCGACGGCGCAGTGATTGCGGGCGTCGATTCGATTCTCGCAACGATCGGCGGAGAGCCGACGAGCGCACCCGCCGCGGCCGTTCCGCCGGCGGTGCCGAACACGTACGACGAGGACAACGGCAACAACCCGGTCAGCGTCTTCATCGGCATCGTTATCGGCCTCGTCATCGTAGTGCTGACGATCCTCGCGCTCGGCGCGCTCGCCCGAGCGCTGCCCGATCGCGGTCCCTATATCTCCGGCGGCAACAGCGGCTTCGGCCTGTGGGGTGGGCTGATGATGGGCGGTGCCATCCTAGGCGGGCTCGGAGGCGGCGGATTTTCGGGCGGAGGCGGAATGTCGGGAGGCGGCGGAGCAACCGGGAGGTGGTGAGCGACCTGCATCGTTTCGTCGACAACAAGCGCATTGCCGAAGCGATCGCGCGGGCCGAAGCGACGACAGGCGCGTCGATTTCGGTAAAGATCGCAGCACGTACCTCCGGCGACATCCACGCCGCGGCATTGCGCGCGATGCATATTCACGGGCTGACGCGACGGCCCGAGCGCAATTCCGTGCTGTTCTTCGTCGTTCCGTCGCGCCGCGAGTTTGCGGTCGTCGGCGATACCGTCGCGCACGAGCGGCTCGGACAAGAAACGTGGAACAGCGTCGTCGCGATCGTGGAGAAGCATTTTCGCGCGGGTGATCCGACTGGCGGTTTAGTCGCGGGAGTCGACGAGGTCGGGCGCTACTTAATGCGCCACTTTCCGCTCGCGCCGCCATCCGGAGCCTGAACGCCGCCGGCCGCCGCAACGGCCGCGCGCCGCTGCCGAAAATATCCTACGACAATGAAAACCGCAAAGGCGAGCGCAACGAGCCCGAAGCCGATGAGTAAGAGGGGCAGCTTGGGATCGCGCGAGTATGCCTGATCTCCGGACAACGTAACGTCGATCGTCTTCCCGACATCGCTGTCCTCGGCACCCTGGATCGTACCGACGACGATCGAGCCCTTGTCGAGAAGCGAACCTCCGACCACCCAGGTTCCCGAGCATTCGGTTCTCTCGAAGCGCCCGGTTCCGGTCGTGTCACACGAATCGACCGTCGCGACTCCCCGCGTGCCCGTCTCGCGCTGCACGAGAAAGAAAATGCCCGGCACGATGAGCCCGGCCGCCATCAGGATCAACCCCACGACGGCGAACACGAGGCCGCCAGGAGAGATGGTTTTCGCGCCTCGAGGACCCCGCAAACGTGCCACGGATGGCGTCTACCGCACAAATCAACAAGGCCCTCCGCAAGCTCAAGCGAGGAGGCCCTCAACGCAAGACGCAATACTCGAGCACCGGACGCTTAAGAGAGGTACGTTATCGTGGCTCGCTATTGCCAAGTTGGCTTCATCGATACGCTGATGCGGTGGGACAACGACTTGGAAACGCACGTCCAGTCTGGAGATCGTCAGAGCACGTTCTATTTTCGCATCGTCGACGATTGGGCCGCGATGCCCGATGCCGACCTGCAAACGCGCGTCTATACCGTTGCGCAGCGCATGTACGCCGATCTCAACGACGGTTTCCGGAAAGCCGAGCCGAACGACATTAGCTATATGTACTGCAAGGGAACCTACGGCGTGCTCTTGGACGAAACGAGCGCGGCCGAGAAACCGTGGATGACCGCGCCGAACCCGGCGGTTTGGGAGCCAACCCCTTGCGTCGTCGCAAACGAAGACGGCACGTACGAAAAGGTGGANNTGGCACGCGACGGATTCTAGTCTAGAGCGCCGCTTCGATCATGCCGGCGAGTTGGAGAAATTGACCGGCATCGGTGGTCGCGCTGATGCCCATCTTCAACGGCCGAGGCAGCGTGTTGAGAATTAGCGCTGCGCCCGCCTCGCTCGGCACGAGGCGGCAGTTCCGCTTTATCTTGATCTGACCGCTCGCGACCGTCGTCTCCGTGCGCGCGAGCTCTCCCGCGAGCTTGACGAGCGGACCGTTCGCGTTAAGCTTTGCGCTCACGGCCGGATCACCGCCGAACTTCGGCTTGCCGAACAGCTTGGGGTCCTCGAGGATGACTTCGGCTGCGATCGGCTTCGAAAGGACGGTTGTGTACACGAGCAGCCCGACGTATGACCCGCGCCCGTAGCGCGTCACGTTGGCCATGAGCTGGGCGACGCGCGGCTCCGAGAACGAAAAATTCAACGTAAACAGCGAGTTCGCGCGACCCCCTACGAAGTATTTGCCGATGTCCTCGGCGACCGAACCGACGGTTACCGTGCCGGCGTCACCGGCCTGGACCTCGTACGGGATCGGCGTGGTCGCGCCGACGTCTTCCCGTACCTTCTCTTCTACCTTGGGGCCGACAGTCGCGGCGTCTTGCGAGGTATAGGCGAGGTTGTTCACGGCATGCTCCTATCTCAGGTGCCGATAGCACCTGAGGGTCTCGGTTAACCTTGGGTACGATGCAGCCGCCGAAAGTCATCTAAACCGGCGACCTTGCCGCGAGTAGCTCGCCCATCTTCTGGTGCAGAATGTTGATCGCTTTGAGCGGCCGGACCATCACCTTGAAGTGCGTGATCTTACCGGCCTCGTTCCAGCTGATTATGTCTACGCCGTTGATCGTTATCCCGTCCACCTCGGTCACGAACTCGAGCACCGCCGACGACGGACCCGGCCACTCGTTGTCGTACCGGAACTTCTCGTTGTTCAAGAGCGCGAGTGCGGCCCGCAAGTACAGCGATGTGACGCGTTTGCCGAGCTGCGGCGTATGCACGACCGGCGACTCGAAAATCACATCGTCGTCGAGCAGGCTTTCGAGCGCCGCACCATCGCGCGTGCGGACGATCTCGTGCCAGGCTTCAAGCGGTGTTCCCATCGTTCAAAATCCTCCGGGATCAGGAGCTGCGTGCGAGCGCGCCGAGTGCGAGATCGACGTGCGCGGCGATGCCTGCTGAAATCGCGGACTCGTCGATGTCGAAGGCCGGATGGTGGTTCGGTGCCGCGTGCGTCGCATCGCCCGTCCCGAGGAATGCGAAGCACGCAGGCACTTCGTTTGCAAAGTACGAGAAATCTTCGCTGCCCATGACGGGCGGAATCTCGATGGCGCGGGCTTTACCGAACCGTGCGGCCAGAGTCTCGCGCAGAAACACCGTTTCCGACGGATCGTTGACCGTTACCGGATAGGACGCTTGCCAATCGATGCTACACGTCGCGCGACCGGCAGCGCAGGTGTGTTCCGCAATGCGCCGGATCGACGCTTCGAGCGAGGCACGGGTCGTCTGGTTGAACGAGCGCACCGTGCCTTTCATCGACACGCGCGGCGGAATCACGTTGTAGGTCGTGCCACCGTTGATCGCGCCGATCGTCACGACCGCCGTGTCGATTGGGTCGACTTCGCGACTCACAATGCGTTGAAACGCGCCCACGAGATCGGCTGCAATGACGACGGGGTCGACCGAACGATGCGGCATCCCGCCGTGTCCGCCGGCGCCGTCGACCGTGAGATCGAATTGATCGACCGATGCCAAGAGCGGTCCCGGACGCGTCCCGAACACNNGCGCGCCGCCGCCGCCCTCTTCGGCCGGCTGAAAGATAAATGCGATGCGTCCCGCAAACGAGTCCGCGCAATCGCGCAACACCGCTGCCGCGCCAAGCAGCATCGCAACGTGCGCGTCGTGCCCGCATGCGTGCATCGTCCCCGGATGCGTCGAGCGATACGGCACGTCGTTCTCCTCGGTCATCGGCAGCGCGTCCATATCGGC
>PMHP01000058.1:18932-19128 GCA_003158195.1 Vulcanimicrobiota bacterium | reverse complement strand
GTAGGCGAGCTTTCGAAGCGGTTTCGCTGCGTCGTTCCGGATCTGCCGCTCGGGGCACATTCGCCTGCAATGCGGGCGGATGCCGACCTAACACCGCCCGGTGTGGCGGGGATGCTGCACGAGTTTATCGCAGCGCTCGAGCTGCAAGACGTGACGCTGATCGGCAACGATACGGGCGGTGCGCTCTGTCAGCTCG
>PMHP01000058.1:16811-18893 GCA_003158195.1 Vulcanimicrobiota bacterium | reverse complement strand
GCCGCGCGCAGCGTGCGCTCGGGCTCTCGCTCGCGAGACGCGGGATCGATGACGCCGCACTCGACGCATTTTTTGCGCCGGTTCTTCAGGATGCGAACGTGCGGCGGGATCTGCGCAAGTTTCTCATCACCGTTTCGAACCGGTATACCCTCGAGGCCGCGAAACGGTTTGGGTCGTTCGAGAAGCCGGTACTGATCGCGTGGGGACAGCAAGACCTCTTCTTCCCGCGGCGCGACGGCGAGCGATTNNTTGGCGAAAAGCTTTCCGAACGCGCAACTCGAACGAATCGCCGAATCGCGCACGTTCGTGCCGGTCGATCAACCGGCTATGCTTGCGGCGCTCGTAACGGAGTTCGTTGGCACGAAAGTCCCAGCCTAAGAAGAAGCCCCGCTTAGGCGGCCCGCCCACCGGGCCGCCGAATTTGCTCGCCGGTGAAGACTTGCCGCAACCGCCGCAGCAAGAACGCAGCCGGCGCGCGCGCGAAGCGCTGCTTGACGCGGCGCTGGCGCTGTTCGCCGAGCACGGGTTCGAAGCGACCAGCGTCGAGGAGATCGCCAAGCGCGCGGGCATCGCGGTCGGGGGCTTCTATTCGCATTTTCGTTCGAAACGGCAGGCGCTGCTCGTGCTGATGGATCGGCTCTTGGCCGAACTCGCCGCGATCGATCTTAATGTGCCGCCCGGAGTCGACGCGCGGCTGGTGGTTGGCGTGATGGTGCATACCGGATTGCGTATCGATTGGGCCTACCTCGGGGCGTATCGGGCGTGGCACGAGATGATACTGCAGGACGCGGCGCTCGCGAAGCAGGCGCGCAAGATCGAAGCGTGGACGCTCTCGCGGCTGCGGCTGCTGGCGCCGGTGTTTGCGCAGGCGCCGAACGTGCGGCGGGATCTCGATATCGAGACGTTCTGCTGGGTGACGAACCAACTGTTTTGGCGGTTGACGGAAACGAATCTCGAGAATCGCGACGCGGTCGAGCGGACGGTAACGGCGATGCTCGCGCACGCGCTGTTTGCGGACGAACGGTGACGGCGGCGTTCGGCCGTGTCACGGCGGCCCTTCGACTGCGCTCGCTGCGCGAGCTTCGCTCAGGGTGACAAGGGACTAAGCGACGGGGGTCTTCGTGAAGGTGGGGCGGTTCGCTTAGGGGAGGCGGGCGGCGGCGGCTTGGTCTAGGTATTGGTTTACTACGGCGTCGGCGGCGGCGTTTTCTTTGCGCGGGACGTGGCGGATGCCGACGGTCTTGAAGGTGCGTAGCAGGCTTTTGGCTTTGGCGTGAAGGGGGATCAGGTCGGCGTGCTTGACGCGATAAGCGCCGGTGATTTGGCGGACGACGAGTTCGGAATCCAAACGGATCTCGATCTCGTCGATGCCGAGCTCGCGCGCCCGGGCGAGGCCGGCGAGCAGCGCGCGCCACTCCGCGACGTTGTTCGTCGCGATGCCGAGGTACTCGCCGATCTCGGCGAGGACGGTGCCGTCTTCACTATAGAGGACCGCACCGCTGGCGGCGGGGCCGGGATTGCCGCGCGAACCGCCGTCCGCGAACAACGTAGCTTTCACACGCGCTGAATTGCACGTGCCCCGCCGCGAGCCCCGCGGTCAGTACACAGTGAGCCCCGCTACCCAGGGTATAGCATAGGCCGGAGGAACTTTCGATTTATGAAGCACGACGACGAAGACATGGCCCGACCCAGTACGCTCAATCGCCGCCGGATGCTGGCCGGCATCGGGTCGGTGGCAGCCGTCGCGGGCGCCGCGCCGCTCTTGGGGGCGGCGCCGATGGCTACGCCGGATCTTCAGAGCGTCGCACGGATGCTTAAAGTCGATCCGAAATACGCGGGCAAAGGGCTGACCTTTGACGTCGGAGCGGTGTATCCGATCACGGGGCCGGGAGACATTTACGGCGCGCATCTCGGCGACATCCCGCGGATGGCGTTCAAACACATTCAAGACATGGGCGGCCCGACGTTCAACCTGATCTTGAAAGACAATAAGTCCGGCGATCCGCAAGCGGGGGTCGAGGCCGTGCGCGAACTCGGGTACGCGAAAGTTCCGATGATGCTCTCGTCGTATTGCGCGGATCT
>PMHP01000058.1:0-16801 GCA_003158195.1 Vulcanimicrobiota bacterium | reverse complement strand
ACGACGCCCAACGATGCGCTTCCCGGGATGATCGATTTCGTCCACACGGCGTTTCCGAATGCATATACGATCAGTTTCGTCGGATGGGATCTGGGGCCACTCGGTGACATCGTCGCGCGCGACGCGGTCAAATACTTCAAGCACGCGAACATGGTGCTCGGCGTGGCGGAGAAGGCCAAGATCGGGGCGACCGATTTCTCGGCGTCGCTCGTGAAGATCAAGCAGAGCGATCCGGATTTCGTGGCCTGCGTCGTGTACGGCGAAGACGTCGGCTACTTCATGAAGCAGTACGTGCTGACCGGGATGAAGGTGCCGGTTATCGCATTCACCCATTCGGTCGCGGCACAACAGATCGCGGGGCCTGCGTACGAAGGCTTGTACTTCATCTTCGACTACTTCGACGCGGAGCGGCCCTCGAATCAGTGGGCGAAATTCTACGTCGACGAATTCTATAAGGCCGAGGGGACGCAGTACCCGCCGGACTATTACAGCGCGAATACGTACGAGGACTGCTTCACCTTGTGGGAGTGCGTCCGGCGCGTGCTCAAAAAAGGCGGCAACCCGCACGACGGCGCGCAGCTCGATGCGGCCCTGCGCGATGACCCGAACTTCCCAAGCCTCTACGGCGGTGACGAGAACACGGTCGGAACGATCACCTTCGATCTCCACACGCATTCCGTCAAGCACCGGCCGATGACGGTCGCGCAGTTCAAGGACGGCAAGGTTACGCCGCTCGCGCGCTTCGACATCGGCGGCGCCGGGTTTCACTTGCTTAGTTGAGTTAACGTCCGAGAGGAGTTCCCAGCCGTCTCAGAGCGTTCTCAGCCCAGCCTGCCACAATGGCGCCGGTCGTGACCTTCGATCTACCGATCTTCGGCGCCGGGATACTGTTCGGCTGGAGCTTGTTCATCGTCGCGAGTGATCTCCTGGGGCTCGCGTCGATCGATGCAGGCCGGCTCGGGCGGTTCCTGACCGTTCTGCTCCTGCTCTCGATCGCGGGAGGCCTCGCGCTGCTTGCGGTGCACCACGCCCCGCCCGCGCCGAAAGCCGCACCGTGCCGGGGGCACGCCGCGCGGCGATGAGCACCGGCCCGAAAGCATACGCGGTCGAGCGCCAGCGGCGCGAGCGCGTCGGACTGGTCGGCTCAATCGCCATTCACCTGTTCGTGCTGGCCTACGTCATCGCGATTTTGCCGCAACAGGTGCAGCGCCAGGATACGCCGGAGCAAATCGTCACGATCACCCGCCGGCTCACGATCGAAAGACGGCCGAAACCGGCGCCGACGGCGATCGCGCACGTCGCAGTCGCCACGCCGAAGCCACGGCCCCGGCCCGTGGTCTCCGTGGTGTCGGCTCACGCTCCGGTGAAAGCGGCTCGTGCGCCGTTACCTGCGCCTGCACCGCGGCTGCATCGTCGCCTTGCACTGCAGAAGCCCAAGACGCTCGCGTTTGTGCCGCACCACGCGCGGCCGGCCGAAGCGCAGCCCGCGCGCGTCGCGCAACTTTCGAGCGCACGGATCGCGCGGATCGATCAAGATTTGGGTGACGCGATCGCGGAAGATCGCGCGGGACACGACGCTCTTGCAGGCACCACGACGCAGCCGGACTACGCTTCCCACTATTCCGCTGACGTCGGCTCGTTCACGACGGGCGAGCTGCGCCACCACGGCCTCTGCGATCCGATCAAGAATTGGGACGCCGACGGGTACGACTACTATTTCGTGAGCTGTAACGTGCGCTTCTCGGACGGGACGTACGAGCGGCAGCCGGTGCCATGGCCCGTGCGCTTCAAGCCGAACCACGATCCGTTCAACGGCACGTTCGGAGGCGAGGAGCCGCTAGCGATACCGCTTCCCGGCTGGACGCTGCCGGCGGGGGAAACCATCTCGAAAGAGTTGCGCGAATACGTCATCCAGCAAGGCGGGCAGTTACCGCCGAGTTAGCCCTGCACCGTCGGCGCTTCGACGGCGCGCCTGCGGCGCTTGCTCAGCATGACAAGTTTTGGGGTAGAATTCGGGCAGAAGGCAGAGATGAATGGGGGACTCGCTGATGTCCGGACGTTTTCGTTTTCTCGTTGCGGCGCTCGTTTTTGGCACCGCTGGGGCTGGGGCCGGGTGCTCGTCGGCGCCGACGACCACGGGGGCGGCTTCGACGGGCGCGGCGGCGACGGCACCGGCTGCATCAGTGGCCTCGCCCGCAGAGGTCGACGACAGCGCGTTGCTGGGCGCCGCGAGCGACGATGCGGATTGGCTTCTGCCGGGCAAATCGTACGCGAACAACCGCTACACGGGGCTCGGTGAGATTACACCGCAGAACGTCGCGCAGCTCCAGAAAGCATGGCAAACGACGATTAAGGACGACGGCGAGCAAGAAGCCTCGCCGATCGCATGGGGCGGCCGGCTTTTCATATCAACGCCGCACGACAACGTGCTTGCGTTCGACGGCGCGACCGGTAAGCTCGTGTGGCAGCATCCGTATCCTCCGCCGGTTATCCTCGATTTCGCGGTCAGCCGCGGGGTCGGGCTCGAGAACGGCAAGATCTTCCTCGGAACCCAGGACTGCCGCGTGCTCTCGCTGGACGCAGCAACCGGGAAGCAGCTCTGGAACGTCAACGGTTGCCCGAACGAGCCGTTCAACAACACGCACAACAACTGGTTTTCGATTGCGTCGTATCCGTATAACGGTACGGTCATTCTGTCGACGGCGGGCGGAGATTTTGGAAACGTCGGGCAGATCCTCGCCTTCGACCAAACGGACGGACACCGGGTTTGGGACTGGCAAACGATCAAGCCCGATACGTGGCCCGGTAACTCTTGGCAGCACGGCAGCGGCGCAGTGTGGGGCGGGATGGCGATCGATCCCGACGCGAAGACGCTCTACGTCGCGCCAGGAAATCCAGGCCCCGATCTGACGCGCGTCGGCAGCGAAGGGAAAGATCTCTACACGGAGTCGATCGTCGCGCTCGACGTCTCCGGCGCGCAACCGCGCGTCAAATGGTACGACCAGCTCGTTCCCAACGATACGCACGACGCGGATCCCGCGATGGGATCCGTATTGTTCGACGGAACCGTGCAGGGACAGACGCGCCATCTCCTTGCAATCGGGCTTAAGAACGCGGATATCGCCTTTTTCGATCGGACGACGGGGAAGCTTCTCTATAAGCTCGGCGTCGATCGGCAGACCGGGATCTTAACGACGCATCCGACGGTGGCGGGGACGTTCGCCTGTCCGAATCACGGCGGCGGGATCGAATGGAACGGCGGCGCGTACGATCCAGGCACGAATCAGTTCCTGGTGCCGAGCACGGAGGAATGCGCGATCTGGAAGCTTCAACCGGGGCCGCCGGTATTCGTGATGGGACAAAACTACCATCCGGGCCCGTTGCCCAAGCGCCACAACGCTACCGGTAAGCTCACCGCGATCGACATCGGCACCGGCAAGGTCGCGTGGGTTACGGCGTTTCCGTATTCGGGGCAGGGCGGGGCGCTCGTTACCAAGAGCGGGCTCGCGTTCACGTCGGACCTCGGCGGAAATCTCTACGCGATCGATCCGAAGGACGGGCATATTCTCTGGAAGACCAACACGGGGTCGTCGATCGTCGCACCGATTACCGCGTATGAGGCGGGCGGCCAAGAGTACATCGCGCTGCTGAGCGGCGAGCCGGGCAATCAAAAGACGCTCAACATTCCGGCGACCCACGGAAGCGTGCTGACGGCCTATCGCCTCGGTCCCGTGACGACGGCCTTCAATTCGGGCTCGGATCAGATCGCGGCCGCGTCGGCGTCGACCGCATCGCAACCAGCGTCGATCGGATCCGCTCCGTATTCAGCGCAGCAGGTGGCGGACGGCGGGAAAGCTTATGCCGCGAATTGCGCGAGTTGCCACGGCGCGCAACTNNTACGATTGCGTGACGCAGAGCCCCGGAGCGTTTCCGACGACGGATCGGCCGGAGTTCAAGAAGGTGCTGCTCGGCGGCCGCTCGTGCCCGCCGTCCGGCGGCAGCGGGCACGAGTAAGGGCTGTCGCAGCGACTTGGTCCAACCGTAGCGCGGCGGCCAAAGCGAAATAGGGCCATCGGCGGCGTTAGGCAAAGCAGCGGCTATGCTGTCCTTGCTTCTCCTCGCGACCGCCATGGATATGCAGGCGAGCCCGGCGCCGGGATCGAGTCCCGCGCCGGCGAGTACGCTTTCGCCCGGTCCGAATAGTTTGACCCGCGAAGACCCGGCCGTGACGGCACGGGCCAAAGAGTGGCTTCATCGGGCGCAGACCGGGAACATCGACCGGAAGCAGCTCGACGCGGCGATGAATGCGGCATTGACCGACGACCTCGTCAAGCAGACCGCGACGCGCCTCGGAGCGCTCGGGTCGCCGGCCTCGTTCAAGTACGTGCGGACGTTCGTCTCCGACGACGGCGTCAGCACCGCGATCTATCGGGCTGCGTTTAGCAGCGGGACGTTGCTGTGGACGTTTTCGCTCGACAAGGACGGGCTGATCGGCGGCTTCTACGTGCGGCCCGACTCGTCGCTGTTCTAGCGCGGATGAATTTTCGCTTCGGCTTTGCGGGGCTGGGGTTTGCGGTGGCGCTTGCGTTTCCGTCGGGAAGCGACGCTAGGCCGTTCCGCGGGCCGATTGCTTGGGAATTCTTACTCTGCCGGTTCAGCGACGCAGCGGCACCGTTGCACCCGAAGAGTTACTACGAGGACATGCTCGTCAACAGCGGGACGAAAGGGCTCGCCGATTACATTCACGACGTTTCGTACGGCGCCTCGTCCGTTGAGGGTTCCGTTTCGGACTGGTTGACTGAGCCGTTTACGACTGACCACGAGAGCGGTCGGAAAAATCGCAGGCAGCGGTGGAGAGACTGCATCGCGACCGCGAACGGCGGAAAGTTCAAAAAACCGAAGAAACGCGTTTACGTTATTACGGCGCCCGGTGTCGATCTCGTCGGGTTCGAGAATTCAGGCGCCGTCGGACAGGATTCAAATCCCAAGAAAAAGACGAACGCCGGGACCGCGCTTCCCGAAATGGCGCATGAGTTCGGGCACGGTATTGGGCTCATGCACTCCTTTGGAGACAATTTCACGTTCAAAGACGGTGGGTCGCCCGGGGAGTACGACAACCCGTGGGATCTGATGAGCGCGGCACACATCTTCGTCGACCCGACGGGCGCCTTCGGCGGCGGGCCCCCGGTGCTCGAAGCACAGCACCTCGACGAGATGGGGTGGTTGCCGATGTCGCGGATTTTAACTGTAGGCGCCGGCGGCGTCACGTCGCAGACCGTTACGCTGGCCGCGCTGACGCACCCGTCGGCGTCGGGTTACCTGATGGCCCGCGTGCTGTTCGACCCAAAGGATCGCTTTCATTATTATACCGTCGAGTATCGGGTCAAGGACGGGTGGGATAGCGGGATTCCGCAGAACACGCTGCTGATCAACGAGCTCCAGTACCGCGACCGGAGCAAGTACTACCAAACTTTTCTTCAGTTCGACCTCGGCAAGTACGTCGCGAAGAAGAACCGGCCGCATTTCACGAACGCTCCGCTCCAATCGATCAGCGCGAACGGGGTGACGATCGCGCTGGTGAGCGCCGCGGCGGATCACGCGACCGTGAAGATCGCAACGGAATATCGTGCCGCAGCGGACCGTGCGGGGTCGGACGAGTACGGACCGAATGCGTGTGCGGCGGGCTATGTGTGGCGCGCTGCCGACGACCAGGACTACGTATGCGTCACACCCGACGTGCGCGCGCAGACGCTTGCGGACGATGCGGATCAGGACAAGCGCCACAGGCCTGGTTCGAAGGGCTGCGCCGGGGGATACGTGCGGCGCGATGCGTTCCCGCACGACGAGGCATGCGTGACGGCGGCGGTGCGTAACCAGGCCCGAAGCGACAATGCCGCGGCACCCAAGCGGCTTTTGAATGCNNGCTCTGCGTGACACGGGGGACGTGCGATTGCTTGGCCTGTGCAGCGCTAGGTTGTGGCTGCGCCTAGGCTGTGGCAGCGGTTGGTTGTGGCTGCGCTAGGTAGAGGTGGGCGCTCGGTGGGTATGAGGGGAGGAGCTGTTTGTTTCGCGGGGATTTAAGTGGCGATCGTCTTTCTGGTGGCACGCATATTACTCGGGCTCATGTTCACCGTCCTTGGGCTGAACGGGTTTCTTCATTTTTTGCCGACGCCACATTTGGATCCGCTCGTCGCTGAGTTCTTTACCGTGCTGAGCCAGTCGCACTACTACGTCTTCATCTTTGCGGTTCAACTGATCGCCGGGCTGCTGCTTCTGACGGGTCAATTCGTTCCGCTCGCGCTCGTGTTGCTCGGCGCCGTGCTCGCGAACATTTGGACGTTCCACATTACGATGCAGCCCGCCGGTTTCCCGATGCCGCTCCTCGCGACGGTGCTCTGGGTAATCGTCGCGTGGCCGCTGCGCGCAACGTTCGCGCCGATCTTCGCGCGCAAACCGCTGCCGGAGCGCAGCTCGCGCTGACGGACAAATGACGGCGCACGTCGCGATGTTGCGAGCGGCGCGCACTCGAGGAACTTTGGGGCATCCTGCGAACCTATGCCGGCAATGAGCGCTCTGCGAGCACAACGGCCCTTTAGCGCTCCCGAAATCGTGACGGACCGGCTCGTATTAAGAGCTCACCGGCTCGACGATTTCGATGCTTCTTTTGCGATGTGGTCCGATCCGGTCGTCACGCGTTTCATCGGCGGCAAGCCATCGACCGAACAACAAGCGTGGTCGCGCCTCCTCGTCTACGCGGGACATTGGGCGCTGATGCGATTCGGGTATTGGGCGGTCGAGGAGAAGGCGAGCCGAGAGTTCATCGGCGAAGTTGGTTTTGCCGATTTTAAGCGTGACATCGATCCGCTCATGAGAGATGTGCCCGAATTGGGTTGGGCGCTCGTGTCACGGGTTCACGGGCGCGGTTTCGCAACGGAAGCGGTCGGTGCCGTCGTTGCCTGGGGCGATGCTCACTTCAAATCGGGCCGCACGGTCTGCTTGATCGATCCTGAGAACCTAGCATCGGTCCGGGTTGCACAGAAGTGCGGCTATCGGGAATTCAATCGCACGCTGTTCAATAACCGGCCCACGGTCTTCTTCCAACGCCAAGCGGGCGAGATCAACTGAACGAGACCGAGGACGACGACTCTTGTCACGCTGAGCTTGTCGAAGCGCAGACGAGTTCTGGCCATACTCCGTTGGCCCTTCGACTGCGCGCCTGCGGCGCTTCGCTCAGGCTGACAAAGGTGGTGGCTACGGTTGTAGGCGGACGTCGTGGGGACGAGGGTTACGGCCTCAGTTGGAATATCAAGGATCGTTGGGCCGGGTTGCTGCGAAATGACTCCCGGCGTATCCTGCGCGTNNACCCGAGGATCGTGCAGCGAGAACGACTTCTTGAACAGCGCCGTGAACCCGGAACCGCGGTGGGCGACGACGGTGTCGCCCCCGCTCCAAACGACCGTGACGCCGCTATTTGCGCCCGCAGTAAAGTGCACGGTCGCGCTATACGATCTGACGTTCGCCCACGCGCGGTTGAAAGCGGCCAATGCCGGCGGTTCGGCGGTCGTGCGGCCAGGGACGGCGCTTGGCGTCTGCGCGAAAGTCGTTGCTGTCCTTGACAAGACGATCGCCGCGCACGCGCAGATAAGCGACGCAAGCCGAACATAGATGGCCGGGACCGCGCGCGGGTCATTCTGAATCCTCGGGTTGTGACGCGATCGTGTAGAGGTGCCAGCGTGGCTCCGTGCGGCGAGCCTGGCGTTCGAAGTAGATGACGGCGGTGCGGCCGTCGGCGATTTCGCATTCGAAGTAGTGCCGTTTTACGTAGGTATCGCCGCGGTCGACTTTCGTCGTGCGCCAGGTGCGGAGGACGGTGCGGACTACGAGGGGTTCGTGGCGCCAGGTGAATTCGGGTGGCAGTGCGGGCTCGCCGCGCGCGATCGTCGATGGATCGAAGGCGCCGGGGACGGGGAGGATCTCTTCGCTGATGAATTGCCTTGGCATTGTCGGAGATTTAAGTTGCGCTTCGACTACGCGCCTGCGGCGCTTCGCTCAGCATGACACGCGGCGCTTCGCTCAGCGGTCAAGCGCGGGGGCCGCGCGATCGGGGGCTAGAATTGGGCTAGGAAGGTGGTGCTTTGGGTTACGGGGACGCTGGCGCGGGAGAAGCGGCGTTCGATGGCGTCGGGGTCGGAGGGGGGCTCGGCGGTGAGGATGACGGCGCTTTCTTCGAGGGCGCGGAGCATTACCGTTTCGAGGGCGGCGGGGATGACGGCGGTTTGGTATGGTTCCAAACGAACCGGGGTGCCGCGCGCTTCGAGTTCGACCGGGGTTTCGAGGGCGGTAACCGTAAGCGGGGAGCCGTCGAGATCGAGGCCGCGGCGCTCGGCGTCGAGCGCGATTCGCTCGACGATGAAGTGACGTTCGGCTACGAGCGTCGTGCGGCGTAGGCCGTGCAGCGCGTATTCGAGCGGGCGCAGCGCACCCGCGGTGGAAGCGTGGAAATCGAGGACGTCGGCGGCCTTCTCGACGTGCAATTGGCGCGGCTTGCCGTCCGGACCGAATCGGTTGTAGTCGAAGATGCGGTAGGTGAGGTCGCTCGGTTGCTGCACTTCGAAGAGGATCACGCGCTTACCGATCGCGTGCAATGTGCCGGCCGGTAGGTAGAAGGTGTCGCCCGGCTGGACGGGTACGTGCCGCAAAATCTCGGCGAGCGAGCCATCCTTGACGCGCTCCAGGTATTCGCCGCGCGAGGTGTCGCGGTTCCAGCCGAGCACAATCGTAGCGCCGGGCTCCGCCTCGAGGACGTACCAGCATTCGGTCTTGCCGGAGGGTTGATGTTCGACCCGGCGCGCGTAGTCGTCATCGGGGTGGACTTGGACCGAAAGCGCGTGATGCGCGTCGATGAACTTGGTCAGCAGCGGGAAGAGGCCGGACGGATCGGCGTGACCGGTGAGCGCATGGCCGAGCAGGCCGCGCAACTCGCCAAGCGTCTTGCCGGAGACCTCACCATTGCGGATGCGGTTTGCGTCCCAGCACTCCCACGACTCGCCGATGCGCGCCTGCGCCGAGCCCGGTTTGCCGTAACGCGTCGCGAGCGCCTGGCCACCCCAAAGAAGTTCCCGCTCGAGCGGTTCGAGGACGAAGGGGTATAGGGGCGCGGAAGCAGACATACTCCGGGGTCGTTCGAAGAACGCGCCGAAGATCATGCGCGTTCGAATCCCGAGGAGCCAGCCGCCACGTTAAGCCCCGATCTCGCGTTTCAACACTGCGCCAACGCTGCTGCCGTGGCCATCGTCCAACAGGCGCCCCCGTACATCACCTATCGCGCGCTCGCGCACGTCAGCGCGCCGTCGCTCGGCAAGCATCGCGACGTCATGCGCGCCGTTATGGTGCGAACGAGCGACGACACGGCGATCATTCAGGACTTGCCGCAAGGCCAGAACCAAATTGCGCACGGCTTTCCGGTGACGCCGGCCTTCGACGCGCTCTCGAATTTCACGCTGTCGTGGAGGGTCGGCGCGCATATGGAGATGTCGTCGTACGTGCACGACGTGCAGCCGCTGACGTATCAAGAGGAACCGAGCGGGGCCGACGTCGTCGTTTTTCGTTTGCGGCAGTATCAGGCGAACTATGCGCCCGATTCGAGCGATGCGCCCGACGGGAAGACGCACATCACCCTCGAGCCGTTCGATTTCGTTAAACGCGAGGTGCTGCAGCCGGACTCGACCTTCTTCTTGAGTGACCTGTACATCGACAATAAGAACGGGCTTCCAACGGAGATCCGCTACGCGGGCGGCGACGACATCGTGTTCGTCGTCGATTACGGTATGGTGCAAGGGCACTGGCTCGTGACGCACGGGCACTACGAAGAGACCCTGCGCGGACCGTTGCACATCGGGCGTTTGCACGTGATCGCGGACGTCTCGTACGATAGCTTTGCGTTTCCCGCGGGCGCTCCCGATCCGCGGCTGCAGCCGCCGCCCACCCCGGCGCCGGCAGCGCCGCCGGCGCCGTCGCCGGGGCCGACCTGATGCGCGCGGCGACCTACGATGGGAAGGGCGGGGTCGAGGTCATCGCGCTGCGCGACGACGTGCCGGACCCGGAGATCGGCAGCGACGACGCGCTGATCGAGGTGGCGTTCGCGGGACTCAACCGCGCGGACGTCTTGGAGCGCCAGGGAAATTATCCGTCACCACGCTCGGGGCGGTTCGTGATTCCGGGGATGGAGTTTTCCGGGGTCGTGCGCGCGACGGGTTCGCGGGTCACGAACGTTTTCGAAGGCGATCGGGTCTGCGGGCTCGTGGCGGCGGGGGCGCACGCGCAGCTAGTGGCGACGAATGCGCTGGCGGTCTCGAAGCTCCCCGATGGTGTGTCGCTGCGCGACGCCGCTGCGATTCCTGAGGCATTCATCACCGCGCACGACGCGCTGTTTACGCGTGCCGGATTCGCGCTGGGAGAGACGGTCCTCGTGCACGCCGTCGGGAGCAGCGTTGGGTTGGCCGCGGTCGCGCTCGCAAAACGTGCCGGCGGCGTGACGATTGGAACGTCGCGCACGGCCGAGAAACTCGAGCGCGCAAAGGAGAGCGGCCTCGACGTCGGCGTGTTGCTGGATGACGGCTGGCGCGGGCGAGTCCAGGCGGCCACCAATGCGCGCGGGCCCGATGTTATTTTGGATTTTGTCGGCGCGCCGATGCTCGATGGGAACATCGCGGTGCTCGCCCCGGGCGGAAGGATCGTGCAAATCGGAACGATGGGCGGCACCAACGCGAGCTTTCATTTAGGGATTTTGCTAATGAAGCGCGCAGCGCTTCATGGAACGGTGCTACGGAGCCGGCCGATCGAAGAAAAGATCGCGATCGCAAAGCATTTCGAGCGCGCGCTGCTTCCGCTGTTTGCGCGAGGTGAGCTGCGTGCAGAGATCGATCGCGTCTTCCCGCTCGACGATCTTCGCGCGGCGCACGAATACATGGAGAGCAACGCGAACTTCGGGAAAATCGTCATCGCAGTCGGCGGCTAGCACAGAACTTGGTGCATTAGCTGCCATCGGGGTATCCACCACGGTGCAGCAGCATCGGGTAGTGCGGCAGGGTGTCCGGCTGGGGCACTGATGCCCGCCAACCGTCCGAGTAAGGCGTGAGTCCACGAAACAGAGGCGACCCCTTCACCGTGCCGTCACCGGCCGCACGTTCAAGCGATTCTCGAAGACGATCGATCGTATCGTTACCAAATCGGGAGCGCCAGCGTGCCTCCAGGTTGCCGAGAAGCTGCCGGTATCTTTCCTGAGCCTTTCGTCCCTGCGGCGTGAGGCGAGTGATTTTCGTCCGGCTCCCGCGTGGAATGGCATCGACCGACACGAGACGATTCTTCTGCAGGATGCCCATCGCCATGTCGATCGCCGGCTTTGATATGCCCGCAAGACGTGAAAGGCGTTGAACTCCTATGCCCTTCTCATCAAGAACGCGCAAGACGTTGGCACCGATTGCGAGCGACATATCCGCTTCCGCCTCATACTCGACTGCAAACGCGAGGAGAGCGCGCGACAAGAGTGCCGGCAGGGGGAGACTCGAGATGCTGCCCGTTTCGGGCTCAGCCGGAGCGCGCCGCCGGCGATCCGGCGATTTGCTAAACAAGCCATATCCAAGGATTGGAAGAGAATCAGGCAATCTGACATCGAACTGGCCGACCAGCTCATACAGCACGGCCCGAAGTTGTTCGATTTCGCGCGTGCCGAAGCGCCCGTGCCAGCGCGTCTCGATCTCCGCTGCAAGAGGGCGCCATACTTCCACAGCCTTCCGGCCACCAGTGGTCAGGCGAACGATCCCTTTGGAAAGCGGCGGATTTGCATCGCCGCCGGTTGGTTCCGCTTCCACGACGACGTAGCCCCACCACGTTCCCATGCGCGTCAACCACCAGCGCATTTCCGCGCTCGTGAATCCTAAGCGGCGTTGCAACTCAGCAACTCGTATACCGTCGTCCGGGACGAATTGCATGAACGTCACCCACATCGCCATCGACACGAGCCAAGGGAGTCGACGGGAGTCCGGCAGCGGGCCCTGACCGGTCGTCCGATGCGGCGTTCGTCGCTCGAATTCGTTGTCGAACTCGACCGTGAACGACACGAGCACGAAAGAAAGAAGGGTCGATAGCGGCAAGCGGGCGGACGAGGACAAGGGACCGGGCCTCGCGCGGGTAGCGTGCAAACGACAACTGGCGGAGAGGGAGAGATTCGAACTCTCGGAACGCTNNACGTTCGCCCGCTTTCGAGGCGGGTGCCTTCAACCACTCGACCACCTCTCCGTGGTCGGACGCCACCTGGCGTCCGCGGCCAGCCAGCACTATAGGACGCCGCCGGGGAACGGTCCTCCGTAGCATAGCCATGCGGTCGCCTGTCAGGATCGTTTCGAGGGATCTTCGGCTGACGAAAGCGGGGACGGTCGCGAACTCTAAGCGAAGAAGGTTAGGCCATTCCTGGCACCTCGGACGCACAGCGTCGCCTGAGGTTTACGAACAAGGGGAGGACTCCCACAATGACCACCACACTTACCCAGACGTCGACCGCCCAGCTCCCGGCGTTCGCACAGAAATTCCTCAAGGAGCCAAAGAAGCTTTTCATCGACGGGAAGTTCGTCGACGCGAAGAGCGGTAAGACGTTCCCCGTATTCAATCCGGCGACAGGTGAGACGATCGCCTATGTCGCGGAGGGCGATAGCGCCGACATCGATCTCGCGGTCGCGGCCGCGCGCCGTGCATTCGAGCGCGGATCGTGGCGCAAGATGTCGCCGTCCCAGCGCTCGCGACTGATCTATCAGCTTGCCGATAAGATGGAAGAGCGCCTCGAAGATTTCGCGCTGCTCGAATCGCTCGACAACGGCAAGCCGCTTAGTATTGCGCGCGTCGCCGACGTTCCGTTGGCGGTCGACAACCTGCGCTACATGGCCGGCTGGGCGACGAAGATCCTCGGCGACACGATTCCCATCCCAGGGGACTTTCATGCCTACACGCGGCGCGAACCGATCGGCGTCGCCGGTCAGATCATTCCGTGGAACTTCCCGCTCCTGATGGCGGCATGGAAAATCGGTCCTGCGCTGGCCGCGGGCTGCACGATCGTCCTGAAGCCGGCGGAACAGACGCCGCTCTCGGCGATGCTGCTCGCGGAAATCGCGGCCGAGGTCGGTTTCCCCGAGGGGGTTCTCAACGTCGTGCCGGGATACGGCGAAACGGCTGGGGCCGCGATCGCCGCGCATCCGGACGTCGACAAAGTTGCATTCACGGGTTCGACCGACGTCGGTAAGCTGATCGTTAAGGCTGCTGCGGGCAACTTGAAGAAAGTCACGCTCGAACTCGGTGGAAAATCGCCGAACATCATCTTCGCTGACGCCAATATTGAAGAAGCGATCGCGGGTGCCGCGTTCGCGATCTTCTTCAACATGGGTGAATGTTGCTCGGCCGGCTCGCGGCTGTTCGTGGAGCGCCCGGTGTTCGATCAGGTGACGCAGGCGATTGCCAATGCGGCCAAGGGGATGAAGGTTGGATCCGGCCTCGATCAGAGCACGGAGATCGGACCGCTCGTCTCGGACGAGCAGCTCGACCGGGTGACGGGATATATCCAATCCGGAATCGACGAAGGGGCGCGCACGCTCTCCGGCGGCGGACGGGTCGGCGACCGCGGTTACTTCGTTGCGCCGACCGTCATCGTCGACGTGAAGCCGAACATGAAGATCATGCGCGAAGAGATCTTTGGGCCGGTGGTCGCGGCGACGCCGTTCGACGATATGAACGAGGTTCTCGAACAGGCAAACGATACGGTGTTCGGGCTGGCGGCCGGCGTATGGACGAAGGACGTCAGCAAGGCGCATAACGTTGCCGCCGGTTTGCGGGCGGGGTCGGTCTGGGTTAATTGCTACAACGTGTTCGACGCGGCACTTCCGTTCGGCGGATACAAGCAGTCCGGATGGGGACGCGAGATGAGCCACAACGCGCTCGAATGCTATACGGAGACGAAGTCCGTCGTCGTAAAGCTGTAAGGCGCGTAGTCGAAGGCCGACGGTGTACGGCCGCAAGGCCAGATCCCGTCGGCGCTTCGACGAGCTCAGCGTGACAAAAAGCTGTCATCGCAGCGGAGCGCGAAGTACGTAGCGCTTCGCGCTTTCGCGTCGGAATCGCTGTTGGCGGGCTAGAGTCTGGCGGCGTCGCGGCGGGCCTGAAAGAATGCGCGTAATTGTTCGGCGGTTACGGACTCGAGGACGCCCGCGGTGACCGCCACCCGGTGGTTGACCGCCTCCGATGCGAAGACATCGATGATGCTGCCGGCGGCGCCGCCCTTGGGGTCGCGGCAGCCGAACACGAGGCGGTCGATGCGTGCGGCGACGATCGCGCCCGCGCACATCGCGCACGGTTCCTTCGTGACGTAGAGGGTCGCGCCGGAAAGGCGCCAGACGCCGAGAGCTTCCGCTGCGGAGCGGATCGCGAGTATTTCGGCATGAGCGGTGGGATCGGGGCGGCGCTCCTTTTCGTTGTGGCGCTCGAACTCGCGGCCCGCGATGACGAGGATCGCGCCGATTGGGACGTCTCCCGCGCGCTCCGCCCCGCGGGCGAGCTCGATCGCGCGCGCGATGTAGTGCGCGTCATCGGCTTGCATCCGGCGGGTTTCGGTCCTAATTGCGAGTGAGACCTTCGGCCCAAGCTCGCGGCTCGGCATTGACCTAGGATACCTGTATGATGAAAGAGCGGCGTTTCGCATCGTCTCCGGCCGGGCTTGCTCGCTTGGGCGATTCCGTGCGCAAGACGTTGCGCCGAAGCATCGAGCAGTCACCGACCGCAATACAGAAAGTGCGCGCGAAAAACACCGAGCTTAACCTGTTGGTTGCCGCCGGTGCGATGACGCCGCAGCGAGCACGTGCGGAATTTTTGAGGTTCTCCAGCCTCGTGATTGCCCACGTTCGCGAGCACGGGCCCGACGACTAGCGAAACCTTCGCCATAACTTTACTAAACGGGCCAGGCGTCGCGAGTGGGAACGGGCAACGAGATTCGGAGCACTTCTTTGGAGAATCATTTTATGAAGAGGCTTTTTTCTCTTATTACGCTCGCGGCGTTGGCGGTCGCGCCGAGTGCCGCACAGTCCCAGTCCTCGGCAAAGTCGACGTCCATGGTCGGCGTTGGACCGCACGGCTACGATTGGCTAATCGGAACGTGGAACTGCACCAATAGCACGCCCTCGGCGATCTCGGGGCCACCCACGTCCGCGTTTACGGCTTCGCGCAGCGCCGGCGGGAGCTTGATGATTCGGTCGACCGGNNTGGTGGGGTCCCGAAGCGTACGCGGATGGGAGCACGGAACTCGAGTCGACGAAAGATACCGGAAACAAGGCCACGTGGACCGGCACCTATACCGGCGCCGCAAGCGGAAAGACGATGACGGTGCGCGACATGTACACCCTGCTGAGCCCGACGAAGCAACTCGACGTCGGTCAGTCTCAGTCGGGCGGCACGTGGAAGACGCTCTACACGGTGACCTGCACGAAGTCGTAGGAGGCGCTTCTCCGGACCGGGGCGGCACCCGGTGTTAGCCGGCGTGGGCTCCGGCGGCGCCGGGTTGACGCTTCGCCGGGGCTTTTATCGTACGTCTAATTCGTACGAATGTCCGTGGTCGACCCGGCACGCATTGCGTAGAGTGACGGCATCGGCACCTAACGTCAAAGCTGAGGTCGTCCAATGCACGGAGATTCTACCGCTACGCCCACGAGCAAAGTGAACGCGATGCCGCCGCCGGCCCCGTTTGAACGGCTGAAGGTCGAGACGGGCAGCATCGAGCAAGCGACGGTGGAACCGCACGCGGCGCTCGAAAGAGTCGCTAAGTCCGAGGCGGCTCGATTTGCACGGGTGGTCGTCGGGTCGGGCAGCATCGAGCAAGCGACGGTGGAACCGCATGACCCGGCGAGCGGGGGACGCACCGCTAAGGACGCGGCGCTCGAAAGAGTCGCTAAGAACGAGGCCGCTCGATTTGCACGGGTGGTCGTCGGGTCGGGCAGCATCGAGCAAGCGACGGTGGAACCGCTCGCGCCGGAGACGGCGGGACGCACCGGTAACCCGCTGCTCGAAAAAGTCGCTAAGACCGAGGCGGCTCGGTTTGCGCGGCTGAACGTCGAGACGGGCAGCGTCGAGCAGGCGACAGTCGAACCTTTCGCGCCGGCGAAGGCCGAGCGCAGCGGCACGGATCCCGCGCTCCAAAAAGTCCCGAACGCGGGCAAAGCAGGCATCGAGACGCGGGCCGAGCCGAGTAAAGTGACCGGCGCCGAGGTCGCATCGGCGAACTTCGAGGGAAACCCCAACCCCGAGCCTGACGAGCCTGCCGCGCCGAGCCGCTTCGCTCGATTTAAGGCGGCGCTGTCCTCGGTGGTCGACCGGGTTTCCGACGCCGCATCGCGCGTTGCCGATACCTTCCGCCGGCTAACGGGCAGCGATCCGGCGAAGGTCGAATCCGGCGCCGCGCCCGCGAACGTCGAACGTGCATCGTCGCGGCCGGACGTAAGCGACGGCGGGCTATCGGCAGCTACAGCGCACGAAATGTCGCGCGACGACCGGCCGGTGGCGACGATCTCGCATCCGGAGGTGCTCGAGGCCATCAGAGCCGCGCACGCCGAGAATCACGATCCCGGGCAGGCGAGAGTTATGGACGCGGGTCTCGCCCGCTGAGTGAGGCCAACGTTTTCCATGCGGAGAGTGGCACTTCGACTGCGCGCCTCCGGCGCTCCGCTCAGCATGACATGCGCTTGGACGCGTCGCGGTCCGTGACATGCGCTTG
>PMHP01000003.1 GCA_003158195.1 Vulcanimicrobiota bacterium | reverse complement strand
CCAGCCCCCTTGACAAATTCCGCTTCGGCCGGCCGATTCAGAGAATCCTCGCCGTAGTATTCTGCGGAGTTCTGGCGGTGGAAGCGCGACGTTCAATTTGAGCCCGTAGCGGTATTCTCAAATTGAACCCTTGGTGAAGTTAGGTGGACTTGGGAGGCTTCCCTCGGGGCCGGCTACGGAGGCGGTAGCTCTCCCCGCTGAAGACGAAAACGGAACCGTGGTGGACGAGCCGATCGATTACGCCAGCGGCCGCCATTTCGTCCGGAAAGATCTGAGTCCAGTGCTCGAAGCTGAGGTTCGTGGTCAGGGCGATGGTGCGTCTCTCGTAGCGGGCGGAGATCAGTTGGAAGAGCAGGTCCGTTGCTTCCCGTTCAAATGGAATGTAGCCCAATTCATCGATCAAGAGAACGTCCATGCGATCGAGGCTGCGATACTGGCGTTCGAGCGTTCCGCCGCGCTTGGCGTCCATGAGACGGATCAGCAGCTCCGCGGCTGTCGTGAACAAGACGCGATAACCGCGCATGCACATCGCGAGCCCAAGGGCGCTAAGCATGTGCGACTTCCTCGGCGGGCACCCAAAATGTACCACCTGCGGGCAGTTGAAAATGTACCAGGGGTCGGTGGGCAGTTGAAAGTGTACCACCCCCGCTGATCCGGCCCGGGCATCTCAAGGCGGCGTCGCATCAACGACGCCGTGAACAAGCTGAGCATGACCGAGCGAGAAACGATCCTGAGCCTGCTGCGCATCGGCTGGAGCGAGCGGCGCATCGCCCGCGAGGGCGACTACCATCGGGCGACGGTCCGGCGGATTCGGCTCGAAGCCGGGCTGACAGCGGCAAAATGTACCACCACGGCGGAAGTGCCCACCGACTCAAAACCGCACACCGCGACGGAAGTGCCCACCGGCTCGATGGGGGCTACGGCTGAGCGCAGCAGCGCCGCTCCGTTCCGTGCCTTCATCAAGGCCGAGCTCGCCAAGCGGCGCAACGGCATGGCGATCTAGCAAGACCTCGTCGAGCACCACGGCTACACCGGCTCGTACGATGCCGTCAAGCGACTGATCCGCAAGCTCCGTCCAAGTGAATCGAAGGTCAGTTGTCGGTTTGAAACCGAGCCAGGACAAGAAGCTCAAGTTGACTACGGCCAAGGCACGCTGACGCGCGATCCGCGCACCAGTAAGTACCGCCGGCCGCGGTTGTTCGTCATGACGCTCAGCAACAGCCGCCACGCATTTCGTAAAGTCGTTTGGAACTCGTCGACGGAGATGTGGTGCAGGCTGCACGAGGAGGCGTTCATGTTCTTCGGTGGCGCGCCGCGCACGATCCGACTCGACAACCTCAAAGAGGGCGTCATCAAGCCCGACATCTACGACCCGCAGATCAACGCGCTCTACGCCAAAATGCTCGAGCATCACAGCGTCATCGCGCTGCCCTGCAGGCCATACGCACCAGATCTCAAGGGCAAGGTCGAGTCGGCGGTCGGCTATACGCAAGAGACGGCATTGAAGGGGCGGCGTTTCGAGAGCATCGAGGAGCACAACACGTTCCTGGCTCACTGGAACGATCGCTGGGCAGCAACGCGCATTCATGGAACGACCAAACAACAAGTGCGCGCGATGTTCGAGCAAGAGCGGCCGTTCCTGCTACCGCTACCGACGACTCGGTTCGAGTACTATCGCATTTGCCAGCGCACCGTTCACTTCGACGGCTATATCGAGATCGACAAAGCCTATTATTCTGCACCGCCGCGCTGCGTCGGACGCAAGGTAATCGTTCACGTCGGGCGGCTGTGGTTACGGATCTTGGATCCTGCGACGCATGAATGCCTTCGCGAGTTTCCCATTGCAACCAGAAAGGGACAGCGTCGCACCAACGAGGCCGATCGCCCTAAGCAGACGCCACCCAAGGTTGAAAACGTCGCCCTTCGCATCGCGGGAGCCGGCCCGGGCTGCGCCGCTTTCGCCCGCCGGCTGGTCGAAGAGCGTGGCGCTCTCGCCCTGCGAGCGCTCTTCGGCATGCTCGACCTGCTACGACGGTACGACGCTGACGCCGTCGATCGCGCATGCCTCTTCGCCTCGACCTCGGGCATAGGAAGCCTGCGGTTCATTCGCACGTACCTCGGCCATCACTCGACACCAACTAAGCTCAAGACCGAGCATCGGATCATCCCCGAGATCGAGACGTACACGACGCACTTCACCACGCTCACGCAAGGAGCCACTCCATGACCACTGATGAACTGGACCGATCCCTGCGGCAGCTTCGACTCGGCGGTATGGCCGATACGCTTTCGCTCCGATCGCAGCAGGCCCGAGCCGAGAATCTGGGGCCGCTGGATTTTATCAGCCTCCTCGTTCACGACGAACTGCAGCGGCGACGAGATCGCCTCGTTGAACGTCGCGTCAAGGCGGCTGGTTTTCGCGACCACAAGACGCTCGATACGTTCGATTGGAAGTTCAACGCCGTCGACCGCGCGCTCATTTTTGAGCTCGCCACCTGTCGTTTTATCGATCAGCACGAAGACGTTTTGCTACTCGGCAACGCCGGCGTTGGAAAAAGTCACCTGGCCCAGGCGATCGGCATGACTGCCATACATGCCGGCTTTCGCGCGATGTATCGCGAAGCCCACATCCTGTTCGAAGAGATGCTTCTTGCCAATGCGACCGGCGAACGCGCTGAAGCGATCACAACCTTCAGCGAGATTCCGCTACTGATCGTCGACGACTTAGGAATGCGCCGGCTTCCAGGCAACGCGGCAGAAGACTTGCTCGAGATTGTGATGCGCCGCTACGAACGCGCCTCAACCATTCTGACCTCGAATCGGCCTCTTGACGACTGGCCGAAACTCTTCGGAGACACGCCTGCTGTTGCCGCATTCCTCGACCGCCTGATGCACCATAGCCACCTAGCCGAGATTCGCGGCAAGAGCTATCGGCTGCACGAGCATAGCCTCGCGGCGCGTAACAGGAAGGCAAAGGCCTCGGCTTAGCCAACGATTGCGACAGATTCCTACGCTCGGGCCGGTATACTTTGAAGCGCCCAGGGCCGGTACACTTTGAACTGCCCGCCGGGGCGACTTTCCTGTCCCCGGCGGGCCGCACAGGACGAGATTGCGATGCGCGTCGACGAATGTTCCCTCGAAGTGTTCGAGCAACTTGGCCTTGGGCAGTTGGGCCTGCAAACTAAAGTCGAACGACTCGATGGTCTTCACGGTTGGAAAGCGAGCAGCGGCGCTGCGTGCTCGTACTCCGCTTTCGTGGCGCTTCCCGACTTCGAGCGCCACCAAGTCGCAAAGATATGGGAGCGGTTGCGCGTGCTCTCCAAGAAGGCGGCGATAGCTCGCCAAGATCGCAGAGAGATCCAGTGAGCGAAAGTGTCGTTCCAAGAGCGGCGACTCCGTCATGCGAGCCCCTCCGCGAGCTCACTTAGCGCGTACCGAGCCAAGTCGACCACCATTGCGTCAATGCGTGCGCCCTCGGGCAGATGACGTGGGTCGATCGATGCCGGCGGGGCCGGCGCGGTGCGTTGACGTAGCAGAACGCGATTGCAGCCGGATCGCAAGTCCCGCGTGCGAGCGCATGACCGACCGCATCCCGGAGGACCTCGGCCGAGTGATCAGCCAGCAGGGAGAGTACTTCGGTCCAACGTTTGCTTGCACTGACTCGCCCATCGTCTTGGTACCGCCGGAGAAGGTCGTGCAACGATTCAGGAATGCGACCATCGGCAAGAACGAGCGCATGTTCTGCAGCGCGGTGCTTGCGCCGTAGGAGCTCCAAGTAATGGCGTGGATCTAGGAAGCGTTCGCCGCGGCCAAAACCCCGTCCGTGCTGGGCGATCGCCGCATCCTCGAGGATGATCCGCAGCCGATCTTCGTAAACCTCGATGGCGACGTTGCGATGAGCGTAGCGACTCGGAACGGAATAGACGTCGCGCTCGAAGACGACTTCGGCGAACTTGTTGACGCGCGCGTACCGTGTGACGCAGCTGCGCGGCAGTGCCGGCGGCAACGGCCGCAATGCCGCTTGCTCCCGATTGAAACGCGCCGCGATGGTCTCCTGGTGCGTCGTGTGCTCGCGCTGGGCATGACGCTCGCAGAAGGCCGCCAAATCGAAGTTGAGGGCTTCGAGCATCCCGAATGAGGGAATCGGACTGAAGAAGTTGTCCTGCAGGTAGCCGATGATGCCCTCGACGCCACCCTTTTCATTGCCCTTGGCTGGAGCCGCGAAGTTGACCTCGAGAACCAAGGCCCCGCAGAACTCCCGGAACGCGCATTCTCGATGCGATTACGACCACGGAGCACCCGCGTAACGGCGGTCTTGGCGTTGTCAAAAATCGCGCGGAGCGGCAGACTCCCAAAGCGACGAACCCAGCCAAGAGCCCCGTGAACAATGATACCTGGTCGCAGCGCAGCGATGCTCGCGCGAAGTGCCTTCCGCTGTAGCTCAAACGAATCGCGAAGAGCTGGACGACGACCAGCATGCCCGCTAACCTCACCTCGACTGGTGAGAAGTCGAACGAAGATTGGCCGGCTCGACCAAGACCCGACGCGGCCTCGCAAGTCACTCCGAATCGCACGCCGAGGAGTTCGTTCGCAAGCTGCAAACCTCCGTGCCCGTGCTATAACACTCAGGGCTAAACGTTACGACCCAAGATACGGTTTATGCGCCGATATCCCTACGGCACGCGCAGAAAATTCGTGCCCCGAAGAACAGTCCCCCAACGGAATTTGATGTACAGGAGTGGCCGCAGGCAAGTTGCCGCTCTCGGCGGTTGACGACCGCCGAAGTGTGATAAGGTTGCTTACCATTCATGATGCCATCCATCGAGCCGCGTGAGTTCCCCTTGACATTCAGTCTCCGTCGCTAGGGCGAGGATGACGGATCGATGGCGATTCCGGCTGCGCCGGCAAGAGTAATGGTCTTCACCATTTTGCCAGTCGAGTAGTTCAACTCATCGATTTCGTTAGCCCCCCAATTAGTGGAGAATAGCAGCGTCTCAGATCTGTTGAGGGTCACAAACCCACCATTGTTCAACGACCCAAACGTACGCACGGGCTTGGGGATGCCGGGCGTGAACACGTCAATAATCGTACCGTCGACGACGACGAGGTTCCCGCTCTTGTCGAATACCATGCCTGAGGGGCTTTTGACCGACCAGCCGGTTTCCGTGCCCGTCTGCGACCCGGGTGCATATTCGCGAATGTGGGCCGTGTTGAAAGTCGTATCATAGGCGATGTACAGGTTATTACTCGAGTCAAGTGTCACTGACAAGACAAAATTTACTTTCGGAGGGATAATCGTGTATTCGGGGGCGGTCTGACCCTTCTTGAAAACCACGACTTCACCGTATCCGCAATAGTCGTTCTCCTCATTCGCAACGTACACCGTTCCATCGCTAGCAGCGACAACGTCGTCCGCAAACGGCGCAGAGATTGGGTCTTGCAGAATCAATGAAGGCGTCGTCTTACCGACAGGGAAAATCAGTACCTGGTTTCCGTTGGTGACATAGAGTTTATCTTTAGAAAAAAACATACCCGACGGACCGTTGTTAATGCCGCTACTCGCGCCGAGTGTCCCGATGATAGTGTCGCTCGGCAGCTGGTACTCGGTTACTGTATTGGCTGTCGATGACGAAGCGTAGAGCGTCGGGGAGGCGCTTTCTGTCTGCAACGCCGCGAACGGCTGAGTGACCTGCCACGCATTTGACTCTCCACCGCTAGATGTGACTCTTGGCGAAAATTGACTTACTGTCCCGCTGCACCCCGAAAACGTTACGAGGGCCGTCACAGTGATCAACGCCTGAGTGGTTCGGTTGGAATTGAGTCTCGCAATCACGAAAATCTCCGCTCCTAGACGTGGCTGGTTGGAATGCCGGTTCGATGGTTTTGCACTTCGCATCCATGCGCCCTCCGGGACCGGCGCCCAACCAAGCAATCGGCAAGCGCGGAGTAGTGAGGCCCCGTGCTCGCTGAGCGCCCTGACCGCGGCTCGGGGCCCGATCTTTTTTTAACAAGGTGCCACGCGTCGAGCTCGCGTGTCAGCCGCTCGCGAGAAAGTGCGATGTTTGCGCCGGCTCTCATCTTCAAGCTCCTTGAGCCCGACCAGTTCGATTCGAGAATAGGGTAAGTTGAGCCTTTGAGTCCGGCGCCAGGTTGACGCAAACGCCCCTTATTTTGACGCTAACGGGTGCTTTGACGGCCGGAACCTCTTATATCATTCGGCGTTCCGAAATGCGCTATGACGGCACTAATTTGACGCGCGGAAGCCACGTATGTGGTCGCGCTTCGCGGTGCATTTTCGGTGCAGTCGGTGAAAACGAAGGGCAGCCATCGACACCCAAGGCTAACCGGAAACCCTGTATTCATCGACATTTTCGACCGCGTGCAACCATCGGTAACCGCTAAATGCGTCATTCAAGACCGGCGCATACGTCCGCTCCGTTATCCGTCAGCGGCGATCAACTGCGTCTGGCTTGAAAGAGTATATTCGACGTATTTGTTGCGTTACCAAATTAATCCACCTCTGTCAGGCTCAGGCAGCGGCCCACGACACGATGAGCGCCTGCCGGACTGGCTGGGCATTCGCTTCAAGGCTGGGAAAACATGAAGCCTCGTGGAATTGCTCACCGTGCAGTGGATCCCGGCCAAGGTAAGCCTCCCTCAAATAATGCAACACTGAGACGGTTGGCGAGTTGCTACGCAACGGCGGTGACCATGTCCAAGGCGAAGCCGTGCATCTTGAGGGAGCGGTAATGACCGACGACCTGCGAGCGAAGTTCGCGGAGCGACGCATCGCCAGGGGACGCGAGCCGCTTGAGCCGTACGGGGCCGCGCCACAGCATGCCTCGGCGGCGAAGACTGGTCTCGTGAAGGTCAATGCGACCGAATCGTCACGCCTTGCGTCGGCGTCGTTTGCTGGATGAGCGCCTGCCCGAAAGGGCTCGTCCAGCTTCCTGAGACTTGGAAACGGACGCACTGATAACCACCGGGCGTGAAAATCTTCATGCCGTTCGGGATTATAAAACTACCAAGATGTGCGGTATTATAGGCGATCGGGTTCATGAACTGATAGCTGCCGCAAGCAGGGATTGAAACCGCGGTGCCGAGCGCACTAGCCGCCGTGATTGCCGCCTCCATAGCAAAAGAATTGTCGGTAGACGATGTTGAAACTCCGTAGAGATTCGCGTTGACAGGAGGCGCAGGGAGCTGCGCGTTGCCGATTAGGACTTGCCCCGCGGCCAGCGACGGTACGAGGGATAAGGCCCCAAAGCACAAGTAAACGTCGCATAACCTTGGCTCGAGAATCGCATTCTCCAGCCAAAGCGGCCCGCCAAGTCTCGCATACCGTCACATCTCCCAGTTGGTTCCGGCGACTTCGGAAATACTCTAGCATCACCGCTCGTCACCTGCCGGTTTCGTTTCGAAAAACAGGTCCATGTCTGTGTAGTCTGGGTAGGAGGAACCGAATGAAGGCGGTAATACGACCTTAAGGTTAACCGTATCGCCCTTTGGAGCGACGTCGTGTCCGTCCGCGAAGTCGTCTTGTATGACATCGTCCTCGTTATCAATGACGCATAGTCCGTACAAGTTGCTTAGACCGACGAGCGTGTTCGAGCTAAATTTCACAGGAAACTTGTTCGTAGCAAAGTCTATCTGCCGCGAGGGTCCTCCCGCGAAGAAGATGGTGACATACCAAATCGTCGAGTTTGCCTGCTGACAGTTCCCGTCCGCCAAGGATGGACTGCAGTGTGGGGATCCGGCATGAGTTACGGGCTGAGGGCTCTCGCATAGCAGCATTTCTTGCAGGGGCGATTGCAGATTCGTAACGCCTGGTATACGCAAGTTACCTGTCGCGCCACAGTCTGGCCGAAAATGCACCGTCATCTCGGTGGCCTGCAGCGTGGCATAAAGATGTCGCTGGCCGCAGGTCGAGCCGTTTGGCGCGGCGAGTGTCGACGCGCGTTCAGCGGTCATCACGCCCTGATATGTGGAAGGCACGGTTGGACTAACTGACGAGGCGAGACCTGATTCGCCGCCAGTGCAGCCTGACAGCAGTCCGGATAAAGAGAATGCAACCGTGGCTCGGATTAGTCGGTCGATGTCCATCGTGAAAAGTCCCTTCCTAGAGCGACGCGCTCGACTACCAGGTCACCACGATCGTTGTAGCCGGCGGCGTTGAAAGCATATAGGCCAGTCCGTTGGTTTTAAGGCGAATGCCGATGGTGCCGAACGAGATCGTTTGCGCCGGCCCAAGCTGCAGAGGCCGCCAAATAATGTCCGCGCTGTTACACGATGGTGTAGGCGACTCATCATAGAACGTGATGGTACCGGCCGTCGCCTGGTTGCCTGCATTCGTTATCTGATAGAGCGCTGCAGGCGTTGTCGGGCTTGCCGTTGCGCCAACACAGGTTCCCGCGGCAGCTGTTGGCGCGATCAACAGAAGCGCCCCTGAGGCGAGTTGCGCCTCTCCACTGCGCTGCATGGCAGCCACCGCAAAGGCGCAGGCTAGCAACGCCAAAAACAAAACTGCAGCGAAACTGTTGTTGCATAGCCTTTCTCTCTGGCAAAGGGGCGAATTGTTGCATTCAGTCTCCACACGCGATGAAGGAATAACTGTCCGAACTGAGGCTTGGAAATGAAAACGACGACGTCATCCGACTCGTCGGAACGATCGGCGAGCCGAAGGTCGAGACGTCTTGAATCAGCAACGTATAGGCTGTCGTCTTGAATTGCGACGCGCCCTTGAAAGCCACTATTCTCTTAAGACTTGCTGTGATCCCGAAATCCAGTGTAATCAACCGGCCGGTTTGGATTCAAAAAACAGTAGCATAGTATCGTTATCCTGAAAAGAAGAGCCGTACGAAGGAGGCAATACGACCTTAAGATGTACGGTATCGCCACTCGGAGCGACGGCGTGATCGCTCGCGAAGTCATCTTGCATTATCGAGCCCGAATCAAAGTCGATCACGCACAATCCGTACAAATTAGCCGCTACAATCAGCGTACTAGAGCTAAACTTCAGCGGAAAAATCCTAGAGATGAAGTCCGTTCTTGTGGTCCCGCCGACGCCAATCAGTTTCATCGTATCGTACCAAAACGTCGAGTTTGCCTGTTCGCAGTCCGTGTAAGACGGCGATCCGTAGTTACAGAGCGCCTGAGAAGTAGACTCCATGGGACCCTGACAGAGGATCATGTATTGCGGTGGAGATTGCAGATTTGTGACGCCCGGTACCCGGACGTTGCCCGTTACCCCGCAATCCTCCTTAAAATGGATCGTCACGTCACCCGATGCGAGCGTGACTTTGCGGTGCTTGGTCCCGCAGGTAGTCACGTAGGGCCCACGTATGCTGTACGCGAACTGCGCCTGCGCCGTAAGCCGCGAAATCGGCGAAACACCTTGACTGCTTGGCCGCCCTAGCGGTGAGCCATCAGTGCTGCACGCCACAAGAAAGCCACATAAAGCTATTCTGATGATACTCCTGGGATGGGCCCCGGATCGGGAGCCAGGGATAACTGTGGATTTTCGCCCCAATGGTCTTCTCCCCGTTCTTACT
>PMHP01000057.1 GCA_003158195.1 Vulcanimicrobiota bacterium | reverse complement strand
CCCGTCTGCGCTTCGACAAGCTCATCGTGACACGAGTTCAGTGACAGGTTAGGGAGACGCGGAGGATGTCGGACTCTGAGGTTATGAGATTTCGCTCGACGTCTCCGTAGAAATAGGAGCCGCTCGTTCCCCAGCTGTCGGTGTTGACGACGGTCGCGTAGACGGTCTTGCCAAAGTAATTTGGGCTTGAGGGCGTATTGAATTCGCTCAGTTTCAGCGGGTTCGAACCGTCGGCATTCATGATCCACCAATCGTCGCCGCCGGGATGTCCGAGCGGTTGCTTTTCGTCGGTCATCCAGATGATCTGGCCGCTCGGCGTAAACCGTGGGTGCTCGTTGTATGCGCCCCCCGTCGTTAACCGCGTGACGGCACCCGTCAGGAGATTCACGACGTAGATCTGATTCTCGACGAAGAGATGATTTTGATAATCGCTCGTAAACAGCATCTCCTCGGAGTTGGCCGAGAACCCCCCGGTCTCAATAAATTCATTGGGGTATGCGCTGCCGCCGGGAGCGAGTGTTCGGATGTCGGTGAGATACGGTGACCCCGCGGCGCTCACATTGAAATTCGCGATCTTCAGAGACCAGTCGACGCCGCCGTCCGGGCCCTTCATTTTCTGCGTCCATTCGAGCAGCCGGCCATTCGGCGAGAATTGCGGCAACAGGACACCGTCGTCATTGCCGGCCGGAAGGTCCGTCATCTGCCAGGCGTGCGACCCATCTGCCGTCGCGATCCATAAGTCGGAATAGCCGCCCCAACCGGGTGTCGCTGCGAACGTATCACCTTTGAGGTCGCCCGGAATCGGAGTCGTTTTCTCGGCAACAAAGGCCAGAAACGCGCCGGACGGAGTCCATGCCGGGCTCCCCACGGTGCGCCCGGGGAACGTCGGCGACCCAAGACCGATTTGCTGCAGGCCGGTGCCGTCGGGCCGCACCGTATAGATGTGGTAATAGCCATCGCTCGCCGTGCGGTTGAACGCGATGCGGTTGTTGACTTTTGACCAATCGCTGCCGTATGCGTTCGGCTCGAAAATACTGTACGTAACGGGAGCCCCACAACGAGAAATCGTGGCTGACGTCTCCCGGTAAGCGCTAACGCCCTGCGCATCGGACGGCCCGGCCGGCGTTAAAGCAAGACGACTGCCCTCAGTAAGCCCCGCGCATCCGCAGAATAGCAATGCCGCGAGCACGACGGCTGCCGCGCGGATGCTCAGCACCTGTGGTCATCGAGCCGTGATCCACGAAAGGCGACGAGCGAGTGTGCGATATCGCCTTGCACGTCTTTGCGCGCGCGCGGCAGGCGAACCGTAAAGCGCGCGCCGCCGCTTGGCGAACGTTCGACGCAGATTTCACCACCGTGAGCTTCGAGGAGCGAGCGCGCGCGAGAGAGCCCGATGCCCCAGCCGGGAACGTCGCTGCCGGCGCGCTGCCCGAATTCGAAGATTCGCTCGCGATCGGCGTCGGCGACCCCGGGGCCGTCGTCGTCGATGGCGATTTCGCAGGTCGCCGTGCCGACCCGGATATCGGCCTCGACGATGCCGCCCGGGCGGCCGTATTTGATTGCATTTTCGAGCAGGCCCGCGAACAAAAGCGTCGCCTCGTCTTCGTCGAGTTGCGCGTCGATCGCACTGCGCGCAGACGCGGAGTGGAGCCGTATCGTCATCTCGCGTTCGAACGCAAGCGGTTCGACGAATCCGATCGCGCGCTCGAGCGCGACCGCGAGATCCGTTGCCGCGGGCCGGCCGAGATTCTGTTCCGCGCTCAGAAAGTTGTGTAACAGACGGCCGAGACGCGCGGACTCGGTCAGCGCGCTCTCGAGGAAGCGATGGACCGTTCGCCGATCGACGCTGTCGTCGAGCGCCGTTGCGAGCGAGCCGCGAATCCCCGAGACCAGCGTCGTAAGGTCGTGAAGCAGTTCGGCGTAGGCGCGGCGCTCGCGCTGGCGATAGCCCTGCGCGATCGCGCCCTCGATCGCGCGCGGAACGTCGGCGCCCGCTCGAAGGGCCGCCCAGCTCGAGATCATCTCGACGCACGCGGCATCGAGAAATGCGCGTTCGAGGACTGCCCGAAAGTGACGCCGCCGATCGCAGAGCGGATCGTCCGCCGCGTGCTCGGGATCGCAGAGTGCGACCACGTACACGTCGCTTCCCGAAGCGTGGACGAACGCGTCCTCGTCGAGGAGCAGCCGGCGGGCGACCTCTGCGAGATCCGCGGAGGTCTTGCGCTCCAGAAGCTGCGCTGCCCGCCGGCCGTGACGCCACGCCATCCGCGCGAAGTCGTCGGTGTGCATGACGAGTAAGTACGCCGGCCGGGTCACGGCGCGTTCGATCCGCGCGGCGAGCGATGCGGCGGCGACCGCTTCAGGCGAGCGCGAACTTATAACCATAACCGTAAATCGATTCGATTCGGCACGTCACTTCGGGGTAGTGAGCGAGCTGTCGCCTGATCCGCGCGATGTGGCCGTCGACCGTGCGTTCGTCTCCGTCGTAATCCGCACCCCAGACGTGCTCGATCAGTTGGCGCCGCGGCATCGCCACCCCGGGATGCGTCGCAAGCAGCGCGACGAGCGCAAATTCGCGCGGGCGCAAATCGACGCGCGTTCCCTGGACGCGGAGTTCGAGCGCGGCTTCGTCGATCTCGAGCGGCCCGACACGGCTGGTCCGGTCGCTGCGCAGCGTCTCCGGGGCCGCGCGGCGCAGCAGCGAACGGACGCGACAGACGACCTCGCGCGGCAGGAAGGGCTTGGGGACGTAATCNNCACGATGATCGGCAGCATGTTCCGTTCGCTGCGGAGCGAGCGAATCACGTTGAGTCCGTCGATCACCGGCAGGCCGAGGTCGAGGATCGCGAGATCCGCGCCTTCGCGCGCCTGGCGCAGCGCCGCGACGCCGTCGCGGGCCTCTACCGTTTGGTAGCCTTCGGTTAGCAAGTAATGAACGACGACCTCGCGGTTTACTTGGTCGTCTTCGGCCACGAGTATCCGCTTCACGAGTCACCCAAAGAAAGAACGAGAACGAGGGACAGAGGGGTAGTCCCTATGGGAAAATGTAGCGCACGTTGCCGCCGTCTGCCATCCCGAAAGTCCGTGAGATTCGGGGGCAGACGCTCACGTTTATACCGTTCGGTAGGATCCGCTCGCGTCGACTTCGAGCCGCAGCTCGTCGAGTTCCGCGGTCGTGACGCGGTGATCCCAAAACGTTAAAACCCGGATCGCGTACGGCTTGAGCTTCGCAAGCACCGCCAGGGCACGTTTCGAAAGCGAAACGCGGTCGCGGGTCCATTCGGGGATGTTCCCCGATAGCGCTACCCGGTTGCCTCGCTTGTCGTTGAGAAGCGAGGGGCGGTTCGTCTCGTCGACCCGGGAGCTTCCCGAGGCCGAACGCTGCTCGGGCGCGGGCAGCGCACGCGTCGTTCTCTTCATCGCTTATGCCTCAACCAGTGCCTTGCGCATTTTGACGAGCGCGCGATCGCGCAATTGAGCGACCCGCTGCGCCGAGATGTGAAGCTTTTCGCCGACGGAGGTGACGGTTTCGTCGGCGTAATACGCGAGCTCGACGACGGCCCGCTGCCGCTGGGTGAGCGACGCGATCGCGCGCCGCACGCGTTCGGCGCGCTCGCGATGTTCCAGCAAGCGGGCCGGATCCGCTTCGACGTCGGCCGGCAGCCGTTCGCCCTCCGGCAGGGGCGCATCGAGCGAGACCGTGCTTGCCCGATGGGCCATCAAGAGGGCCGCGCCAAGCCCCGAAATGTGGGTCGAGAGTTCGCGCAAGGTCGGCTCGGCGCGGCCCTCGGCACGCATGCGCGTCCGGTTACGCTCCGCTTCCCGGAGCAGTTTGCGCGCGTGTTCGGAAAGCGGATCGCGCGCACGGATGCCGTTGAGGATCGCGCCCGCGATCACGCGGCGAGCGTAGGCCTCGAGTGGAACGCCACGGTTGGGATCGAAGGTCTGAACCGCGCGCACGAGCCCGAGGCACGCGTCCTGATAGACGTCTTGGTACTCGCAGACGCGATAGACGCGCCAGAGTCCGCGCGCGAGCCGCGCCGCTAGGGGCAACAGCTCTTCGTACGCCGTCGGCGGCGTATCGACGGGCAGACTGCTCGTCACGTGGGGGGCTTCCGCGGCTCGAGGATCGCGGCTCGAGCGACGCTATCGACGACGAGCGAACCCACCGGGCCCAGCGCCTCCGCAAGCGGCTTCATGACCGACGACATCAGCAACGCCTGGAAGCCGCGTACGGCTTGCTCCTCGTCGCGCGCGGTGCCGGTCGACGCGGCCGCGAAGGTATCAGCTGCGGTTGATGTTGTTTGCGATCCGTTGCATCTCATCGGCGGCCTGCGCCCCCTTTGCGTTCGCTTCGAACGCGCGTTGTGCGTCGAGAATCTCCATCATCGCTTGCATGATCGAGACGTTGGATTTCTCGAGCATGCCGAAGGCGATGTTGCCGCTTCCGCGGCTTCCGGGCGCATCGATGCGGGGCGCGCCCGAAGCCGTGGTGGCTTCGAAGACCGTCCCGCCGAGCGACGCGAGCGCTTCGGGAGCTGCGAAGGTCGCAAGTTTCACGTGACCGATCACGGCGTGCTTCTGTTTGTCCGTATCCGCATAGATCGTGCCGCTGCGATCGACCGAAACGCCGGCTGCATCTTTGGGAATCGTGACGTCCGCAAGGCGCGCGCCGTCCGCGTTGCGCATCGTGCCGTCCGCGGCCCGGGCGAAGCGGCCGTCCCGCGTGTATGCGGTCGTACCGTCGCGGCGATGCAGGACGAAAAATCCGTTTCCGTCGATCGCAAGGTCGAATGGCCCGCCGCCTTGCGTGAGTTTGCCTTGGGTGAACAGGACGTGCGAGCCGCTGGCCACGGCCCCAAGGGCCTGGCTCCCGTCGGTCAGCTCGGCAAATTCCATGACCGAGCCTTTAAAGGCAACGTCGTCGGCGTTGGCCAGGTCGCCGGCGATCGAGTCGAGCTTTTGCTGCTCGGCGCCCATCCCCGACGCCGCTGCGTACATCGCTTTGTTCATTGAATTTTCCCCACGTCGTCGACGGATTTTTGACGCGCGTTGTCGATCGCGCCGAGCGCCTTTTCCGCGGTTTCAAACTGTCGCTGCGCGTCGAGAATCACGACCATTTCGGAAATCGGGTTCACGTCCGAACCGGCGAGGAAGCCGCTCCGCAGGGATCCGCTCGCCGGCAACGCGACCCGCCCCAGCACCGTGCCCCGCGCAACGAAGCTGCCGTCGCCGCGGATCTCGATATCGCCCGGCGCGAGGTCTTGCGGGATGCGTATCGGGCCGTGCGCGCCGAGTAAGGCGCGTCCGGCCTGGTCGTGCAACGTGCCGTCGGTGGCCCGCACGAAGGCCGCGCTCCGGATTTCGACCGCGCGGCGCGAGTCGTAACCCGACGAGCCGAGCGGCGCGACCCGCAAGTTGCCCTCGCCGGCAACGGCGAGATCGAATTGACGTCCGGTCGGATGCAGCGGGAGGTGGCCCGTTGCGACTCCCTCGCGCAGACGGCCCGTACCGCTCGCGGCAAGGAGGTGACGGTGGAAGCCGTCGGTCTCGGCGTTAGCAAGGTTGTCGGCCGCGACTTCAAGCTTGCGCTGGGCGACCTCCATAGCGGCCGCACACGACGTTACTCCGTCCATGCACCTATTTTGCGCGCCGACTGTGCGCCCGTAATGCGTCGAGTATGCGCACAATGTGTTTGCGTGTGTCATGGGAACTTGTCGAAGCGCCGACGGGGTTGGCGACGACCCGTTGGCCGTTCGACTGCGCGCCGGAGCCTGTCCTGAGC
>PMHP01000179.1 GCA_003158195.1 Vulcanimicrobiota bacterium | reverse complement strand
CTTCGTGCATGATCTCGACGATAACGCCCGCCGGATAGAATCCCGCGAGCCGCGCAAGATCGACCGCCGCCTCGGTTTGGCCGGCCCGCACGAGAACGCCGCCGTCGCGCGCCCGCAACGGAAACGTGTGCCCCGGCCGCAAGAAATCCGAGGGCTTCGCATGCGGATCGAGCAGCGCTTGGATCGTCGCGGAGCGATCGTAGGCGGAAATCCCCGTCGTCGTACGATGTCGCGCTTCGATCGAAACGGTGAACGCCGTTTCGTGGANNTTCTCGCGGTCCTCGTCATCGAGAACGATCACCATCTTGCCCGCGCGAACGTCGGCGATCGCATCCTCGATGCAGTCGAAGATCGGCTCTTCGAATTTCCCGTCGCCGAGGTGTGCTTTCAACTCGGGGAGGGCTTTGGCCAGCGCCTGAATCGAGCGAAACGACGGCGTCCGCCGCCCCGAGCGCAAGAGGCTAATCGCGCTCTNNTCAACCCGGCCCGCGCGGCCAAGTCGGCCGCGCTGAGTTCCGCGCGGTCCATCGCGCCCTGCAAGGCTTCCGCAAACGTGCTCATATCAAGAGTAAATCGCTATACTTGACTTGTGTCAAGTGCTGAAAGCTTAGGTTGACAACTGCTAAGGCGGCGGGCTGATTGCGCGGACGAACAAGCGGCCGTCGTGGACCACGTCGTGTGTCGCATTCAGCGTGAGGTAGGACCCTGCGCTTGCCTAGGAAAGATGCCGGGCATGATTCGCAGCGTTTTCGTCTGTCTTCTTGCCGTTGCGCTCGTGCCGTATGCGGCGCCCGCTTTCGCGCAGGGCAACCTTCCCGGCGGCTCCTACCTGCAGAGTTGCACCAACATTTCGAAACACCATCATTATTTGAGCGCGACCTGTAACGCGCCAAACGGTTCGGCGGTCAATTCGACGCTCGACCTCCGGCGGTGTGGCCCGGGCTCCTTGGTCGCGAATAATAACGGCTATTTGGCTTGCGGCGCGCCGCTAGCGGGAGGGTGGAGCGGCCGCATGCCGGAGGGCTCGTATCAGCAAAGCTGCCAAAATATCAGCATGTCCGGTACCGTGCTCAGCGCCGCGTGCACGAGCCCGAACGGAACACTGCTCCAATCCTCACTCGACACGCGCAGATGTCAGTGGAATTCCGGCATCAGAAATACGAACGGGCGCCTCAATTGCGCCGCCTATCGCTAAATTTTGGAGGGACGGCTTTATGGCGAAGAATAGCCCCGCGCTTGTTCTCGTACTAGCGCTCATCGTTTGCTCGGCGGCCCGGGCTCAGACCGCGGCGCCGACGGCGGTGCCCGATCCAAAACCCGATCTCAGCTCGATGTCGTATTTAATCGGCACCTGGTCGTGCCAGGCACGCTTGCGCGGGTCGAGCCGGCCGGACACGACGACGTACACGATGGATCTCGACGGGCGCTGGATCAAGGGCAACGATTCCGCTCCCGCGTTCGACAAATACCGGACGCGCAAGATCACGACGTACTCGTGGCTGACCTACAATCCCATCAAGAAAGAGTGGGTCTCGACGGCGCTCGACAACTTTGGGGGCTACTTCATCGCCACCTCGCCGGGATGGCAAGGCAATAAGCTAACGTCTACCCTCGTCGTAACCCCCGACGGCTCGACTGGAAGCGATGTGTTAACCAAGAACAGCGATTCGAAAACGACCGACGTCGCCTCCGGGAAGAACAAGAACGGTGCGCCCATACCGCCCGTCACGACTATCTGCACGAAAAGCTAAGCTTAACGAGTAGCCGGCACGCCGGCTGCTTTGCGGCGCGGGAGAGCGAAGGCGAGCGGCGCCATCACTATCCCGAACGCGCCTATCACGTAGAATGCATCGGCGTACGACAGCGCCGCCGATTCGCGCGCGATCAACTCCGCCAGGCGCACGATCCCGGAGTGGGCGACGAATTGCGCGACCCCGTACCGGGCGAGCGTTGCGTTGCCGTCGAGGATCGTGCTGTGAAAGCTCTCGCGCCGATCGAGTATTGTGACGAGCGATGCGCTTGCGATCGAGCCGCCCATGTTGAGTGCGAGGCTGATGAAAGCACCTGCTTTCGGCGAATCGGCAGGCGGGGTTGCGCGCAGCACGGCGACCAGCAGCGGCGAGAACACAAAGGAGATGCCGCAGCCGGTCAGTGCAAGCCACTGCGCGACCGTCCAGAAATCGGTGTGGCTCGTCGACGCAAAGCCCAGGCCGACAACCCCCGAGCCCGCGCACGCAAGCCCCGCCGCGATAAGCGCGCGCGGATCGACGCGTGACGAGTTCGCGAGCTGACTGATCGGAATCGTCAGCAGCACGATCGGGATCGCGCGGATCGCGAGCAGCAGACCGTCTTGGGTCGCGGTAAACCCAAGCACGTTCGAAAGATACTGCGGCAACACGAGCAGTTGGCCGAAAATGACCGTGGCGTTCACCATCGCAATCAAGCAGCCGACGCCGACGCTTCGCCGCAGGAGGACGCGCAGATCGACGATTGGACGTTGCGTGCCCCAAAGTTCCCACATGACGAACGCGACCATACCTGCGACGGCACTCAGGCAGAGCGCGACGATCGTTCCGTCGTTGAACCAGTCGTTGCGCTCGCCCTCGTCAAGAACGTACTGGACCGATCCGAGGCCGACCGCTAACAAGACAAGCCCGATACCGTCGAAACCGTTCGACTTCGTGCGCGCGGGGTTGCGGAGCAGCGGCAGGAGCAGTGCGATCGCAATGATGCCCGGGACGATGTTGACGTCGAAGACCCAACGCCACGAGACGTTGTCGGTGAGAAGTCCCCCGAGGGTCGGCCCGGTGGATGGCCCGACCACGGCGGCGATCGTAAAGATGGCCTGGCTGATCCCGAGTTGCTTGGCCGGAAACGTATCGCGCAATATCGCCTGCGACGTCGCGAGCAAGCCGCCCCCGAACAGGCCTTGGACGAGCCGGAAGACGATCAGCTCCTGGATCGAGCCCGCAAGCCCGCACAGGAGTGAGGCCACCGTGAAGCCGGCGATCGACACGAGGAAGTACTGTTTGCGGCCGAAACGATTTTGCAGCCACGGCGTGATCGGGATGACGACGACGGCGGCGATGATGTAAGCGGTGACGACCCAGGTGCCTTCGTCGATCGAGGCGCCGAGGTTGCCCTGAATCGTGGGCAGCGCGACGTTGACGATCGTCGCGTCAAGCGTCTGCAGGAGAGCCGCGAGCATGACCCCGGCGACGACGAGGATACGCCGCGTTCCGTATTCGACGGTGCCGGCCGGCGGCGTAGCGGCCGGTGGGCCGGCAGACGGCGGGGCAATCACAGACGCCGGGAGGGCTGGGGCCGCGGCGTCTACGTGCGGCGCTTGCCGCGACGGGGAGAGAATCATCTGGGGCGTCGAAACGATCCGGCACGGTGACGGGTCACATTGATTAGTACAACGGTTATTTGACTATAGTTGCGCCGCCCCGGGGAAAGATGTCTGCCGCTCACACGCCCTCCGATCAAACGATTTTCCATCCGCGCCGTGCCGATCTCGACCTCGTCGAGATCTTGCGCGCGCTTGCCGATCCGACGCGGCTAGAGATCGTGCGCATCCTCGCCGCAAGCGAGGAGGTCGCCTGCGGCGCCTTTGGAATCGAGGCGACGAAGCAAAATCTTTCGCACCACTTTCGCGTGCTGCGCGACGCCGGCGTCATTGCGTCGCGCGATGAAGGGCGCAACCGTTACTCCTCCCTGCGGCGTGCCGACCTCGAAGCGCGTTTCCCTGGATTGCTGGACGGAGTGCTCGGAAAGCGCTCAGCGCGCTAGGTTAGCGGCGTCAGCTCAGCGAGCCGATCGCGGAATAACGTAACGCGTCGCGGTGTGCGTCGCGTTGTAGGCGCTTATCTTGTTGTCGACCAGTCCGGCCGCGAGAGCGCAAGCTCGGACCTGCGAATCGGTGGGCGACGCGCCCTTCCCCTTCGGATGGAATACCCATAAGCCGCCCGCGGGCAGCAAGTGCTCCGCGGCGTTCGCAATGAGGTTCAGATCTCCGGGTTTGTCGACTTGCAAGAAGATCAAGTCGTACTTCCCACGCAACGAGGACGAGCTCCGACGCTGCAAAGTCTCGTCGAGACGCGAGATGAAGCCCGGATCCACGCCGTTTCGAACGGCGACCCGATGCTCCGGCCGAATTCCTAGCTTCTCAAAGAGCGAACGGTGCGAGTAATCGCGTTCCTCTTGCCTGCCCGTGGCACCACGCGTCGCGATGGAACTATCCCTCCCTCGCCCAAATGGCCTCAGCGTGATTCGTCGACCAGCGCGGGCCGTCCGTCTGGGGCCTGCCGAATACTGACAATACGTTTAACGGCGCAAAAAACAAGCGATACCTGCTCGAGTTCGTGTGGACCGTTTTGTCGGGCCGAACCTTGCCCCTCACTCTACGCGCTTGCGACGCAGTGCAGCGCGTCTTTCGGCGAAGGTCGTACGCCCCAGTGCCGATGGTTTGCTCACTAAGAAGTTACCTCGAGGAGCTTCGCCCCCATGCAAGATTCGCTTAGCACGACGACGCAGAGCCGTTCGTCGCCCGATACGGTCGATGTCTTAGGGCAGGCGGCACAAAAGCAACGGGCTGCCGCCCAACAGCGCGCAATCGCCGAGCAACAATCCGCTGTCAGCGAACTAGCCGGGCACAACATCGTCAGCAGCGACTTGGACCTCCTGCGGCATCGCGCGTCGCGATTCTTCGCGGGCCTGATTTGGCTCCACGTCCCCGTCGTGCTCCTGATCGCGGCCTCGAATCACGTCCCGCTTTTGCGCGTCGCCTCGATCATGATCGTCGCGGCGCTGGCGGGCACCCTCGCCGCGTGGCGCGGCGGAGGAACGCTCTTCGGACGGCTGACGATCGCGGCCGCACTCACGACCGCTCCCGCGCTGATGGTTTACGCAGGCCGCGGCCCCTGGCAGATCGATTGGCACATGTACTTCTTCGTCATCTTCGGGATGCTCGTCGCTTACGTCGATTGGCGGCCGATCGCATTATCCGCGGGTCTCACCGCCGTCCATCACTTGCTGCTCGATTTCATTTTCCCCGACGGCGTCTTCCCCGAGGCCGGGCTCGGCCGCGTTTTCTTGCACGCCGGCGTCGTCGTCGTCGACTGCGTGGTGCTCTTCTGGATCATCTCGGAGATGCGGCTGCTCTTCCTTCAATCGGCCGCGTCGCTCCGGGCGGCGAAGGAGGCCGCGGCCGAGGCGCAACGGCTCGAGTCGTACGCCAAGCAGGGTTCGGACCTGATCATGCGGGCCGTCAATCAGGGACTGCTGTTGTGCGACGACCGGTGTCGGATCCAGCCGCAATACTCGGCCGAGCTGGAAAAGATCTTTGAAACCGGCGAGCTTGCGGGCCGAAGCCTTTTGGATCTGTTGCAAGGCTTGTTCACCGAGCGCCTGTTCAGGACGACGTCCGACTACTTTACGTTGCTGTTCGATCCCAAGCGTAAAGAGCGGACGGTGCTCAAGGTCAACCCGCTGAACGAGGTCGAGTGTAGCTTCTGGAGCCACGCAAACCGCAGCTTTACCTCGAAGTTTCTCAGCTTCAGCTTCCGGCGAATCGTCGAAGACGGGAAGGTCGTCCGCGTTTTCGTCGCCGTCAACGACATCACCGAACGCGTCAAACTCGAACGCCAACTAACCGAGTCCGAGGAGAAAAAAGAGCAGCAGGTCGAGCTGCTGCTCAGCATCTTGCACATCGATCCGGCCGATCTTGACGCTTTCGTAGCGACGGCCACGGAGCAAATCCAGACGCTAAACGATACCCTCCGGCCGCAAGACTTCACGTCCGGCGGCGAGGGCCATCGCGAACTCCTGCGCGCGCGGCTCGATACGATCCATCGCTGCGTCCACACGATCAAAGGCAACGCGGCGCTCATCGGTTTCCAGTACTTCCAAAAGCGCGCGCACGATTTCGAAACCAAACTCACCGAGCTTCGCGGACGGTCGAATCTCGGGGGCGACGACTTTCTTTCGGTCGTCGTCGCACAAGAACGATTGCGTTCGGACGTCGATGAGCTCGACGACCTCCGGAGCAAATTCTCCAGCGCTTCGCGGCCCGCGATCGCACGCCCGAAGGGCGAATCTCGGGCGTCCGAGGACCTGGTCGCCGGCGTCAGCGAACTCGCCGCCTCGATCGCGGCAGCGCTCGGGAAGGACGTTCGCGTCGACGCCGCGGGATTCGATACGCGAACGCTGAGCGCCGCACAGCGCCGCGCCGTCAAGGACGTCTTGGTCCAGCTCGTGCGCAACAGCATCACGCACGGCGTCGAGATGCCCGAACGCCGCCAAGCGGCGGGCAAGCCCCGCCAAGCGACCTTGACGATTCGCCCGATCGACGCCCGTCGCGGCGAGTTTGGATTTGTGTTCCGGGACGATGGCCGCGGTTTCGACACCGATCTGATCCGCCATCGAGCGATCGAACAAGGTCTGCTCGCCCCGCACGAGTCCCTCGGCCACGACGACGCGAGAATCGCCCGCCTTATCTTCGAGCCGGGTTTCTCCACGCTCGACGACGCGAAGCGGGACTCCGATCGCGGGATGGGCATGAACCTCGTCAAGGGGCGCATCGTCGACGAGTGCAGCGGCGAAATCGAAGTCGTCTCCGTCCCCGGCCGCTTCTGCGAATTCCGGATCACCTTGCCGATCGCGCGGTTGGCCCGGGTCAGCTAATCTGGGTATGGTGCGCGCATGCGAAGCCTCGATCGCCTGCTCGTCGTCGCGCCACATCCCGACGACGACGCAATCGGCTGCGGCGGCACGATCGCGCGATCGGCCGGGCGCGGCGCGACCGTATCCGTCGTCTACGTCACCGATGGCGCCGCCAGCCATCCGAACTCGAAGCGCTATCCGCCGGAAGCCCTGCGCGCGCTGCGCGAACGGGAGGCGATCGAAGGCCTGCGCCGGCTCGGAATCGCGACGCCGCCGGTGTTCCTGCGCGTCCCCGACGGTCGGGTTTCGCATCTCTCCGGGCGCGAACGTGACCTCGCGGTCGCCGCCCTCGAAGCGTGCATCGACGCAACCGCCTGCGACGTCGTCTTCGGTCCCTGGCGAGACGAACCGCACCCCGATCACGCCGGCACCGCCGCGTTGCTGGCGGAAGCGCTCGCGCGCCGTTCGCCTTCCCCCGTAGCGCTCTCGTACGCCGTGTGGCTCGAGGTCGTCGGCACGCCCTCGAATAGGCCCGGCGCCGGCTGGGCGCACCTCGACGTCCACCTCACCGCGGAGGAGCTCGCATGCAAACGCGAAGCGATCATGGCGCATGCCTCGCAGGTATCGCCGCTGATCGACGACGATCCCGAAGGATTCCGGGTCCTCCCCGAGGTGCTCGATCTCTGGCTGCAGCCCGTCGAACGGTTCTACGTCGACCCAAGCGTAGCGGCCGAGCGAGTTAGCACCGCCCTGCATCTGGGGACAACGATACGGTGATAACCGACGCTTTCGATGCGGCTCTGCTCGCGCTCGGAGAATGCGACCCTCGCGGCGTTGCGCGCGCCGGCCGCAAGGCGGAACTCGACGCCCTGCGCGCCGTGGGCGCGCGCAATCCGAGTCTCGGCCGGATTTTCGAAGGCCACCTCAACGGCGCGCAGCTCGTTGCGCGATGTGGAACGGCCGTGCAGAAGGCGCGAGCCGAACGCGACATCCGGCGCGGGCACATCTTCGGCGTGTGGAACACGCAAGGCTCCGACGGCGTTCGGATATTCTCGCAGGGCGACGAATTCGTGCTCGGCGGCGCGAAAACGTTCGCCTCAGGAGCCGGATCGATCGCACGCCCGATCGTAACGGCAGCGTGGCCCGACGGGTCGGCACAGATGTGCCTCGTACCGATGGACCGGGTCGCAACGGCGATCGACCGCTCCGCCTGGCGGCCACTCGGGATGGAAGACTCCGATAGTTTTCGGGTCTCGTTCGATGGCGTCGTCCTCGGCCCGGACGCGCTGATCGGGAAGCCGGGCGACTACGAACGCGACCCGTGGTTTCGCGGCGGCGCGCTGCGGTTTGCGGCCGTCCACGTGGGAATCGTCGAGCGGCTCTACGATGAGACCGTCGCCTATCTGCTCGAAACCGGGCGCGAAAACGATCCGTTCCAGCGCGCGCGTGTCGCCGAAATGCGCATTGCAGTCGGTACCGCGCGACAGTGGATCGACGCCGGCGAGCGCGCGTGGCTCGATTTCGATGGAGCCGAAACGCCGGCCAATGCCGAGCACGTCGCCGACGTGGTCGACATGACGCGCACGGTCGTCGAACGGTGCGCTCTTGACGTCATCGAACGCGCGGTCCGCTCGGTCGGCGCGCGCGGGCTCCTCGAGCCGCTGCCGTTCGCGCGGCTCGTCCGCGACCTCGAGATGTACCTGCGTCAGCCCGCGCCGGACGCCGCGGTTATGCGGGTGGCCGACGGCGCGTTCCGNNTAAGCGCGAAACGTTCCGCGTCCGCACACCGCTTCGTAGACCGCGCCGAAGGGTTTGCTCGCATCGACCAACGGAAGCCAACTTGCCGTTGCGCCGCCTAAGATCTCGGTCGCTCGCTGCACGTCAAACTCATCGGCCTCTCCCCACCAGACGCTTCGCAGCAGCGCCCGCAATTCGATTTCGTCGAGCGTTGTTCGCGGATCCGGGACGAAGAAGGTTTCGCCGGAGCGCCCGCGCTCGTAAAGGTCGGCGACGAACGCGCCGAAGCCCCCGTCGACCCGGCCGGCGCGGCGTCCCGAGGTCTGCGCGCGCACGAGCAAGCTGTGACGAACGCGCGCATCAATTCGGCACAGCGCTTCGAAGAACGTCCGATCCTCGAGAAGCGCGAGCGGCGGCAGACCGCCTGCCGCGAAATACGTGTCGGCTGCGACCGCAAAGCTGGCACCGACGAACGACGCATGGCGCGGCGCCGGGTCGTGGGGCAGCGGATCGAGCGCCGCCACGGCGTCGGCCAAGGCGCGCCGATACGCGCGTTCGCGCGAATACAGCAAGCGCACGGGGACGAGCAACGTCGCCAATTCGGCTTCGGCGATCGTCACATGACCGGCGACCGCGTCTACCGAAGCCGACTCGTGGAGCGTGGCTGCTACCCAGCGGGTATCGACGACGGTATCGGCGTCGGTCGTCGCAACGAGACCCCGCGGCCGGCCACTCGCGACGAATCGGGATGCAGCAAGATCCATCACGAGCTTGCGGGCCGTGCCGATGTGCGCCAGGCCGGAGGGCAGGTCGGCGTAGACGACCTCCGTCGGTACGGCCGGATGAGCAGCTGCGAACGAGCGTGCAACGTCGACCGTTGCGTCGCGGCAATTGTTCGCAAACACGATGACGTCGAAAAGGCCGGGCGGAAGCGCTCCGCCGGCGATCGATCGTTGCGACGCGAGTGCCTCGAGCGCGTTGCCGAGCAAGCGCACTTCGTCGCGGGCCGGGATCGCAACCGTAAGCCGGCACGCAGCCGCCGGCGGGGCGAACGTCGCGAGCGAGAGACCGGTCATGTGACGGCGAGAATGTCGATGCGATATCGTTCCGTGCGACGGTGTCGCAGCCGTACGAATCGCGGATCGGCAAGAAACCACGCGTGGACGGCGTCCCCGCCGCGCACGTAGTCGGCTACCGGCGGCAGGAAGTGCACGAGCTCGACCATCCCGCCGCGAGCGGACGCGGCGATGCGGTCGAGCGCGAGTTCCAGGTCATCGTCGGACCAGTAGTACGCGACCTCCGAAACGACCACGAGGTCGAATCGGCCGGCCGGAAAGTCCCGCGGGACGGTCATCTGCGCGAACGTCACCTGGGGAATAGCCGCGCAGCGCTTACGTGCCGCGACAAGCGCACGCTCGTTGATGTCGACGCTCAGCAACCTATCGCAGACGCCCGCAAGCCGGGACGTCAAGACCCCGATCGAGCACCCGATCTCGAACCCGGAGGCGAAGCGTCGATCGCCGAGAAGCGCAATCGTCGCGTCGTATTTCTCGCGTTCGTAGGCGCTCGTTTCAAAGTGCCACGGGTCGGCGTCGCGATCGTATACCCGATCGAAATAGTCGCGGTCGAGTGAGGACTTGGTGCTTCGCATGACCGCTCCCGCTGAGGCAAACCGAAGGTACGCCTCCTAATTACCCCGCGTCAGCGTTCCGAAACAGCAGTTCAAACGCCGGTGGAACGGATCGCAGCGATCAGGCCCCGGCGAGATGAACCATGCGCTTCCTTTTCTGTGCGGCCCTGAAATAGCCGCCGAGCAAACCGAGCGCCGGAGAGGCAAGCTCACCGAGTATCACTTCCCAAACCGGAGTGCCGCCACGAACCGACGCGCCGAAAGCAGCGATCCCGAAGGCGATGCACAGCCACGCAGAAAGCGCACCGTTCAGCAGCTCGTCGTGCTTCGCCAGCCACGCTGCTACGTACCCGCCGAGTATCGAACACAAGCAGCCGCCAATTAACAGCCACCAATGCGGGAAAGGAGCGGCAAGCGCAGCGCTTAGCGCCTCGGGCGCCTGCGCTTT
>PMHP01000142.1 GCA_003158195.1 Vulcanimicrobiota bacterium | reverse complement strand
GGCCCCGGCGACGCGATCCTCAGTTCGCAGCTCGAACACCACTCGAACCTCGTTCCCTGGCAACTTCTCGCGGCGAAGACCGGTGCCGAACTCCGCTTCATCGAAGTCGACGCCGACGGCGTTCATCGCCTCGACGACCTTGAAGCGAAGCTGCGGGGCACGAAGCTCGTCGCGCTCTCGCACGNNGTCAAGCTCGTCGCGCTCTCGCACGTATCGAACTCGCTCGGCACGATCGCACCGCTCGAAGTCATCGTTCCCCAGGCGCACGCCGCCGGCGCCGTCGTGCTCGTCGACGGCGCGCAGTCCGCGCCGCATTTCCCGGTCGACGTCCGCGCGCTCGACGTCGACTTCTTCGCCGCGAGCGGCCACAAGATGTGCGGACCGACCGGGATCGGGTTCCTCTACGGCAAGCGCGCGTTACTCGAAGCGATGCCGCCGTTTTTGACCGGAGGCGACATGATTCGCGAAGTCGCCTACGAGCACACGTCGTTCAATGAAATTCCGTGGAAGTTCGAGGCCGGCACGAGCAACATTGCGGACGCCGTCGGTCTCGGCGCCGCCGTCGACTACCTGCAGTCCGTCGGGATGGACTGGATCGCCGAGCACGAGCGGGCCTTGACTGCTTACGCACTCGCGCGCCTCGAGGAATTCGTACCACGCGGCCTGGCCATCTACGGCCCGCCGAACCAGCGCGATCGTTCCGGCATCATCTCGTTTAACTTCGCCGACATCCACGCGCACGATCTCGCAACGATCCTCGACACCGAGGGCGTCTGCGTCCGCGCCGGCCACCATTGCACGATGCCCCTCATGGAAAAGATGGGCTGGCCCGCAACCGCCCGCGCCTCGTTCTACCTCTACAACACCGAACGCGACGTCGACCAACTCCTCGTCGGGCTCGAACGAGCGGCCGTGGTTTTTAAACTGTAACAGTGGACGATCTCTATAAGGAATACATCCTCGATCACTACCGCAATCCGCGGAATTTCGGGCATCTCGATGCGCCGACCGCGGTGGCGGAGGATCTCAATCCGTTGTGCGGCGACCGGATTCGGTTTGAGCTTGCCGTCGATGGCGACGGGCGCGTGACCGACGTCCGGTTTTCGGGACGCGGATGCGCGATCAGCCAGGCGTCGGCCTCGATGCTCTCCGAAGATCTCAAAGGCAAGATGCTCGAAGACGTCGCCCGGCTTTCGAAGGAAGCGGTGCTCGACAACGTCGGCATCGGGATCAGCCCCGCGCGGATGAAGTGCGCGACCCTCGGGCTCAAGGTCGTAAAATCCGCCGCACTCGGCGAAATCGCGACGTGGCCGGACGAGGACTCGTCGGAGAACGGACGATCGACCTAGGGTTTTTCGGCAACGCGTTCCTGCGTGTCGCGGGAGCGATCGCGCTCGAAACGCTCGCGTTCATCGTCTGGAACGTCGGGACTCGCTCGCCGCTCATGGTTGTGCGCGACATGCGCGCCGCACTCCGCGACGGCCGTAAGCTTTTCGCCGGGATCGTCAGCGCGCTCGTCGGCTTCATCTTCGTCAGCGCGGCGACGGTGCTGATCTTGCCCGTCGTCCTCGACCCCGACGTCGACTTTTTCCCGGCGGAACTCTTTACGCTGCTCGTCGCCCTTGCCCTCGAACACCTCATCGGCAACGACGTCCGCGCCCTCGCCGGCACGCGCGAGTAGCTTCCGCCATGTCAGGTTAAGGCTGGCGCCTGCCTTCCACGCACACGTCGGCCGTGTCGTAGGCGTTCATAGCGATCCAGCGTTCTTGACCGCGATCGCGAACCAGGAGAAAGATGCGGCGTGAGGTCGCGTCGTCGGCCACCGGCGGGACGGCGACCGCATCGACGCGTGCGTAGCCGTCGCTTTCACCGAGCGCTTGGGAGACGCGCGGCAGCGCGAGGAGCTGGGCGTGAAAGTACGCGATGACGCCGTCGTCGCGCGCGGCGGCGCGCTCGACTTCGGCTGCAGTTGGGCTTTCGTCGAGCAGCCGGTCATCGGTCGAGCTCATCACGCTGTAGAGGCCGGTCGGACGCGGCTCGAGCGTTCCGCACCACGCGCGGAGCCTGACCGGAGGGCCGATGCGCGGCGCGTTCGGAGCGCAGCCTGCAGCGAGCGAGAGCGCGAGCGCCACGCCACGGGTGAGCCGGGGCACGGTCACCGTCCTGGGTGAGCTCCCGTAGGCGGTGTGAGCGGAGCGGGGGACGGCACGGGCGCACCGGGACCTGCCGGCGGTCCGAGTTGCGGCAGCGACGACGGCTCGACGAGCGGCGCTACCGGCGGCGAGATGCCGGGCGCGCGGATGATGTGGGGCGTCACGACGACGTAGAGATTGGTCTGCGTGTGCGACGTGCTCACGTAGCGGAAAAACAAGCCGATCAGCGGGATGTCCCCGATAAACGGTAACTTCACGAGATTGCGGATCTCGTTGTCTTGCAACAGTCCGCCGATCACGAACGAGTCGCCGTCTCGGACCGTCGCGATCGTACTCGCCGTGCGCTGGCTGATCTGCGGAATGCCGTTGACGTACTGCGTGACGCTCGAGACTTCGGAGTAGATATGTGAGGTAACGAAGCCGTCGGAACTCACGCGAGGTTGAATTTGCAGGTTGACGCCGACGTTGACGTAGTTCACCTGCTGCGAGGTCAACGCGCCGGCGCCCGCGACGACGACGTTGGTCACAATCGGGATCGCGTCTCCGGTCAGGATCGAGGCCTGCTGCCCGCTCTGTGCCAAAATGCGCGGCTTGGCGATGATCTTGGCATTGCCTTCGGTCACTTGCGCGTACAAGTTCGCGGCCAGATTCGCGCCGAGCTGCGCCACGGCTCCCGTTCGCAACGTTCCGCCCGCACCCGCCGACTGATTCGCCGCCTCGACGATCGCTCCGGTACCGTCGGGCGAGAGACTGAGACCGATGTTACGAGCCGCGGTGTCGTCTAACTCGACAATCTCCGTCTCGAGGATGACGCTTTGCACCGGGACGTCGAGCCTGTTGATCATCTCCTTGAGCGGAGCGATCGTGTCGGGCGTCCCCGTCAAGANNCCCTGAACTTGACCGAACGGATTCGATCCTCCGAACGACTGCGTCTGGGCGGGCTGGCTGAACGACCCGCCGCTGATTCCGCCGAAGCTCCCGCTCAGCGAATTGGTGCCCAACTGGGTGGACTGCGGCACGAAATTGTCGTTCGGCGTAACGTTCGAACCCGCGACGAGGACGCCCGCGATCTCGCTGACGTCGGCGTACTTGAGAAGCACGACCTCCGTGACCTGGTTCGGCGCTGTTTCCGCCGGCATTTGGGTCGGCATCGCGAACGGATTCAACTGCGGGTGCGCCGCCGCGACGTTGATGAAGACGATGCTGCCCGCGACACGAACGGTTACGCCGGCCGGCTCGGTAAGGTGCAAAGCCACGCTGCTCGATGTGCCCGTCGATGCAATCGAGAGCGTCGTTATCGGCCCGGTGCCCGCGATCGAGGGTGGGACGAGCGATCCGACCGTCGTCGAGTCGAACAGGATGGAGGTCTCAGCCGTGCCCGCACCGGCTACGTGATACTGCGGAACACCGCCGACAAACGTCAGCGAGACGAGCGCCCCACCGCTTGGTAACGCGTCGACCCGCACGGCGTTCAGGATCGAGGCTGCGAGCGCCGGCTGGGCGCCGAGCATGACCACCACGGCGATTAAGAACGGCGCCAAAGACGCACGCACGACAGAAAACCGGCGCATCTTCCGTTCTATCGCTCCCATGGCGGAGGGACCTCTCGGGGACCTCCCAGGCTTCCGGCCCGAATTGGGAGGGAATCGCTTCGACCCGAATAACGCAATTTTTGTCCTGGACCCCATTCGCGATAAGGAGATTCCGGTGAACGTAAGACTCAAACCAACCCGCGGACAGTTCATTGTCGGCGGGCTAGCTGCGTCGGCGGCCGTCAAATTTGCCAGCATCAACGTCATCGCAGCGCCGAAGACGCTCGTCGTCGGCCTGAACGTGCCACAGACGGGTCCCTACTCCGACCAAGGTCAGGATCAGCTGCGCGCCTATCGGCTCGCGATCGCCGAGATCAACGCCAAGGGCGGCGTGATGGGAATGCAGATCGAGGAGTCCGTCGGCGACGACCAGACCAAAGCCCCGGTCGCCGTCGAAAACGCGCGCCGGATGATCGAGCGCGACGGTGCCGTCATGATCACCGGTGGGTCGAGCACCGGAACTGCCATTGCGGTCTCGGGTCTGTGTCAAGAAAAGAAAACGATCTTCATGGCAACGCTGACGCACGGCGACGAGACGACCGACCTCAACTGCCACTACCACACGTTCCGGCGCTACAACAACGCCCACATGTCGGCGCAGGCGCTTGCGAAAACCCTGCTCGCAAAGTACGGCACGGGCCGCTGGTTCCACATCACGGCCGACTACGCGTGGGGCCACAGCGTGTTCGACAACCTGACCTCGGTCGTCGAGCCCAAGGGTGCGAAGACGATTGCCAACGTGCTGATGCCGCTGGGCACGACCGACTTTAGTTCGGCGCTCTCGCAAGCGCAAGCCGCCAAGCCCGACGTCCTCGTCATCACCGAGTTCGGAAAGGACATGGTCAACGCGCTCAACCAGTCGGCACAATTCGGGTTGACCAAATCGGCAAAGATCTTGGTCCCGCTCGCCGATGAATACATGGCAAAGGGCGCCGGCGACAACTTCGACAACGTCGTCACGACGGCGCCGTTCTACTACAAGTACCAGTCGGACAAGTATCCGGAAGCGAAACGATTCGTCGACGCCTTCGTGAAGAAATACAACTCGCCGCCGAGCAACGGCGCGGAGTGCGCCTACGTCGACATGTATCAATGGAAGGGCGGCATCGAGCGCGCCGGTTCGCTCGATCCCAAGGCCTTCATCGAGAAGATGGAAGGCTTCCACTTCACCGCCACCAAGGGGCCCGAGTATTGGCGGGCGTGGGACCACCAAGGCATCAACACCGTCATGGTGCTCGAAGGCGTTCCGGTCGCCGGACGCGACGATCCGTTCGCGTTTGCGAAGGTCCTCGAGGTTCACGATGGGGACGCAGTTGCGATCCAGCAATCCACGTCGAAGTGCAAGATCGAAGACTCCTGACCAGGATTATCGCAAATGCAGGGGCCGGCGCCGCTTCGGGGCCGGCCCCCTTTCGCTCTCCCTGAGGATTCGACCATCGACGCCATCCTCTCTCAACTGCCCGGGCAGTTGCTCGACGGTTTCGTTCGCGGGCTCGTTTACGTCGCGATCGCGCTCGGACTCACGATCGTCTTTGGGATGCTGCGTCTGGTCAATTTCGCGCACGGGGCTTTCTATGCGATCGGCGCGTACGTCGGCTTAGTCGTTGCGGAACGGTACGGGCTCGCCGCGGGGCTTATCGTCGCACCCCTTGCGGTCGCACTCTTCGCGGTGGTCTTCGATCGCGTGCTGCTGCGGTTCTTCTACGACAAGGAACCGACGGCGCAGATCCTCGTCACCTTCGGCGTTGCGCTCGTGGTGCAGGAGAGTTTGCGCTTATACTTCGGCGGCACGACGCGCAGCTTTCCGATTCCGGCGGCGCTCTCCGTGCCGGTTAACTTGGGCTTCACCCAATATCCGGCCTACCGCCTTGCCTTCGCCGTGGGCATCGTCGCAATCGTTCTGCTCGTGTGGCTCTTCATTCAATACACGAGCTACGGTCTGATCGTGCGCGCGGGAATCCGCGACCGCACGATGGTGCAACTGCTCGGCGGCAACGTCGCGCTCGCATCGACGATCGTCTTCGCGCTGGGTGCCGGGCTCGCGGGTCTCGTCGGTGCCGCCGCGAGCCCGATCTATAGCGTCGACCCCGATACGGGATTCTCGTTTCTCGTTCCCTCGTTCGTCGTGGTGGTGATCGGGGGTCTCGGAAGCTTTTGGGGCGCGGTCATCGGCGGCTTGATCGTCGGCGAACTGCAAAGCCTCACCACGCTCGTGTTGCCTGCGGCAAGCGACGTCGTCATCTACGTTGCAATGGCGCTCGTGCTCTTGGTGCGGCCATCCGGACTGCTTGGCGAGAGCGAGGTGATCCGCGGGTGAAGGCGCTGCGCTTCTATGCGTTGACGGCACTGGGTCTTGCGCTCTTCCCGTTCGCGATCCATCCGATCGGCGGCTACGGGGGACTTGCGACCCAGATTCTGATCGCCGGCATCGCTTCGATCGGGTTCAATCTGCTGCTCGGCTACGCAGGCCTCTTGTCCTACGGCCAGGCGATGTTCTACGGCGTGGGCGGGTACGTGGCGCTCTTGACCGTATCGCGCTTCTTTCCCCAGTTCCCGAACTTTTGGCTCGCGATCGCGCTCGCGGTGGCGTTCGTGACGCTGATGGCGTTCGTCATCGGCACGCTCGTCGTGCGTCTTTACGGCATCTACTTCGCGCTTCTGACGCTCGCGTTCGCCCAGATGTTCTTCTTCATCGTGTTCAAATGGCGCGACCTCACGCAGGGCGATGACGGCCTGCAAGGCATTGCGTCCCCGCCGCTCGCGCTCGGCCCGTGGTCGATCGATCTGACGACGTCGTTTCCGGCCTTCGATCTCGGGCCGTTCGGAAACCTAAGCGACCTGCACTATTGGTATGCCTTCGTCGCGATCGTCATGCTCGCCGTCCTCGGGTTTATGCGCTCGCTCGTCAGCTCGCAGTTCGGCGAGATCCTCACCGCGATTCGCGAGAACGAAGAGCGCAGCGCGCTCGTCGGCTTCGATCCCCGGCGCTATAAGCTCGCCGCTTTCGTGATAGCGGGTACGCTCGCGGGCCTCTCCGGAGCGTTGCGCGGCCTGTACGAGACCTCGATCGCGCCCGACGCGTTGACCGTCGAGACCAGCGGCAACTTCGTCATCTACACCGTCATCGGCGGCGTGAAGACGCTTTTCGGACCGCTGGTCGGCACGGGCCTGGTCATGTACCTGCAAAACGTCATCAGCGCGAAGACCGACGCCTGGCGCCTCATCGAAGGCATCCTCTTCGTTGCGGTCATCGTGTTCTTGCCCGGCGGCGTGCTCGGAACGTTTTCGCGCAAAGGTGCCCGCACGGTCCTCGCGCGAGCGGTGCGCGTCCGCCCCGAGTCCGTGCCGTGAGCGACGCGATCCTCGAAACGACCGGTCTCGGCAAACGGTTCGGCGCGTTCGCCGCGAACAGCGACATCGACTTCAGCGTGCAAGAGGGGGAGCTGCGCGCGGTCATCGGCCCGAACGGTGCGGGAAAGACGACGTTCTTCAACCTGTTGGCGGGCGTCACCCAGGCGACCGATGGCGAGATCCGCTTTCGCGGCGAGCGGATCACGCCGCTCCGCGCCCCGCGCCGGGTCGCGCGCGGGATCGCGAAGGCCTTTCAAACGGCCAACATTTATCCCAGCGAAACGGTGCTGCAGAATTGCCGCTTGGCGGCGCTCGCACGGGTCAGCGGATTATTCGCGTTCGAGGTGTTTCGTTCGTCGCGCCGTCTGGTCGACGTGGACGGCATCGCGCACGAAGCGCTCGAACTCGTCGAGCTCGAGCCGCTCGCCGGCGTGCGCGCGGGCGACCTCTCGCACGGTGACAAGAAGCGGCTCGACATCGCGGTTGCGCTGGCGACGAAGCCCCGCGTCTTGCTGTTGGACGAACCGGTCGCCGGGATGTCGCTCGACGAGGTCCGCAAGACCGACGGGCTGATTCGCGGACTCGCAAAGCGCATGACCGTGCTCTTGATCGAGCACGACATGACGATGATCATGGGCATCTCGGATTCGATCACGGTCCTGCACCAAGGGAAGATCCTCGCCGAAGGAACGCCGGCCGAAATCCGCGCCAACGCGCGCGTTCAGGAAGCGTACCTGGGTGGACACACCGAGGGCCACTTGTGAGCGCCATAGGTGAGGTACCCGCAGCGCTGCTCCGCGTCGATGCAATCGACAGCTACTACGGCGACAGCCACATCCTGCGGGGCCTGAGTTTGGAGGTGCGGCGCGGTGAAACCGTCGCGCTCCTCGGGCGAAACGGCGTTGGAAAGACGACCGCCCTCAAGAGCATCGTCGGCTGGGTTCCCCCGCGTTCCGGTTCGATCGTGTTCGACGGCACGCCGATTGCCGGCCGCTCGATAATGGAGATCGCGCGAATGGGCATCTCGCTCGTTCCGGAGGAGCGCCGCATCTTTACGAACCTGACCGTTTACGAAAATCTGCGGCTCGCGCAGGTGACCGCGCGCGCTCCCGGCTGGTCGGTCGCCGAGGTGTACTCCCACTTCCCTCGGCTTCGCGAACGGGCCAAGAACAAAGGCGACGAGATCTCCGGCGGTGAGAAACAAATGCTCGCCACCGCNNGTCCGCGAGATGAAGGCCCAGGGGCTAACGATCTTACTTGTCGAGCAGAACCTCTACTCGGCGCTCTCAATCGCCGACCGCTGCTACGTCATCGATCAAGGCGCGACCGTCTTCGAGGGAACGCCCGCCGAATTGCGCGGCAACGCAGAAGTCCTCGCCCGCTACCTGCACGTTTAACGCTTTGTCACATTGAGCGGAGCGGCGCAGCCGCGCAGTCGAAATGTAGACGGTACATCGAAAGTCCCGTCGGCCCCT
>PMHP01000135.1:15101-15288 GCA_003158195.1 Vulcanimicrobiota bacterium | reverse complement strand
TGATCGGCCAGGGCTTCAAGATCCTCGCCGGCTCGACGTCGTCCGGCGTCGCACTCCAGATGGCCTCGCTCGCGCAGGACAACCAAGTGCTGTTCATATCGGGACCCGCCGCAGCGGACGCGGTGACCGGTAACAACAAATACACCTTCCGCTCCGGGCGCCAAACCTACCAGGACGTCGCGACCTC
>PMHP01000135.1:0-15063 GCA_003158195.1 Vulcanimicrobiota bacterium | reverse complement strand
CGCCCTTCGCGCAGAAGATCAAGGACGCGAAACCCGATCTCGCGTTCGTGGCTTGGGCCGGTGCGACGAGTTGTGCCCTGTTTAAGACGTTGGACGATCAGGGCGTTTTCGAGGCTACGAAGGTCGTCACGGGCTTGGGTGACCGCGCGTCCTACGGGTGTTTCGCCCCGGCCGCATCGAAGCTGACGTTCCTTTCTTATTACTTTTACCAGGCGCCGAAGAACAAGACCAACGACTACCTCATCGACGCGCTCAAGAAACAAAATAAAGTTCCGGACCTCTTCGATCCCGACGGTTTCGTCGCGGCGGAGATGATCGTGCACGCGATCGAAAAGAGCGACGGCACGAACGTCGACCAGATGATCGCGGCGCTCGACGGCTGGAGCTTCGATGCGCCCAAGGGGAGGGAGACGGTCCGGGCGGAGGACCACGCGATGCTGCAGCCGATGTACGTCGCGAAGTCGAGCGCCGCCGAGCCGCAACTGATCCGGACGCTGGACGCAGCGGCCGTCGCACCGCCCGTTTCCGCGTTCAAGTAGTTCCGTGACCGGGGCGACCCCGGCGCTGTCCGTTGCGGGCTTAGGACTACGCATCGGCGGCGTCTCGATCGTCGAGGACGTTTCGATCGACGTTCCCCCGGGCGAGTTCTTGGTCATCATCGGTCCGAACGGGGCGGGCAAGACGACCCTCTTCAACCTGCTGTCGGGCGTCGCGCGACCAACCGCCGGAAGCATCGCGCTTGGCGGTCGCGACATCACCCACGCGGCGCCGTACGTTCGCGCGCGGCTTGGCCTCGGGCGCACGTTCCAGACGTCGACCATCTTCGCCGGACTCTCGACCCTCGAAAACGTGCGGCTGGCGGCGAGCGCCGCGCTTGGAACCAGCGCTCGTGCTTGGCATCTGGCGGACCACGAAGCGGCTCCGCTCGCGCGCGCGCGCCGGGCGCTGGCTGACGTCGGACTCGGCGGCCGCGAGAACATCCATGCGGCGCTCCTCTCGCACGGCGAGAAGCGAAAACTGGATCTGGCGATCCTGCTCTGCACGGAACCCGACGTCGTGTTACTGGACGAACCGACGGCCGGGATGGCCGTCGAAGACGTGCCGGAGATGGTGCGCCTGATCGCGAGCATCCATCGCGACCAGGCAAAGACCGTCCTCATGGTCGAGCACCGCATGGACCTCGTGCTGAGCCTGGCGGACCGGATGGCCGTCATGCATCACGGCGCGTTGCTCGCGATCGATACGCCGGATCGGATCGTCGCGAATGAAACCGTGCAGACGGCGTATCTTGGAGACCCGCTGTGAGCGCGAACGGCGCGTTGCTGCACGTGCACGACCTGCGGGTTACGATCGGCGAATCACAGATCCTCGGCGGCGTTTCTTTCCAGGTGCGCGAGGGCGGCATTACCGGACTGTTGGGACGAAACGGCGTCGGCAAGACGACGACCCTGCGCGGCATTCTCGGACTCGTACCGCGAACCGGCAAGGTGACGCTCGCGGGGGAAGAGCTGACGGCCTTGCCGGTTCACTCGATCGTGCAGCGCGGCGTCGGCTACGTGCCCGAAGATCGCGACGTTTTCGGCGGCCTCACCGTCGAGGAGAACTTGCGCTTGGCCGAGCGCGCCGATTCCGAGCACCGCTACGCGTTGATCTACGAACTCTTCCCGGAACTGCGCGAGCGTGCCGCGCAGCGTGCCGGCACGCTTTCGGGCGGCCAGCAGCAGATGGTCGCGCTCGCGCGCGCGTTGCTCAACGCATCGAATCGCATCTTGTTGATCGACGAGCCGACCAAGGGTCTCTCGCCGCTCATGGTCAAACGCGTCGCGGACGCACTGCAGCGCGCCGCGCAAATTGCGACGATACTACTGGTCGAACAGAATCTCGCCGTGGCGCGCCATCTCGCTTCGGACGTCGTCGTGCTCGATCAAGGCTCCGTCGTGTTTGCGGGCGATGTAGCTGCGCTCGTCGACGATCCCGCGCTCGCCCGTCGCTACCTCGGGCTGAGCGCCGCCGGGAGCGGGCATTGAGCCGATGAGCACGATCGTTTTGCTGCTCGTGACCGGCCTCGGACTCGGTGCGCTGTACTTTCTGGTCGCTGCCGGTCTGTCGCTGATTTGGGGCTTGATGCGCGTGCTCAATTTTGCCCACGGCGCATTCTTCACCGTCGCCGCATACGCGGGCTTTTTTGCAGCAACAGCTTTGCCCGCATCGCCGTGGCTGCAGTGGTTCGTCGGGTTGCTCGCGGGGATTCTCGCGGGCGGCGTCTTTGCCGTCTTAACGGAAATCATTTTGATTCGGCCTTTGTACCGCCGGCCGGTCGGTCAGGTGCTGGTCACGGTTGGACTCGCGCTCGCGACGCTCGCTCTGGTCGAAGGGGCCTTCGGGTCGGATCCGCGCCAAGTGACGCTGCCCGATTGGATGAACGCGACGACGACACTGCTTGGGGCCGCGATTCCTAATACGCGTTTCGTGGTCTTACTGCTCGCGGGACTAGTGCTCGCGGGTCTGTTGTTCTTTCTGCAGCGGACGCGGTACGGGCTGATCGTGCGGGCCGGCGTCGAAAATCGGTCGATGGTTTCGGCGCTCGGAATCGACGTGGAGCGCGCGTTCACGCTCGTCTTCGCAATCGGGGGCATGGCAGCGGGGCTGGCGGGCGTTCTCGGCGCCACCTACTACGGTACGATCGATCCGAGTCGCGGTACGACGATGCTGATCTCGGCGTTCATCGTCGTCGTGATCGGCGGCCTCGGCTCGATCACGGGCTCGGCGCTGGCCGCCGCCATCGTCGGCCTCTTGCAACAATTCTTGAATTTCTATGCTGCGGCCGGCGTCGGCGATTTCGCCGTCGTGATACTGCTGGCGGGCGTGCTGTTGCTGCGGCCGGGCGGCCTGCTCGGCGGGCCGGCGACGTGAGCCCCCGCTTTGCAACCTTCGCAATCGCCGCACTCGGGCTACTGGCCGCGGGCCTGCCCTTCATCGGACTAACCGTGCCTGGGCTCTTCGAAGGCCCGCTCAACAGCCCGGGGACGCTCAACCTGCTCGGCTTGTGCTTCGTCTTCGGCGCGCTCGCGTTGACATACGACATCGTGTTCGGGTTCACGGGGCTCCTGTCGTTCGGGCACGCCTTGTATTTCGCGGTCGGCGTTTACGTGACGGCGATTGCGCTCGTGCGCTGGCACTGGTCGCTGCCGCAAGCCCTCGCGTTAACGGCCCTCGTCGCGCTCGTCCTGCCGCTCGCCCTTGGCGCGGTGTGCCTGCGCGTTCGCGACATCCCGTTTGCGATGGTAACGCTTGCCTTCGCCGAGGCGGCCTCGATATTGGTCTTGCAAAACCCCTACGGCCTCACCGGAGGCGAAGAAGGCTTGGCCCTCGGGAGCGGCGTGTTGCCGGCCGGCCTGATCGGCGTCGCCAACACCGCGCACCTGTATTGGATCGCCACCGGCGTGCTGGCCGCGACCGGTGCGATCGGCTGGTGGGCGGTACATTCGCCGCCCGGACGCGTTTGGCAAGCGATCCGCGAGAACGAACGGCGCGTCGCCGTGCTCGGCCTCAACCCCTATGCGTACAAGCTTGCGTCCTTTGTCCTGTCAGGATTTCTCGCCGCCGTCGCGGGCGTCGCCTACCTCTTGCTGCAAGGCGGCGCGAACCCGCAAATCACGACGGCGAACTTCACGCTCGTCTTGCTCGTCATGGTCGTGCTGGGCGGCGTCGGCACGTTGTGGGGGGCGGTTATCGGCGGGATCGTTTACGAATACTTGGACTTCCGGCTGCTGGAGTTTTCCAACGGGTCAGGGCTGCAAGACCTTCCCGCGGTCCTGCGGGTCCCGCTGTCCGAGCCCCTCTTCATTCTGGGAGTCCTGTTCATCGTGCTCGTTCTCTTTCTTCCGGGCGGGCTCGGCGGACTGCTCCGTCACGTTCCCCGAAGGCTTCCGCGGCCTTCCGGCTAAGCCGTAAGCCACCTGACAATGCGCCTTCGCGTTGCGTGCTAAGCTCAAAGAACAGCATTGCCCGTTAGAGGAGTATTCGTTTGATGACCAAGAGATATACCGTGGTTCTCGCCTTCGCGTTCGCGTTCGGCGCGGCTCCATTCGCAGCGTTTGCGCAGTCGCCCATGCCGGCGATGGACATGTCTTCGTTCGACTGTTCGACTGCGACGGCTAAAATAATCTCCATGATGACGCCGCCCTCCGAGGCCATGGCTGACATGAAGCCGAGCGATGACACGGACAAGACCTACGCCGCCGCGATGAAGATGATGATCGTGCACGGGGACATGATGTCGAAGATCGAAATGAAGTGCGGCAAGAACGCCAAAACGATGGCGACCGCCACAAAGATGAACAGCGAATTGCAGGACAACTGGCTGATAGTCAATGGGCTAAGCAGCTTCTAAAGACGAAGGCTGAGTTCAGGAACCAATTAATCCTGGTTTTTTTAAGGTGGAGGACATCCCGTGGAAATCTTAGCGGCTCTTTTTCTTGGCGTGCTGACACTGTTTCCGGTCGTCACGACCGAGAGCTCCCCGATCAAGCTTAAGTGCGAGGTCGCCTACATCACAGCGTCAGGCATCGTGACCTCGCAGATGCAATACACCAACGGCGTGACCGTCACGGCAGTCAACACGAGCCCGAAGACCGTTACGAGTTTCACGGTCAACGGAAGCTACAACAAAAGCTTTAAGGTAACCGACACGTGGACCGGTACGCTGCTGCCGAACGCCACGCTTTCGATCTGGAAGCACTACCAGCAGTTACCGTACTCGGGATCGGAAGCCGAATGTCGCGTCATCAAGGTGACCTACACCGACGGTACGGCGTGGACTCCCGGCGCGGCGCCCTAGCCGGAGAATCGCGAAAGAGGGCCTAGCCGTGCCGCGGGCCGGCGATCGGCCGGGCAGCAGGAAGTGGAACCTTCGGACGACGTGCCGAAGTCGCAGCGGTTATGCCAACACAAGAACAAGTTCGCGACGCCCTGCGGGATGTCGAAGATCCCGAGTTGCACATCGGGGTCGTCGACCTCGGCCTGATCTATGGGGTGGAAGTCGCCGGTCCTGGGAACGACGAGGTCAACGTCACAATGACGCTCACCTCGCCGATGTGTCCGGTCGGCCCCATGTTCAAGGCCGCCGTCGAGTCCAAAGTGCTCTCGCTCGAGGGAGTAAAAAGCGCAACGATCGAGATCACCTTCACCCCGCCGTGGGACCCCCGGACGATGGCCTCTGACGACGCGAAGGTCCAACTCGGCATATGGTGACCGAGCCNNTCCGAAGAAACCGCGCACCTCGCTCGGATCGCCGAACTCCAGGCGAAACGCGCCGGGGCCCTCGCGCCTGCCGGCGAGGAGGCGAACGCTCGTCAGCATGCCCGCGGCAAGCGAACCGCACGGGAAAGAATCGAAGCCCTGGTTGACGCGGACTCCTTTGTCGAGCTCGACATGTTCGCGGTCCATCGCTCGACGGCGTTCGGCCTCGACGAACGGGAGTTTCTCGGCGACGGCGTCGTAACCGGCCGGGCCGCAATCGGCGGCCGTCAAGTCTTCCTCTTCTCGCAGGACTTTACGGTCCTGGGCGGGTCGCTCGGGGAAGTCTTCGCCGAGAAGATCTGCAAGGTGATGGATCTCGCCGTGCGGACGGGATCGCCGATAATCGGGATCAACGATTCCGGTGGAGCGCGGATTCAAGAAGGCGTCGTCAGCCTCGGCGGTTATGCGGAAATCTTTTGGCGCAACGTCCAGGCAAGCGGCGTCGTTCCGCAGCTGTCGCTGATCGCGGGGCCGTGTGCCGGCGGCGCGGTCTATTCGCCGGCGATCACCGACTTCACGATCATGGTCGAGAAGATCTCGCAAATGTTCATCACCGGACCCGAGATCATCAAGACCGTGACGGGGGAGGACGTCACCTTCGAGGAGCTCGGCGGGGCGTATACCCACGCGACCAAGAGCGGGGTCACCGATCTGATCGCCGCCGACGAAGACGAAATGACCGCCGACACGCAACGGCTGCTCTCGTTCTTGCCGCAGAACAACCTCGACGACCCGCCGCGCTACGCCTGCGACGACGACCCGGAGCGCCTCTGTCCCGAACTCGACGATCTCATTCCCGATGCGCCGAATAAACCGTACGACATCAAGGACGCGATCGTCGCGATTGTCGACGACGGCGACTTCCTCGAGATCGCGGAGCTTTACGCGCCGAACATCGTCATCGGCTTTGGGCGCATCGCGGGCGGCACGATCGGCGTCGTCGCGAACCAGCCGAAGTTTCTTGCGGGCGTCCTCGACATCGCATCGTCGATCAAAGCGGCGCGGTTCGTGCGGTTCTGCGATGCCTTCAACATCCCGTTGCTCACGTTCGTCGACGTGCCCGGCTTCTTGCCCGGGACGGCTCAAGAGTACGGCGGCATCATCAAGCATGGGGCGAAGCTCCTCTACGCCTTTGCGGAAGCGACGGTTCCAAAAATCACGGTCATCACGCGCAAGGCATACGGGGGCGCCTACGACGTCATGGCCTCCAAGCACATCCGCGCCGACTACAACATCGCCTGGCCTACGGCCGAGATCGCCGTTATGGGTGCCGCCGGTGCCGTCAAGACGATTTTCCGGCGCGAAATCGCCGAAGCCGCCGACCCCGCGGCGCGCGAAGCCGAACTGATCGCCGACTACGAGCAGCGCTTCGCGAATCCGTACATCGCGGCCAGCCGCGGCTACATCGACGACGTCATCGAAGCCAGCCGCACCCGCGCCGCCGTCTCCCGCGCGCTCGTCATGCTAGCCGACAAACGCGTCGAACGCCCCAAACGCAAACACGGCAACATCCCGCTCTAAGCGTCGTGTCATCGTAATCTACGTGTGTCATCCTGAGCGAAGGCGCCCTTCGCAAGCTCAGGGTGACCGCGCTTCGGTTGTTTCGCGGTCGTTTGCGCGCTGTAATTCGGCGGCTAGTTCCGCTTTCGTCATGTGCGTCGTAGCGTGAGCGCCGCGACGGCGGGCTTCTTCGAGGAGTTCGGCTTTGGTGTGGCCTTCGACGTCGACGCCGCCATACGAGGGGCCCGAAGGATTTGGACCGCCCTCTTTGGAGCGCGGGTCCGAGGGGCCGCGCTCCTCCTTGGGTTCCCAATGATCGCCCTTTTTCTCGAACGAATGCTTGACCGCTCCCCAAGCGGCGCGGTGGGCGCGTTCCTCGTCACCCTCGTAGGTCTTCTCGGCGCTTTCGAGCGTTTGCTCGTAGGTGTCTTGCGCTTTCTTCGGAGAGCGCTCGAGCGTCGATGGCAGCGGGGCGAACTCTTTACGGTTTCCTTTGCTCGGCATGCACGGTTCATACCCGGATCGGGGTACGAGCGAACCGTGGAATACCGAAAGATCGCCGAGAGCAGATAAGTCCCTTAGCGCTGCACGCCCTCTTTGCATCGCAGACGTTCACGAGTTTGCGGCGTCATCGAAATTACCGGTTGTACTTCGCCGGCCAACTCGTCTCGCAGACCGGGACCTGGTTGCAGAACGCGGCGCAATCGTGGCTCGTACTCGATCTGACGCACTCCGCGGCCGCGGTCGGCGTGCTCGGCTTCTGCCTGTACGCCCCGTATGCCGTGCTCGGCCTCATCGGCGGAGCGTTAGCCGACCGGTGGAACCGTCAGCGCGTGATGATCGCGACCCAAAGCGCACTTGCCGTTTGCGCCGCTGCCCTAGCCGTCGTCGCGTACCTCCACGTTGACCGGGTGTGGGTGATCGATGGGATCGCCGTCGTTCGCGGGACGATCATGGCGTTCAACAATCCGAGCCGCCAAGCGTTGATGGTCGAACTCGTCGGGCGCGGGGAACTGCCCAATGCGATCGCGCTCAACTCGAGCCTCAACAATGCGACGCGGGTCATCGGTCCCGCGGTCGCGGGCGTGCTGATCGCGACGGTCGGCGTGGCGGCGTGCTTCGCGCTGAACGCGCTGAGCTTCATCGCCGTGATCGTCGCACTCGGCGCGATGCGTCCGAGCGAGTTCCACCGTCAGCCGCTGCGCGTTCACCCTTCGCTCGTAACCGCGATCGGAGACGGGCTCGCGTATGCGCGCCACACGAAATCGGTCGCCGTCGTACTCACGATGCTGTTCGTCGTCTCGACCGTGAGCATCAATTTCAACGTCGTTTTGCCGGTCCTCGCGCGCTACACGCTCCACGGCGGCCCGCAGACGTTTGGCTTTCTTACGGCGGTCTTCGGGCTTGGCGCGTTCGCAGGCGCCGTCGTCACCGCGTCGCAGCGCCGCGCCTCGGTGGCGTTGCTACTGGTGGCCCTGGCGGGTTTCGGCGCGGCGCAGTTGGCCGTCGCCACGCAGCGAACGCCGGCGGGCGTTGCGCTCGCCCTGTTCGCGACCGGCGTCTGCTACACGATGTACACGGCGAGTTCGAATGCGATCGTGCAACTCTCCACGCCCGGCTTTTTGCAAGGGCGCGTTGGTGGACTCTACAATTACGTCTTCCTCGCGACCGGACCAATCGGTTCGTTGCTCGCGGGTTGGCTTTCGGAGCGCGGCGGGGCGCCGTGGGCTTTTCTCGCCGGCGGCGCGGCAGCTGTGGCGATGGCGTTTGCCGGCGTGCTGCTGCGTCCGTGGCCGATGCCGACGGGTACCGTCGGCCCACGGAAAAGGCCCGCAAGAACGGCCGCGCCGCGCCGGCGCCCGCAAGGTGCGATGCCCCCCTGAAGGGGCGAACCACTTTCGAGTCGTTTACTCGACTCCATGGGACTTCTCGATGGTAAGATCGCCCTGGTTACCGGCGTCGCGAATCGCTGGAGCATCGCGACCGGGATCGCGCGCGAACTCCATCGGCACGGGGCGTCGATCATTCTGACGTATCAAGGCGAGCGCGTGCAAGGCGAGGTCGAGAAGCTCGCAGCGGAGCTCGGCGGACACGCGTACCCGTGCGACGTGAGTTCGGATGCGTCGCTCGCGGGGTTGGCAGCGCGAATCGAAAAGGACCATGGGCGGCTCACGACCCTCGTGCATTCGATCGCCTTCGTCAACAAGGAGGACCTGGAAGGCAAGGTCTACACGACGTCGCGCGCCGGCTTCGCGCTTGCCGCGGACATTTCGGCCTTCTCCTTGATCGCGCTGACGAATGCGCTGGTCGACGCGCTGGCCGACGGCTCGAGCATCATCGCGCTTACCTATTTCGGCTCGACGACGATCGTCCCGAACTACAACGTGGCGGGGATCGTCAAGGCGGCACTCGAGGCGATCGTACGCTATTTGTCGTTCGATCTCGGCGAGCGCGGGATCCGCGTCAACGCGATCTCCGCCGGCCCAATCAGCACGGCGAGTTCGCGCCAGGTGCGCGACTTTAAAAAAATGCTCGACAAGGTCGCCGCAGCCGCTCCCCTGCGACGCAACGTGACGCCCGAAGACGTCGGTCACACCGCGGTTTACCTCGCATCGGACCTCTCGCTTGCGGTCACCTCCGACATTCATTTCGTCGATGCGGGTTATCACGCGATGGGAATGTATCCCGAGCCGGCGCCGGCCGGATGACGGTCGACGTCGCGTCGCCGCGCGGGGCGCGCGTCGCAGCCGCGAACGACGAGGTCGCGGCGATCGTCGCTGCCCTGGAGGCGCTCGAGCGCGAATCGCGCCGCCAAGCGCAGCTCCCGCCTTCTCGCTGGCGGCTCGCCGGGCGCATCTACGAAGCGGACGCGCCGTGAAAAAACTCCTCGTCGCAAATCGAGGCGAGATCGCGCTGCGCGTCATGCGGACGGCACGCGAGCGCGGCCTCGCATCGGTTGCCGTGTATTCGGAGCCCGACCGCGCGGCGCTGCACGTCGCCTATGCCGACGAGGCGTATCTGCTCGGGCCCGCGTCGCCGGCGCAGAGCTACCTCAACATCGAAAAGCTGGTCGAAGTCGCGCGGCGTGCGGGTGCCGACGCGGTCCACCCGGGCTACGGCTTTCTGGCCGAAAATGCCGCGTTCGCGCGCGCGGTCCTGGCAGCGGGTCTGGTCTGGGTCGGTCCGCATCCGGACGCCATCGACGCGATGGGCGACAAAGTCCGCGCGCGTCAAGCGATGCTCGCGGCCGGCGTTCCCGTCGTACCTGGCGCCACGACGGCGCTCGGGTCGGTCGACGATGCGCTGCGCGCTGCCGACGAGTACGGCCTGCCGCTCGCACTCAAAGCCTCGGGCGGCGGCGGCGGGAAGGGTCTGAAAGTCGCGCGCACGCGCGACGAGATCGCCGGCGCCTTTGCGACGGCGCGGCGCGAAGCCGAAGCGTACTTCAAAAATCCCACGATCTACGTCGAACGCTACCTCGACAATCCGAAACACGTCGAGCTGCAGATCCTCGCGGACAAGCACGGCAACGTCGTACACGTCGGCGAGCGCGACTGCTCCTTGCAGCGCCGCCACCAAAAACTCTACGAGGAGACGCCCGCGCTCGTTTCCGAGCGCGTCCGCGAAGGTTTGCGCGCGGCCGGGATCCGTGCTGCCCGCGCGATCGGCTACGATAGCGTCGGAACGATCGAGACGCTCGTCGCGGGGGACGAGTTCTTCTTCCTCGAGATGAACACGCGCATCCAAGTCGAGCACACGATCAGCGAGATGACGAGCGGTCTCGATTTGATCGGCGAGCAACTCCGCGTCGCCGAAGGCGAGCCGCTCGGCTACGCCCAACCCGCTATCGCCTTCCGCGGGCACGCGATCGAAGTGCGCGTCAACGCCGAGGATCCGGCCGAGAACTTCCGGCCCGCACCCGGCAGGATCTCCGCTTACCGCGAACCGGGCGGCCTCGGCGTGCGGATCGACGCGGCCGCGACGCTCGGCACCGAGATTTCGCCCGACTACGATTCGATGATCGCCAAACTCATCGTTTGGGCGCCGACGCGCGAGGGTGCGCGCGCGCGCTTGCGCCGCGCGATCGACGAGTATGCGATCGGCGGCGTCCCGACGACACTCGGCTTTCTGCGCGCGCTCAACGACCACGAGCCGGTCGTCCGCGGCGACTACGGCACGGCGACCCTCGAGACATTCGCGGCGACTTGGACCGCCGCGCCCGCCCCGTTGCGCGCCGCGCCCTCTGCAGCTCTAGCCGCGCCGGGCGAGCCCGAGGTCGTGCGCGTCGAAGTGAACGACAAACTCTACGTCGTGCGCGTGCTCGACCGTCCGCCTGCGCAGGGGCCTGCGGCCGGTGCCGCGCGGCGTCCGGCGCCGAAGCCGAGCGGGGCGCGCGCTCGCAACGGCCGCGGATCCAGCGGGAACGACGTCGTTTCGCCGATGCACGGGGTGGTCGTCGAGTTCGCGGTCGGCGCGGGGGACGAAGTCCGTGAAGGTCAGGTCGTGGCCGTTATCGAGGCAATGAAAATGATGAACGAGATTCGCGCGCACCGTTCCGGGTCGGTTGCCGCGGTCGTGGCGACGGTCGGCGAGACCGTCGAAGCGAACGCGCCGCTCGTGACGCTCACCTGATGGCAAGCGTCTTACGCGTCGCGCTCGTCGTCGGCGCATTCATCGACTTCTTTGTGGCGATCGTGGTCATGGTCTTTCCGCAGTCGTCCGCGGCCCTGTTCGACATTCCCGTGCACGATCCGACGGCGGCGCTCCTCGGCGGTGGCGAGCTGCTGGTGGCCGGATTCATTTACGTCTTAATCTTGCGCGACGTCGAGCGCTTTCGGCCGTTCTTGTGGCTGGTCGCGCTCGATCAGCTCTTCGCTGCCCTGCTTCCGGGGATCGAGGTCCTTCGCGGCCACCTTCCGGCGACGCTCAAGATCCTCGCCCCGATGCCGATCAACCTTGCGCTCGTCGTCGTCTACGTTCTGGCCGCGCGGAAATCTCAGTCTTGATGCGGCTGTAAAGTCGGGCCGAGAAAGGGTAACGTGCCGGTCGTCGCGGGCAGGTGGCCGTCCCATTTTTCGATAGCACGGCGCTGCAGGTCGATCTCGCGCATCCGGATCAGTTGCGGGACCGGGATGTTGCGCTGCAGCTTCAGCGCCTCGACTTCACTCTTCGCGCGGATCACGCTTTGCTGCGACTCGAAGCGAATGCGCTGGAGATCCTGTTTCGCCTGCAGGGTCCGCTGCACCGAAGCGACTTTTTCCGACGCGGCGTGCGCGTAAGCGTACGAGAAGTTGAAGCGAGTCGTGGCGATCGCGTCGAGGGCTAGGCCGAACTTTTCGAGCCGGGAACGCACGGCATCCTCGAAATCGGTTTGCACGGAGTTACGCTGCGTGATCAGATCGCTCGAGGTATACCTGGCGGCCGTCTCTTTCCACGCGTCCTCGACCGCCGGAGTGACGATGCGTTGCGCGTAGTTATTGCGCAACAGGCTGTAGACGCCAATAACCTGGGCTGGGACCACGTGGAAGCTGACGGCGAGATCGGCCCAAACGGGCTCGAGATCGTGACAGGTCGCTTGCGCGCGGTCGAAGCGCACGGTATTCACCTGCGTGTTCACCTGGACGACGCGCTCCGCCAGCGGCACGACGTAGTACAGCCCTTCGCCGGCGACGCGGCCGGTCGGCGCGCCGAAGCGCAGCACGACGCCGCGTGCGCCGGGTTGAACGCGACCGAGCCCCGTCGGCAGGATTGCCGCAAGGCCCAGCACGACAAGCGCCGCGACGATGCTAATCCGCGAGAAGCGCAAGATCTGCCCTCGCCTGCGGCCGAAGAACAAGAACGTCGCCGCNNGAGACTTGACTGAACTCGTTCATGTACCGCACAACGACGCGAGCGCACTTCTCGTGACGTCAATATCAGGGGTTCAAATAGACTCCCCTGAACAGAACGGTCGAAATCCGGCCGCCCGGTGGAACCAAAACGAGTGACGGCAACAACGTCCCGATGGGTTGCGATCGCTTCGTGTACCGGTACCCGCGAGCGAGGTCTGCGTAAAAGTACACCCGGCCATGACGATAGAGTATCGCGTTCACCGTGCCGTTCATAACGAACTTGACATCGATGAAGGAATAGGCGCGATACGAAGGCGGCGCGTTCGACGGGAGNNCACGTTACAGATCGACTTCGAAGCGAACGTTGGTTCCGGTGCGCGTGCTTTCGATCGAAACCCGATCGACCAGCGCGCGCATGATCGGGAGGCCGTGGCCGCGATCGGGGTCGCTTTCGCGGCGCCAGCAGCCGGCGTCGCGGACCTCGAGGATCAGTTGGCGTTGGACGAGCCGGGCGCGCAGGCGCACGCATCCCGCGCAATCGCGGTAAGCGTGCTCGATGGCGTTTCCGGCGGCTTCGCCGACCGCCAAGACGAGATCTTCGATGCGTCCCGGTTCGAGCTGCAGCGACTCGAGGAATGCGCGCAGCGCCCGGCGCACCTGCGGTGAGCTTTCGGGGAGGGCCGGAAAGGCGACGTCGATTCCGCGAGGTCGCGGCGCGCGGGACGGCGGCACGCCCGAAACGTACGCCCTCGAACCCCGTTCGCCTGTCGTGCCGGCGGCCGAACCGGGGCTTGCGGGGTGCATTCCAGAATGTCGCCGCATGGCAACCAACGGCCGCCCCGCCGGCAAGCGCCGCGCGAACGGGAGCGGCATCCCGCTCGAGCCCTACTACGCCGAGGCTGAAGGTGAAGCGGCACGAGAAGTTCTCGGCTCCTCGGCGCCCGGAGCATTCCCGTTCGTGCGCGGCATCCGCGAAGACGGCTACCGCACGCGACTGTGGACGATGCGCCAATACGCGGGCTTTGCGACCGCAGCCGAATCGAACGCGCGCTACCGGTACTTGCTCGAGCGCGGGACGACCGGCCTCTCCGTTGCGTTCGACCTGCCGACGCAGCTCGGTTACGATTCGGACGCGGCGGCGGCGCGAGGCGAAGTCGGCAAGGTCGGCGTCGCGATCGACCACGTGCGCGACGTCGAGACGCTCTTCGACGGCATTCCGCTCGCGGACGTGACCGTCTCGATGACGATTAACGCGCCGGCTTCCATTCTGCTGGCCATGGTGCTTGCGGTCGCTCGACGCCGTGGAATCGCATTCTCGAAACTCGGCGGCACGATCCAAAACGACGTACTCAAAGAGTACGTCGCGCGCGGCACGTACATTTTTCCACCCAAGCCTTCGATGCGCCTGGTGACCGACGTGATGGCCTACTGCGCGGAGCACGTACCGCAATGGAACACGATCTCGATCTCGGGCTACCACATCCGCGAAGCCGGCTCGACGGCGGTCGAAGAGATCGCCTTCACCCTCTCCAACGCGAAGGCATATCTGCGCGCCGCACGGGAAGCCGGGCTTGCAATCGATGCCGTCGCGCCGCGCATCTCGTTCTTCTGGAACGCGCACAACGACTTCTTCGAAGAGGTCGCCAAGTTCCGAGCCGCCCGGCTCCTGTGGGCGCGGATCGTTCGCGACGAATTCGGGTCGCAGGACCCGCGTTCGCAGATGTTGCGGTTTCACACCCAAACCGGCGGCTCGACCTTAACGGCACAGGAACCGGACAACAACGTCGTCCGCGTCGCTCTCCAGGCGCTGGCGGCGGTTCTCGGCGGCACGCAATCGCTCCACACCAACGGCAAGGACGAAGCGCTCGCGCTACCGACCGCCGAATCCGCGCGCCTCGCGCTGCGCACCCAGCAGATCATCGCCTACGAAAGCGGGGTTGCGAGCGTCGTCGATCCGCTGGCCGGCTCGTACTACGTCGAGTCGCTCACGGCCGAACTCGCGAAGCGCGCCAACGCACTGATCGCCGAGGTCGACGAACTCGGCGGCAGCGTCGAGGCTATCAACACGGGCTGGATGCAGGCCCGAATCGCCGAATCGGCCTATCGAGCACAGCAGGAGATCGAGCGCGGCGACGCCGTGGTCGTCGGCGTGAACGCGTTTGCGGAAGCGAGCGCCGAGGCGCCAATCGAGCTTCAGCGCATCGACCCGGCGATCGAACGCGAGCAGATCGAGCGCTTGAGGCGCTACCGGGCGGAACGCGATGCAGCCGTCGTTGCGGCCCGGCTCGACGACGTGCGCGCGGCCGCCGCGGGGACCGGCAACCTCATGCCGCGCTTCCTCGAGGCGGTCGATGCGGGTGCAACGCTCGGCGAAATCTGCGACGTCCTGCGCGGCGTGTTCGGCAAGCACGCCGCGGAGGCGATGGTGTGA
>PMHP01000183.1 GCA_003158195.1 Vulcanimicrobiota bacterium | reverse complement strand
CACCGAGCACATGTTCATGCAGTCCGAGCGCTTGCCGGTCATGCAACGCATGATCATGGCCGAGACCGCTGACGCGCGCGAGGCCGCGCTCGCCGAGTTGCTGTCCTTTCAGCGCGCCGATTTTGCCGGGCTCCTCGAAGCGATGGCCGGCTGCACGGTCACGATCCGGCTCCTCGATCCGCCGCTGCACGAATTCTTGCCGTCGCTCGAAGACCTCTTGGTCGCGACGACCGAGCTGCGCGTGCGCAAGGGCGACAAGGACCCCGAGTTCGTCGAGATGTCCCGCATGCTCGCGCGCGTCCGCCAACTGCACGAGCAGAACCCGATGCTCGGCCTGCGCATGTGCCGCCTCGGCATCGTCTATCCCGAGATCTACGCGATGCAGGTCCGCGCGATCTTCGAGGCCGCTTGCGAGCTGCGGGCGCGCGGCGTCGACGCACGGCCCGACGTAATGATCCCCGGGGTGGGCGCGCCCGAAGAGATGCGCGCAACCGCCGATGCCGTGCGCGAGAACGCGGCCGCGGTCATCGCTGAGTTCGGTGTCGACGTAGCGTATCGCGTCGGCACGATGATCGAGCTGCCGCGCGCGTGCGTCGTCGCGGGCGAACTTGCCGAGATCGCCGAGTTCTTCTCATTCGGCACGAACGACCTCACCCAAACGACGTACGGCTACTCGCGAGACGATGCCGAACGCTCGTTCATCCCGAAGTACCTCGAGAAGAAGATCCTCAAAGACGACCCGTTCGTCGTGCTCGATCGCATCGGCGTCGGCGGTCTGATGCGCCTCGGCGTCGAGCGCGGCCGCGCCGCCCGCAGCGACCTCAAGATCGGCATCTGCGGCGAGCACGGCGGCGACCCCTCATCGATCGCATTCTGCGACGAACTCGGCCTCGACTACGTCTCCTGCTCCCCCTACCGCGTCCCCATAGCCCGCCTAGCCGCCGCCCAAGCCATGTCACCTTGAGTTGTACATGACAAATGGGGCCACATGGGCGGTTGAAACCGTGTCATCGTGAGCGGAGCGGCGCAGCCGCGCAGTCGAAGGGCCAACGGAGCAAGGCCACATCCCGTCAGCGGTTCAACAACCTCAAGTTCCACCACATCCTCGCCCTTACCGCAGCTTCATCACGATGCGCCCCTGTACCGAGCGGTCAGCGATCGCGCGCATAGCTTCGCGAACCTGATGCAGCGGCATCACTTGCTGGACGCAGGGACGTATCGCTCCCGCGGCTAGCAGGTCCATAAGGGCCCCGAACACGCGCGCAGTTCCCTGCGGATCCCGCCGATTCCAGGCGCCATAGAACACACCGACGATAGAATAGTTTTTCAGCAACGGAAGATTCATCGGCACCGACGGAATCTTCCCACTCGCGAATCCGATCGGCATCAGACGACCTTCCCAGGCCATCAGGCGCGTCATTTGTTCGAAGATTTCCCCGCCGACGATCTCGGCGCACACATCCACACCGGCGCCGCCCGTCATCGTCTTCAGACGATCTTTCAGGCTCTCGGTCCGGTAGTTGATCGTTTCCGCAGCGCCGTATTCGCGGACCAACGCAACTTTGTCATCCGTCCCGATCCCCGCGATGACCCGCGCTCCGAAATGCCTCGCGAGATCCACCACGGCAAGTCCCACGCCTCCCGCTGCGCCGGACACGAAGACCGTTTCGCCGGGCCGCAGTTTTGCGCGCTCGACAAGTGCGTAATACGCCGTACCATACGCATACAGGAGCGACGCGGCAGACTCGAAATCGACGCCGTCGGGAATGCGGACCGCTTCCCATTCGCCAACCACCATGAGCTCTCCGAGCCCGCCGGTAAAGCGCGTGCAAGCGACTCGATCGCCGCGATGAAAGCGCGTCACGCCGGCGCCGGCCTCGCGTACCACGCCGGCGGCATCCGTGCCCGGGACGAAGGGTGTCTCGGGGCGCATTTGGTACCCGCCCGAGACCATCAAGACATCCATGAAGCTCACGGCTGCGGCGTGGACCTCGACGAGGATCTCTCCTGGGCCGGGTGCCGGGTCCTGGAATTCTCTGACTTCCAGGGCTTCCGGACCGTCGAAGGCCTCACAAATCACTGCTTGCATGACGTCCTTTCCGTGCAGCGCGTCCGTTGAGACGCAGTATACGGCCGGCGAATGCACCGCGTCAGCCGGGGAACTACGGCAAGCGACGGATCCGTCTACGGTAAGGCATACCGTACTGTCGAGAAGGTGACGTTTGCGCGCGAACGGCGCCCCAATGCTCGAGCAATAATCGCCGGCGCTGAGCGTCGCTTGATCCGTCGTTGCGGAGAGAAATCGTGCCCGAGGCTAATCGTGGTGCTTCTTATCCGTTCAGGCGTGAGCGTCAGTTCGGAACGCAGTAGCCGTTAACATTTCGATGGTAGCCGATGCCGCAGCCGTCGGCGTATACTGCGCCGCCTATCCCCTTTAGCACGAACGTGCCAAGGCCGGGTACGAAGGCGCGCAATGCGCCGAAGTCGGGCGAGCCGCTGGCGAGGACCGCGCCCGTCTTCTGGTCGAGGACTGCTCCGCCGCGTAATAGCGCGCCCGCCGACTGTGGGATTGCGATCCATCCCCCGACGTACTTCGTTCCGCCGACGGTCTTGGTCGAGCGATAGAGCCCGGGCTGGTGCGGCGAGGAGAGCGCCTCGAATTTTCGCGCTGAAAACGCGAACGTTCGTCCGTTCGCAAGCGTGACGTGTCCGGCGACGCCGCGCGCCCCGGCCGTCGCTTGCAAACGAGCTCCGTTGGGAGCATGCAGGGCGATTGCGCGGCCCGCGACCGTGCCGCGAAACCACTGCGCGACCGTCGGGGCGTGGCCAGAGCCGTCGCAAAGGTAAGCGAGCACGGCCGTTCCATTGGTCGAAACAGCGATCAGCCCGCCGGCAAGCCCCTCGATCAGGCCGAAATAGTCGCCGTGCGGCGGGTCCTGCGCCTCGGACGGCGAGTAGGCCACGGCTTTCAATGAACGCGCCGCGAGGACCGGAGCAGCGCCGGCGATGAGCGAGAGCATCGAACCCCTGGACAGCATCATCGGATTAGAACCAGCCTTTCGCAATTAGTGACGGAAGGCGCGTCACGCCAATGCCGAGCTCGCGCACGCGGAACTCTCTGACATCCAGCGCTTCCGGACCGTCGAAGGCCAGTATACGGCCGGCGAATGCACCGCGTCAGTCGGGGAACTACGGCAAGCGACGGATCCGTCTACGGTAAGGCATACCGTAGTCTTTTATTTAGCCGAGCAGTTTGAGCTCGGCAGCACGCCGCACCGCCTCGGCGCGCGTGCGGCACTGGAGCGCCTCAAGCGCGCGCGCGACGTGCATCTCGACCGTTCGTGGACTGAGAAATAGCTTGCCTGCGATCTGCTTGTCGGTCTGGCCGCTCGCGACCTCACGTAGGACCTCGAGCTGCCGCGAGGTGAGCTGCGGCGTGGCGCTGCGTTGCTCGGCCTCCGAAGCCGAGGCTGGAAGAAAGGCGCGCAGTTCGGCCAGGAACATGGGCCACGCACGTTCGGTTTCGAAGGGAAGGTGGTTCTTGCTTGGCAGCGGTACCAGCCGCGCGTCAGGAATCAGCGACGCAAGCAGTCGACCTTCCTCGAAAGGGAAACAAGGATCGTCGACCGCGTGAAATACGAGCGTTGGGCAGCGAACCTTTGGCGCCACCTCGCAGACGTCGATCTCAAACACGACCTTCATGAAGCGCGCCGCGTTCACGCCGGATATGGTCAGGCGCTGGGCCTCGTCGAACGCACGCTGTTGCTCTGCACTGGCGTCGTGAAACAGTTGCGATATGAACACCTGGCGGAAGGACGAACTGTCGGCGCCCCAGCCTAGCTCTGCGGCCTTGAGCATCGCCTGCGCCGCGTCCACAACCTTGGGCGACGGATCGCGCTTGAGCAGTCCGCGCGCACAGCCCCCGTAAATGACGAGCCGGCTCACCCGTTCCGGGTGCCGCGCCGCGTAGCCGATCGCTATCGCCGCACCCTGCGACATCCCAATCAGGGGAAATTGCTCGAGCTCCAGGGCATCGGCGACCGCCTCGAGGTCCTCAATCCATGCTTCTACCGAGAAGCGTTCCACGTCCCGATCGGACAGTCCGCACCCGCGGGAGTCGTACCGCACGTACAAGTGCTCGCGACTCAGTTCTGCGACCCAGTGGCGGTTGCAAAGGTTGTCGGCATCCTTTTCCACATGCGTCAGCCACGTCGCCGCGCGTACGATCGGTGCACCTTGCCCTACGGTGGCAACTGCGAGACGCACGCCGTCCACGCTGGTGCAGAAACGGATAGATTGTCTTCCATTCATGGCGGAAACCTTTACTCCGAAGTTTCGAAGTTCGTTCGTGGTTTCGGCTTGTGGTTGCGACGCTTTTCACGGCGGTGATTGCTGACTCGGTTGAAGTGGCCGGTTCTGGGCTCTGGCGGCAACTTTAGCATAGATCTTTCGGGCCTGTGCTGGAAACTGCGGCGATGACCGACACCTCCACCCGGTACTCCGGCGCAGCCAACCTGCTCTCGACGGTTGCGCGGACGGGCGGATTGCTCGGGTCGATCCAGTGCTCCCATACGTCGTTCATTTCGCCGAATGACGCCATGTCCGCGAGCCAAACGTTCGCGGAAAGGATCTGCGAACGCGTGCTCTCGCCCTCCGTGAGGAGCGCGTCAATTTTCGCGAGCACGTTCTTGGTCTGCCCTGCGACATCGGCGGCCTGCGAGTCGACCTGCCCCGCGGTGTAAAGAAGGCCTGAGTGAACGACGGCCTGGCTCATCCGGGTTCCCGGATGCAGGCGCTTGATAGCTGACATGGTTCCTCCAAGAGGCGATGGCCTTGACATATTATTCGTCACATGGCAAATTAGCAATATGGCGAAGCAGATAGATATCGCCGGCCTCGAGTCCGCGCTGCGTGCCCTCGCAAGTGACCGAAGGCTGATCATTTTGGAGTGGCTCAAGGATCCGCGAGCCCATTTTCGCAAGCAGGTCGACGGCGATCTCGTCGACGACGGCGTGTGCGGCCTCTTCATCGCGGAAAAGCTCGGCGTGAGCCAGCCGACAGCGAGCGAGCACCTGCGCATCTTGGTCGATACGGGGTTGCTTCGCGGGAAGCGGATCAAACAGTGGACGTTCTACAAACGCGACGAGGCGCGCATCGCCGAACTTAAACGCTGGATCGAACGGGCGGTCTAAATGGAACTCGAGTATCACGTCGTCGACGTCTTCACGACGACTCCGCTGGAAGGCAATCCGCTCGCCGTCTTCCCCGACGCCACGGGGCTCGACACAAACACGATGCAACGCATCGCGCGAGAGTTCAACCTTTCAGAAACGACGTTCATTCTGCCGGCGCAATCGCGCGCCGATGCGACTCGCGTGCGGATTTTTACTCCGGGCGCTGAGATGGAATTTGCCGGTCACCCGACGATCGGCACCGCCTACGTGATGCGCCGCCTAAACCTCGTGTCGCCGCAGGCTGCGACGTTTACGCTCGACGAGAACATCGGTCCCGTAAACGTGCGCGTCGATGCGGGCGAAGACCCGATTCTCTGGCTCACGATGCCGGAGATACGCGAGGCCGGAGAAATACCGCGGAGCTTGTGCGCGCGTGCCGTTTCGCTCAGCGAGAACGATCTGCTCCCGACTCTGCCCTGCGAAGTCCTATCGGCCGGAAATCCGACGCTGTTCATCCCGTTGAAGGACGCGGCGAGCGTCGATCGCGCGTCCGTCGATACCGCAGCGTTGACGATCGCTCAGCAACAATGTGCTGCGCCATGCGTGTTCGTGTTCGCGCCCACAAGCGCGGGGGCGTACTCACGCATGTTCGCGAGGGACTTAGGTGTGTCGGAGGATCCGGCAACCGGGAGTGCGACCGGCCCGCTCGCAACCTACATGATGAGACACGGGCTCGTCGCGCGCGCGGACGGCACGCGGTTCGTCAGCGAACAGGGCTACAAAATGGGACGTCCGAGTGTGCTGCACGTACTCGTTCACGGTTCGGGCGGCGAAGCGGGAATAGAAGTCGGTGGAAACGTCGCCTACGTAGCGACCGGCCGCCTGAGCCTTCCGTCGTTAGCTTCAGAAAGGCAGCCCGATGTCTCGATTTGCAGGTAGCGAGATGATGGCTTTGCTCGACGAGAAGCCACGTTTTGACCTCGGCGGCAGCTACGGCCCGAACCTCGTGCTCGAGGAACTGCTCGACGACGAGACCGTTCGGGCGCGGATGAAGCAGGTCGTCCTCGGATACGGCACGGCGCAGGGTGACGCGGATCTTCGCGCTGCGATCGCCGGACTAAACGGCGCGAGTGCCGGCGACGTCGTTACCACCGTTGGAAGCATGCACGCGCTGTTCTTGTTGACGTTCATTTTGTGCGATCGAGGCGATGACGTCGTGCTGCCCACACCGGTCTTTCCACCGACGCGCGGCGCTCTCGACGCGGTCGGCGCAAACGTGCGCGTTCTGCCGCTCTCGTTCGATCGCGGCTATCAGCTCGATCCGGCAGATCTTCGTCCGTTGCTTTCGCACAAGACCAAATTCGTGAGCTTGGCAACACCGCAAAACCCATCCGGCGTGGCAATTCCGATCGAGATACTACGCGACGTCCTTGCCCTGATGGAGCGGACGTGTCCGCAGGCCTACCTCCTAGTGGATGACACCTATCGAGAAGCGGCGTTCGGCAACGAGCCGGTTGCTCCAAGTGCACTCTCGCTGGGCCCGAAAGTCGTCACCGTCGCATCGCTCTCCAAATGTCACGGTGCGCCCGGCTTGCGTCTTGGTTGGGCCATCACGCGCGACGCGGAGCTGCGCGAGCAGTTGGTGCGCGCGAAGTTCAACACCGTGGTTTCCAATCCGGCGCTCGAGGAAGTGCTAGCGCTTCGCGTCTTTGAACTGCGCGAGCGCATTTTGGGCGAGCGCCGCACGTTTCTCGCCGAGTGCCTTGCCAAGACGGAGCGCTGGGTGCTCGACAATAGCGGCCTGGTCGAATGGGTTCGCCCGAGCGCGGGCGCGATCTGTTGTGTGCGGCTGCGGCCGGCGGCGTTCGACGACGCGGCCGTCGAACGGTTCTACGACCGGCTCGCGCGCGCCGGCGTCCGCGTCTCGAACGGCCCGTGGTTCGGCGAGACCGCGCGCGTCTTTCGCCTGGGCTTCGGTCACCTGCCCCTACCCGAGCTCGACGCAGCCTACAAAGCCCTCACAAACTCCCTAACGCAGGCCCTCCGCACGGCAACCATGTCACCCTGAGCGAAGCTCGCNNGCGCAGTCGAAGGGCCAACGGCGCATGAATCGCGCACAGCGCGCGGGTTTCCCCGCGCGCTGCTGCAGCTATGCGGCTCGCGCCGTCCTTACGTTGTCGCGCCGGCCGTCGCTTCTACTCCGAAGAGTTTCTCGGATGCCATCTTCGTGCCGTCGACCCGCGCCTTGATTTTCTCGAAGGCGATGTCGCGTGCGACGTCCGGGGACCCGTGCTTCGGCTTGACGTCGATGCTGAACGGTGAGAAGCCGCAATCGTCCGTCGATTCAAGCCGTTCTTTGGGAATGTACTTGGACGCGAGGATGAGATCCTCGGGGCGTGCTCCAATTACCCGCGGGCGTCACGAAACATTCCAAGATGCTGAGAAGCGATCGTAGAAGGTTCACATGACTACATCGAGTACCAACGATCCGGCGGTAGCTGCCGCCACCGCAGCGATGCCCGAGGTTGTCGATCGCGGCACGTGGCAAGCCCAGATCGATGCGCTTCGAATTATCGAGAAAGCACACACGCGCGAGGGCGACGCGATCGCGGCAGCTCGCAGGCGCCTACCGATGGTCGAAGTCGATGCCGCCACGAGTCTCATCGGCGCAAATGGGCGCGTTACGTTGCTGGACGCTTTCGAAGGGCGTCAGCAGTTGATCGCCTACTACCATATGTGGTTTACGGGTGAATCCGCCGCAGAACAGTGCGAGGGCTGCACGTTTTGCAACGGCCAAGTCCGCGAATTAGCGTACCTGAACGCGCGCGGGATCACGTACGCNNTGTCCCATGGTATTCGGTAGGAGATTCCGCTGACGTCTTGCGCGCGGGCCGCACGTTGAACAGATTCATGCTCGTCTGTTATCTCAGGCGAGGCGACAGAGTATTCGAAACGTATTGGACGACAGGGCGCGGTGTCGAAGGCATGGCTCCGACCTTAGCACTATTCGATGTGACTGCGTACGGGCGGCAAGAGGACTGGGAAGACTCTCCCCCCGGCTGGCCCAAACCATTAGAAGTCGAAAGCTCGTGGCGCAAAAACGGACGCCCCACCGCCCAATGGCCCCGCCTCGACGCAGGCCGCTCCGACGACTTAGCCCACACGGAAGCGGATGAAAATTTGTCACCGTGAGCGCAGCGCCGCAGGCGCGCAGTCGAACGGCCAACGGAGCAGGGCCAGATCCCGGCGGCGCTTCGACAAGCTCAGCGTGACATAGACCGTGTCACCGTGAGCGAAGCGCGCGCAGCGCGCGCAGTCGAAGGGCAGCCGGGACATCGAAATTGAGACGATTCGGCTCCACCCCACCGTGCCGGCACGTCGCACGGTAGCCGCGCATCCGCGCCCCTGTTTACTCGCCAACGTCGAGCGCGATGCGCGGCGCTGCGACGATTCTACCCAGACCGGCCTCACGAGCGCGTTCCGCCGTCCCGAGGGCGTCGCCGTCCGGCACCGGGCGGCGGTGGGTTCGCGCTTCAAGCAGAGCGCGAATTCCGGAAAGGAGCATCGTCAGCATCGCCAAACTCGCCGCCAGCGCGAAAGCGCCGACGAAAGTGTTCTCGTTGTACAGAATCTCGATGTGCAGTGGAACGGTGTTGGTCTGGCCGCGGATGCGGCCGGAGATCACCGAGACCGCTCCAAATTCGCCCATCGCGCGCGCGTTGCAGAGCAACATGCCGTTGAGCAGCGCCCACTTCGCGTTGGGCAACGTCACGCGCCAAAACGTCTGCAGCACCGAGGCGCCCATCGAGAGCGCAGCCTCTTCGAGCTCGCGGCCTTGCTCTTGGAGAAAGACCGTTAGCTCGCGTGCCACGTAAGGAAAAGTGACGAAGATCGTCGCCAACACGATGCCTGCCGGTGCGAACGCAATGTGCACGCCGTGCGCGAGCAGCCACGCCCCGGGCAACGTATGCGGCCCGACGGTCAGCAGAATCGCGAGCCCCGCGACGACCGGTGAGACCGTCAGCGGCAAGTCGATCGCCGCCAACAAGAACGCCTTCCCGGGGAAGCGGTACTTCGCGATCGTCCACGCCGCAAGCATGCCGAAGGCCGTGTTGAACGCGACCGTTGCGGCCGCGACGATCAAGGTCAGCCGAATTGCGCTCTGCGCGTACGGTTCGGAAAAGACCGTCGCAAACGCGCCGAGCCCGGCGCGCAGCGCTTCGTAGAAAACGGTCGCCAGCGGCAGCACGACGAGGCCCGCGACGACCAGCACCGCGACGCCGACGGCGGCGACATCCCGCAAACGCCCGGTCTTCAATCGCGCACCTGTCGGCTGGTGAGCCTGCGTTGCAGTAGGGCGATCGCTACGAGCAGTGCAAACGCGCTGACCAGCAACACGGTCGCGATCGCGGCGGCTCCGTGGTAGTCGTACTCTTCGAGCCGGTTCACGATCAACAGCGGCGCGATCTCGGTGCGCAGCGGAAGATTGCCCGAGATGAAAAGCACCGAGCCATATTCGCCCAACCCGCGAGCAAGTGCGAGCGCAAAGCCGGCCAGCATCGCCGGCGCGAGCAGCGGGAAGACGATCCGGACGACCGTCGCGTTCCGGCTCGCGCCCAGGGTCGCAGCGGCTTCTTCGAAGTCGGCGGGAAGCGCCGCCAGGACCGGTTGCACCGCGCGCACGACGAACGGAAAGCCGACGAAGGCCAATGCCAGGACGATGCCCAGCGGCGTATAGGCTACCGTGATGCCGTGAGCTTCTAGCAGTGCGCCGGCCCAGCCGTGCGGTCCGTAGAGCGTGGCCAGCGCGATGCCCGCCACGGCAGTCGGCAGCGCTAGCGGAACGTCGACGAGTGCATCGAGCAGAGCGGTGCCCCCGAATCGATGGCGCACGAGAACCCAGGCAACGTAGCTGCCCGCCACGACGTCAATTGCCGCAGCGAGCAACGCGGCACCGAAGGTCAGGCGGAAGGCGGCCAGGTCGCGTGCCGAGGCGAGTTGCGCCCACAGCGCGGGCCAGCTCGCCGTCGATGCGGTGAGGACGACGACCGCCAGCGGCACGAGCACGACCATCGTCACGACGCCGACCGTCAGTGCGAGCGCCGGGGCTCGACCGGGTATGACGTCGTGCGACCGCCGCGCGAAGGCGTGTGCTAGAGCCATTTAGTGCGGCTGGTAGATCTGATCGAAGAGGCCGCCGTCGGCGAAGAACCGCGCCTGAGCCGTCTGCCAACCGCCGAACTCGGCGATCGTCGTCAGCTCGGTGTGGGCGAAGTGCGTGGAGCAACTCACCGACCCCAGGCGCGGCCGAAACCCGAACTCGCACGCCAACTTCTGGGCAGCGGGGCTGTACAGGTCGCGCAGGTACGCATCGGCGACCGTCAGCGTGCCGTGCTTCGCGGCGTTGACGGTCACGACCGCAACGGGAGGCTCGGCCAGGATGCTGCTGCTTGGGACGACGATCTCGTATTCGCCGGGATGTTCCTTGAGGCTCAGCAGCGCATCGTTCTCCCATCCGACAAGCACGTCACCAAGGCCGCGCTCGACGAACGTCGTCGTCGCGCCGCGCGACCCGCTGTCGAGCACCGGAACGTTCTTGTAGAGCGCCGCGACGAACGCGGTTGCTCTGGCGTCGTTCTTGTGGTTCGCGCGCAGACCGTAGTCATAGGCCGCCAAGAATATCCAGCGCGCTCCGCCGCTTGTTTTTGGATTGGGAGCGATGTCGGAAACGCCCGGCTTGATCGCGTCGGGCCAGTCGTGGATCGCCTTTGGATTGCCCTTGCGAACGAGAAAGACGATTGTCGAGGTATACGGGCTTGCGTTGCCGGGCAGCTTTGTAGCCCAATCGGCCGGTAAGAGTTTGGCCTTCTGCGCGATCGCATCGATGTCGTAGGCGAGCGCCAGGGTGACGACGTCGGCCTCGAGGCCGTCGATGACCGCGCGCGCTTGCGCCCCCGAGCCGCCGTGTGATTGGTTCACCGTGACGTCCTGGCCGGTCTTGGCTTTCCAGTCCTTGGCAAACAGCGCATTGTAGGCCGTGTAAAACTCTCGCGTTGGATCGTACGAGACGTTGAGCAAGGTCACGGCGGTATCGGCGCGGCCGGCCGGCGTCGTCAGCGCAAACGCGACGACAGCGAACGAAAGGGCTGCAAAACGGGCGGCTGCGTGGAGTTGGCGTTTCATTTCCTAGATCGTCCAATCGAAGGCGTAGGAGCGCGTCGGTTCCAGGTAGACGAGGGCTCCCGGACTCAGCGCAAGTGAAGCAGCACGACGTTCATCGAGGTGGGCAGTGAGCTGTTGTCCGTCATCCAGCGTCAGCCCAAGCTCGGTGCGGGCGCCGAGCTCGACGACGCGGCGCACGCGAGCGGGGACGGCGTCGCCGAAGTGACGTGACTCGATGCGCAGATCGCTTGGCCGCACATATGCGTTCGCCGCGTGCGACCGAATGAGGTTGACTTCGCCCAAAAAGCCGAGCACGAACGGATTGGCCGGGTGTGCGTAGAGCGTGCGCGGTGGGCCGTACTGCTGCACGACCCCTTCGCGCAGCACGAGCACGCGATCGGCCAACTCCATCGCTTCGCCGGCGTCGTGGGTTACGAGAATGGTCGTGACCGCGGTGCGCTCGTGCAAACCTTGCAACTCCCGACGAAGCTCCTTGCGCACGTGCGCGTCGAGCGCGCCGAACGGCTCGTCCAGCAGCAGAATCGAAGGTTCCGCCGCGAGCGCGCGCGCTAGCGCGACGCGCTGGCGCTGGCCGCCGGAGAGTTCGTGCGGGCGCCGCGTCTCGTACCCCTCGAGCCGAATCAAGCCAAGCAACTCGGCGACTCGCGCGGCGATCGCGCGCTTGGAATGCTTCTTACGCACCTGCAGTGGAAACGCGATGTTGCCGGCAACCGACAGATGCGGAAAGAGCGCGTAGTGCTGGAAGACGAAGCCGGCATCGCGGCCACCGGCCGGGAGATGCGTGACCTCGCGCCCTTCGAGCACAATGCGCCCCTCATCGACCGCCTCGAGTCCCGCGATCGCGCGCAGCAAGGTCGACTTCCCCGAGCCCGAGGGGCCGAGGAGCGCAGTCAGGCTTCCGCGCGGTACCTCGAACGAGACGTCGTCCAGCGCCAGAACCCGGCCGAACCTCTTCGAGACGCGCTCGATCGTGACGCTCATACGCCGCGGTCTCGCGAAGGTATCCTCTGAATTCCGATGATCGCTTCTCGCCTCCGGTGAAATAGGAGCGCAAACGCACGAGCCCCCCGCCTAGTCGGCGAGGGGCTCGTGCGGACAACTTCAGTTGCCTGTGCGCGTGCTCCGGCTACGCCGATCCCGTTCGATCGAACCGACAGCTGCAACAACAGCACGCCGCGCTACACATGGGCAGGGTTATAACACGCTCGGCGCCGCCGGTCAATCGCGTAGGAACGAGATCGTGCTCGTCGCGACGAGAATCGCCGTAATGGAACCGAAGACCGCCCGCGCCGGAGCGAAGCTGTGCGGGCCGGTGTGCCGCTCGACGAAGAAGTAGACGGCACCCGCGATCGCTACCCCCAAGAGCTGTCCGGTCGTGCGCGACGTTGCCAAAATTCCGCCGGCGATGCCGCGCCGGTCGGGCGGAACATTTCCCATAATCGTGCTGTTGTTGGGCTGGCTGAAGACGGCCGTCCCCAATCCACACACGAGCAGCGCGGCTGCGATCGTCCACGGCGCGGGGTTCGCCGGCAAGAGGATCAGCACGATCGCCCCCAGGGCGAACACCGATGAGCCGAACGTCGAGAGGTAGCGGGCCGGCACGCGATCGGAGAGGGCGCCGGCAAGCGGGGCGAGCACGACGTTGAGCGCGGTGACCGGTAGGAGAAGAAGTCCGGCCTCGAGTCCGTTGCGCCCGAGAACGACTTGGGCCACGATCGGAATCGTGAAGACGAGCGAGAACAGCGCCATAAAATAGAGCGTCGACGCCGTTACCGAAAACGCAAAGATCCGATTCCGGAACAGCGTCAGGTCGAGCATCGGCGAAGCGACCGAACGTTCGACGCGCAGAAAGATCGGCACCGCGACCGCAAAGACCGCGAGCAGCCCGAGCGTCGCCGGCGAGTCCCACCCCCAGACGTGCGCGCGTGAAAGCGCGAGCGTCAATGCGAACAGGCCGGTGCCGCCGATCGCGGCGCCGGCCGCGTCAAAGCCTGCCGGGGTCCCGCGCTCCGGCCGCAGGACGATCGCGGCGGCGCCGAGCGCGACGATCGAGATCGGTATGTTGATAAGGAAGATCCAGCGCCAGTCGGCGTACGTCACGATCAGTCCGCCAAGCAGCGGCCCGGCGGTCAGGCCGGCCGCGACCGCTGCGCCGTTCATGCCGATCGCGCGCCCGCGCTGGCTCGCCGGAAAAGCACCGGTGATAATCGCCGGCGTGCAGGCCACGAGCATCGCCGACCCCACGCCTTGGACGGCCCGGGCCGCGACCAGCGCGATCAGCGACGGTGCCAGCGCGCATGCGATCGAGCTCGCGCCGAAGACGCCGAAGCCGATAAGATAAATGCGCTTCTGCCCGATCATGTCGCCGAGCCGCCCGAACATCGCGACCGTCGAAGCGCTGACCAAGAGATACGCTAGCAGGACCCACTCCACCGTATCGACGGTCGTCGCAAAAACCCGCCCAATCGTGGTAAGCGCCACATTTGCGATGCTCCCGTCGAGCGGCCCCATCACGGTCCCAAGCATCACCGCCGCAAGCGCATACCACTTATAACGCCCACTCTCACGCACCCTCACCACAAAGCGATGCAAAGCGCCAATCACCTTGTCACCACAAGCACGGCG
>PMHP01000069.1:283-7079 GCA_003158195.1 Vulcanimicrobiota bacterium | reverse complement strand
ATCGCTGCGGCAACATCGATGCGCAGCTCGGCGGGCGAATGCTTCGCGAGGCGCGATTCGTCGAACGACCTTCCCGATTCGTCGTGACGGAAAGCCGCCCGGGCAAGCCGGAGACACTCCCGGCGGATGACCGTGAACAACCAGGCTGGAAGTGCCCGTGCAGTCCGCAGCATGCCGACCCGCCGGTAGAGCTGCCACAACGCCTCCTGAACGGCATCCTCGGCATCGCTGGATCGGCACTGCGCCCGAGCGAAGCGGCGAACGTCCGGCTGCACGAGCTCGATGAGGCGAACGAGCGCTTCGCGGTCGCCGGAGATGGCCTCCTGAGCGAGACGTTCTCGGTTCGATTCATCGAGCGGGGCGTCCATGAGTTCAGGACCCGGCTTGCGGTCCGTTCCTCAAATGCCTGCCACCGGCCGCGCACATCGGGCACCATCCGGCGAGGCCGGTAACCACCAATGCGATCCCCGCGGCGATCAGGCCGTACCCGAGCCAGGTGCCCTGCATGGCCGTGACGGCATAGAACCCCATCGCCACACCCACGGTGGTGCGCAGAATTTGCTCCCAAATCGGCACGTTCTTCTGATAAATCATCGACTCCGAACCTCCCTGGAACGGCGTATCAAAGCGAACGCCTACGCAAGAGAGGGCGCAAATGCGAAAAACGGTTCGCGCGAGGCGGGAGCTTCCTGGGAAGCTCGAGCAATACAAGCAAGCCTCCACGATTACCGATTGCCTTGCGCGGAGCGCCTATGCTATACTCCCTTGCGGAACGGACCGCGTGTCCGTATTTTTTATGTCGACCCGCGCCCGTGGGAACGAGAGATGGCGAAAAAAGAGAACCGCGTGATGATCGTCCTCGCCTGCCAAGAGTGCAAGCGCCGCAATTACAACACGCAAAAGAACAAGCAAAAGACAACCGATCGCCTCGAGCTGTCGAAGTACTGCCGCTGGTGCCGCTGCCACCGCGCCCACCGCGAAACCAAGTAGCAGCACATTCCGGCACCCGCAGGGAATACTGACCCCATGGACTCCGCCCCGCAACACTCTGTCGCGCCCCCTTCCCAGCACGAGGACGCCGAGCTTTCGTCGCTGGCAAGGAGCCTAGGTCCGAAGTGTGCGCACGCACATGAGGACCGTAGCGACGCAGTCCAGCGACGACCTCTCGCGATTTTTTGGTGCGCCCGGCCAGAATTGAACTGGCAACCTAAGGCTTAGGAGTCCTTCGCTCTATCCAATTGAGCTACGGGCGCGCGCAAAAGTCGGATACGACCCGAGCGCCGCTTGTTCCGGTTTCCGTGATGCGGAAATTGTTACTGACAGACTGGAAAGTTACGGGATCCGTGCTACGATGATCTCCCCTTCCTTCTTGCGGCGCCCCCCGGCGCCGTTTTTCTTTGGGCGCCGCGCGGCCGATAGCAATAGGGTGATGCGGAGCGCTAACGGCGCAGCGCTGCGGCCGGGGGTCGTCGCTGCGATACTCGGCTTGCTCGTCGCCGCCGCGATCGTTTGGCCGGCGACCCGGCCCGGTGATTTGCTGCGCGACTTCAACGCGTTTTACTGCGCAGGGCAGACGCTGCAGCGCGGGTCTGACCCATATCGTGCCGAGCCGCTTGGAAGCTGCGAGCGTGCGCCGAAGCCGGAGCCGCTGATTACAACCGGGCGCGGGCTCGTGGCGCCGGCACCACTTCCACCCTATGCGCTCGTGCCGTTTGAATTGCTCGCGCAGCTCCCGTACGTCGCGGCGGCGCTTGTCTGGACGCTGTTTGAGATCATCGCCGTCGGAGTCGCCGCCGCTGCCATGCGGCGCATGACGAACCTTCCGCTTGGTGCGCTCGTCGCCGCGTTCGCGCTCGGCGATGGATACGCGTCGCTTTGCCTCGGTCAGATCGCGCCATTTGCCGTCGCCGCGATTGCCGTCGCCGCGATGCTCCTGGCGGAGGAACGCGACGAACTCGCGGCCTGCGCGGCGGGGGTTGCGATGCTCGAGCCGCACATCGGGTTGCCCGTTTGTGCGTCGCTCTTCTTCTGGCGATCGCGGACGCGCTTGCCGCTCGTGGGAATCGCCCTCTTGTTTGCGGCGACGTCGGTCGCCGCGGCCGGTCTTTTGACGTCGCTCGAATACGTCCGCGACGTCCTGCCGGCCCACGCGCTCTCGGAGATCGCCAACGAGAAGCAATTCAGCCTGACGTACGCGCTGCACCGGCTGCAGTTCTCCGACGTGGTCGCATTGCGCGCCGGCGAAATCTGGTATGCCGCCGCATTCGTGGCCGGCATTTGGGCCGCGGGCAGGCTCGCGCGCCGCACGGGGAACGCGGGCGTCCTCGCGGTGATTCCGCCCGCTTTCGCGGTTCTCGGAGGACCGTTCGTTCACATCGTTCAAATCGCCGCGGCGCTTCCTGCGGCGCTCGTTCTCTATGTCGCCTCCGATCCGCGCACGCGCCGCATTCTCGGCTGCGCGATCGTGATGCTCGCGATCCCGTGGATACAATTCTCAAATCTCGGCACGATCTTCATCGCGCTCGCGGCCGTCACCGCGGCGCTGCTCGTCTGGGCGTTCGTCGACGAGCGACCGCTGTGGGCGTGCGTTGCAGGCTGCGCCGCGGTCGGTTTCCTCTCCGCTGCGGTCGCGTTAGTCCAGCCGATTCCGGACCCCACCCCGGTCCTGAGCGCCCACTACGACCCACGCGCGCTCGCCGAGACGAGTTGGCTGCTTTTCGTCCGCACGATCGGTAGCGCCAACGCGCCGGCCTTTGATTTCGCGAAACTGCCGACGGTCGCGGCACTCGTCATTCTTACGTCTGCGGCCATTGCCGCCGCATTGCAGCCTATGAAAACGCCGGCGTCATCCGTTGCGCCTGGTGGGAAAGGAGGCGCGGTTTCCCGGCGAATCGCGTTGCCCTAGACCGTCGCTCGAGTTGCGGTCTCCAGTGATCGGGGGCACGCCGCCCGATGTTCAAAAAAGGAGCACGATTCTTGGGTCTCATGCAGAGCGCGCTGCCGCCGATGAACGTGGCGCCGGCCGGTTTCTCGATCGAGCGCGACCTCGCGCCCGGCTTCGCGGCCTTCTATCGGCCGCTCCACGAGCGCTTTACCCCGCGTCAGCAAGAGCTGGTTGCAAAGCGTAAGCAGGTGCTCGCCACGTCGCAGGAAGGTAATCCACCAAACTATCGGCTGCCTTCCGCGGCGACGACCGAGACCTGGTCGATCGAGTTGCCGGCCTGGTCTCGCGATCAGCGCAATCAAATGACCGGTCCCTCCGACGAGGCCGATCTGTGCGTTAAGATGCTGAACTCGGGCGCGCCCGGGGTGATGCTCGACCTCGAAGACTCGATGGCCAACACCTGGGACCATTTGATGCTCGGAATGCGCAACGTGATCTCCGCCCTCTACGGCGAGTTGACGTACGACGACCAGAAGCGCGGCGGTACGGTCGCAATCAAAGATTCGCCGACGGTAACGTGGACGCGCGTGCGCGGCTTGCACCTCAGCCAAGCCGGCATCTATGGCGACGGGCTTACCTCGGCCTCCCTGTTCGATCTCGCGTTGCTCGTCTACCAACTCGATCTCTCGCGCCTGCGCCATCCGCTGGCCGTCTACATCCCGAAGTCTGAATCGGCCGAGGAAGCGTTATGGTGGCGCGACCTCCTGCAGACTCTCGCCGAATACAAGGGACAGCCGAAGGACTACATCAAGTGCATGGCGCTGTGCGAGTCGCATCCGATCGCATTCCAGCTCGAGGAGTTCGCATACAATTTGCGCGATCATCTGCTCGGCATCAACCTCGGGCGCTGGGATTACATGGCGAGCCTCATCCACTTCAACCTCAACGATCCGGCATGGGTCCTCCCCGATCGCAACACGATCCCACACAACGTTGCGTTCTTTCAGAATTTGCGCACGCTGATTCCGTCGATATGCCACAAACACGGGATGCTCGCGATCGGCGGCATGACGGCGCTCTACCCCAGCCGCGAGGATCCCGAACTCAACGAGCGCGCCCTTAAAGTGTTGGCCGAGGACAAGAAAAATGAGGCGAGCTGTCTGATGGACGGCGCGTGGACCGGCCATCCCGATCAGAACGCAATCGCGGTCGCGCAGTTCCCCGAGCCCAACCAGCTCGCAAGTTTCAAGCCGGACTTCGACCCGCATCCCGACATGCGGCCCTCGGTAGCCGGCGTCGGGAAGATAACGATCGACGGGACCCGCGCGGCCGTGCGCACGGTTATCCGCTACCGCAACGGCTACTTAAACGGGAAGGGTGCGAGCCTGCTCGACGGCTACATGGAGGATCTCGCGACCGACCGCATCTATCGCCTGATGATCGCGCAGCGCCTGCGGCACGGCGTCGTCAGCGGCGAAGAAGTCTCGCGTCTCTTCGACGAGGAGTTAACGAAACTCATCGAGTCGGGCAAGGACGCCGGCACGCCGGAAACGCTTCGCGACGCGCGCAAGATCGGCGAGGCGATGATCTTGCAGGGACATTTCGACCCGGTCTAGTCAGCTCGCGCTCCCGGTACGGATGACATTATCCGCCCCGGCCTGCTATCCTTAAAACGGCGCACGACGGCGCCACTATTCCCCCCTCCTTGAAAGGAACTTCCGTGAAATCTCTCGCACGAGAGGCGCTTCGCATTTCTTTCGGAAGCGGCGCCGCTCTCTTAGTCTTCTTGTCGGCGGCCTGGGGTGGAAGCGCGACGAGCGCAGCGGCAGCGACCGTGAACCCGCTCACCATTGCGCCGCAGGCACAGGCGAATTGGTCCTTTGGGCGTCACTTGCAGCTACGCAGTGCGACATTCACCAATGGATCGTTCCTACCCCAAAGCACGATATTAAACGCCGCAGCTCCGCCCTTCAATTCGCCGACGCCGGGATGCGCGGGCGGTGACATGTCGCCCGAACTTTCGTGGACAAACGTTCCCCGCTTCACGCGCAGCTTCGTCGTCATGATGTTCGATGTCGACGCGAGCTTCACGCACTGGGGGATCTACAACATTCCGGGCAGCGTGACCAGCTTGCCCGAAAATGCGGGAGCTTCCGGAAGCCCCTACGGAGCGCAAGTGTATAACGACTACGGCGCGGGTCAAGAATACGATGGGCCATGCCCTCCGCCGGGGCTCGTGCACCACTACGTGATTACGGTTTACGCGCTCGCCACAATGCTGCCGCCGCTTCCGGCGCCCTCGGGGTTAGGGCTCCTGCCCGACGGCGAAACGCTGTTCTTCGCGCTCCTTGAAGGGCGCTACGTCATCCTCGACAGCGCGAGCATCGTGGGCCTCTACTCCGTCCCCGCCAGCTCGAGCACGCAGAGCCCGAATTCCAGACTTCAGAGCCGGCCGAAAGCAAACTAAAGGCCCCACTCCAGAGCTTGAAGATGGAGCCCCCGACGGGGATTGAACCCATGGCCTCGATCTTACCAAGATCGCGCTCTACCACTGAGCTACGGGGGCGACGAACGTAACGGAGCGGGTGGCGAAAATCGAACTCGCGACTTCTGCTGGGAAGGCTGTCCGGTTGCAGATACGAGTTTCGCGCCTTCCGCGGCAAAGCGCTGATTTGACGGCTTTCTTCAGGGGCCTGCGACCATCGGCCGGCGTCGCGAATAATGACCTGCATCGTGCGGGGCGGGCGGACTCGGCAGCGCTAGGCGAAAGACTGCTCGACCGCCGGCGCCCGCTGAACTTCGATGCCGAGGGACAACGCGCTCAAGTGCGACGCGTTTCGCGTTGGCCTGCTTGAAACGAAGCACGATTCGTACGCGCCGTCGAGGGTAGCTTGACGAAACGGCTCGCGACCGGTTATGCTGCGACGGTATGTTACTTCGATCGAAAGAAACCACAATGCATCAACCAGGGCGAGTCTCCGGTTGCTTTTCGTATTCGTGGAATCCGAGCATCGATCGCGGGAGTGGATAAGGCGTAGCGTCAGAGCTATCTTCGTTTTGAAGGGCCCTCGGCGAAACGCCGGGGGCCTTTTCGCATATCCGGCACTGCGCGTGACCGCGCGTTAGTTCAACACTGTCTGGTGGTCGTTCGATTCGCGTCGATCACCCCAAGCGATCTTTGACAATTGAATTCGGTGCCCAAGAGGCACCACATGGAGCGCGGGCTGGATGGCAAGGCATCGCGGTGCTAACGCGACGAGGCCGTAAGGCTGACGAGGTTCGATTCCTCGGCGCTCCTCCATACCGGCGAGTCCAGGCGACTACTGCGTCTCCAAAACGCACGAGCTGGGTTCGATTCCTAGCGCCGGTGCCATCGGGGCTTAGCTGAGATAGCGTAGCGACGCGTTGAAGGCGCGTAGACGAGGATGCGAGCACCTCAGCCCCGGCCATTTGCGACGATCGCCGCGTTCTGCGGACCGCGAACGATCTGCATGCCGGCACCGCTCGCGCGCCGGCGGTCGCGGAACTGCGCGAGCAATTTGCATCCGACGGCCTCCACCAAATCATTCCCGGTTAGCTCAAATGGAGAGTTGGGCGAATAGTAAGCCAGCGGTCCTGAAAACCGCCGAGGCCCGCAAGGGCTGTCCGGGTGCAAGTCCACGGACTCTCCTCCATATGGTCTCGTAGCTCAACGGAAGAGCGCGCGGTTGTCAGCCGCAGGACGGGGGTTCGACACCCCTCGGGACCGCCACGGATCCGAAGCTGAAGTGTCGACACCCCCGGTTCTTACCCGGTCGTAACTCGGTTCGAGCCCGAGCGGATCCACCATCGCGCGTAAGGCAACTTGGGTGAGCCGCGAAACTTTCAATCATGCCATCCGTTTAGCTGACGTGAAAATACCAGCTTTGTCAC
>PMHP01000069.1:0-213 GCA_003158195.1 Vulcanimicrobiota bacterium | reverse complement strand
GCCAATGAACGTCGCCGCACGGCAGCGATCCACAACACCGCCGAGCAACTCCGCTCGGAAGCGACTCGACTTGGTGCTGTAGCGCGACGGCGGCTTCTGCCGTGGGTCTCTGAGCACTTTCTCGATCTCGTAGTGCGAGAACAGAAAAATCCCGTGGTTACGGGATTTTTGTAAGTGGAGCGGGTGGCGAGAATCGAACTCGCGACTTCTGCT
>PMHP01000248.1:8267-12140 GCA_003158195.1 Vulcanimicrobiota bacterium | reverse complement strand
CCCGGTTCGAGACCGAGCCGCGGCGCCGGGAAACGGCGGGTGCGCGCGCCCTCCGTTAGGTCGCGGGCAAGGGCCGCGACCGTGGCGCGCAGGCTAAAGCGCTCCCCGTCCGGTTGTGGATCGACCCCGAACCCGCCGCCGAGGACGAGGTCGCCGAGCGGCGCGTCGCTTGCGCGAGCGCGCGCGTACGCGTCAAGGAGGATCGGCAGGCTCGCCGNNCGCCGCGTACGGCGAGGCTTCGAATATCTGCGAGCCGAGATGGCTGTGAAAGCCGCCGAGCCGCAGGCCGGGTGCGGCGAGGGTCTCGGCGACCGCGTCGTCGAGTTCGTCGAGCGGGAAGCCGAACTTTGAGTCCTCGCCGCCGGTGCGGACGTAGGCGTGCGTGCGCGCCTCGATCCCCGTGTTCACTCGCAGCAGCACGCTCGTCGGACGCTCCGGCCGGGCGATTGCCGCGAGCGCCCGAAGCTCCTCGCGGTGATCGACGACAATTCGCGCGACGCGGCCGTCGACGGCGGCTTGAAGTTCGGCTTCGGTCTTGCCGCAGCCGTGTAACACCATGCGCGCGGCGGGCAGGCCCGCGCGTTCGCCGGTTAGGAGTTCGCCGAGCGAACAAACGTCGAGTCCGAGCGGACTTTTGGCGATCCGCTTTGCGAGCGCGACGAAGAGCAGCGCTTTGCCCGCGTAGCAGACGTCGATATGAAACTCGGCCCCAAGCTCCGCGAACGTTGCGATCGCGCGGTCGAGCACGTCGGTGTCGATGACGAGCAGCGGCGTTCCGTAGACCTCCGCGAGCTGCGTCGCCGATACGTCGCCGAGCGCGAGCTCAGCCAAGGTGCGAGTTCGCGCCGAGCGAGCGATACACGCCGTGCTCTTCGATGTAGCGCCAGACGAACTCCGGCACGAGGTAGCGAATGCTGCCCCCGCGCGCGAGCTGCGCGCGCACGAGCGTCGCCGAACCGATTTGCACGGGCAGGTCGAGGACGCACAGCTTGCGGCGCTGCTCGGGCGCAAGCGTCTCCATCAGCTCCTCGACACGCTCGGGTGCGCGCTCGGCGCGCGGTGCGATTGCGAACGCATCGAGGTTCTCGAGCACGACGTCGAAACGCTGCCAGGGCGAGTCGACGAGCGAGTCGCCGCCGACGACGAAGGTGAGCTTGTCGTCACGATAGGCGGCCCGCAAACGGGGCATGAGATCCGCGCTGTAGCCGGTCGCATCGTCCGAAAGATCCGCGTCGTCGAGCGCGAAGTGCGCGTTGGGTGCAATCGCGCCGCGCAGCATCGCGAGGCGCTCGTCGACCGATGCGACGGGCGGGAGGCGATAGTGCGACCCGCGCGTCGGCAAGAAAATCATACGCTCGAGCCCAAGCTCGACGCGGGCCGCCTCCGCGACGAAGAGATGGGCGTTGTGCACGGGGTCGAAGGTTCCGCCAAAGAGTCCGAGCTTCACGGTGGGGCGCGCCGTGCGGCGGCCGGATGCGCGGCGCGCACGAGCTTCGAGCGGGTCGCGTAGCCGTACTTGTAGCCGGCGTAAAACGAAGCGGCGACGACGAGCGCAAGCGCGAGGAGGAAGACCGCGTAGAACCGGACGGTCGCGCTCACCCGGGCACCCCCTTCGTCATGAGTAGTCGAACTCGTGGCCGGCGATTCGAACGGTGTCGCCTTGCGTCGCGCCCATTTCGCGCAAGCGTTTGTCGACGCCCATCTTCGCGAGGATCGCTTCGAATCGGCCCAATCCCTCGTCGCTGTCGAAGTCGGTCATCGCCGCGAGCCGTTCGACGCGCTCGCCGCTTACGACGTACGCGCCGTCGGCGTCGAGCGCGATCGCGAACGGCTCGTGCGGCGTAAGCACGAAGCGCGGAACCTCGGGCGCAGCGACCTCCGGCACCGGCGTCTCGAGGATCGTCCGGTAAGCCGCGAACAGCAGATCGCGCACGCCTTCACCCGTTACCGCGGAGATGCCGCGCAAGCCGTCGATCGTTCCGCGCAATTCTTCGAGCCGTTCGCGCGCTTCGGGAAGATCGAGCTTCGAGAGTACCGGAAGAATCGGACGCTCGAGCAACGCCGGATTCCAAAGGCGCAACTCGTTTTCTATCGTCGCTTTGTCCGCTAGGATCTCGGCCGCCGGGCGCGCGCCGTCCATCAGGTGCACGAGCACGCGCGTGCGCTCGATGTGTCGCAGGAAGCGATCGCCGAGCCCCGATCCGGCGTGCGCACCTTCGATGAGGCCGGGCACGTCGACCAAGACGAACGATTCTTCGGGTCCGAGTCGCACGACGCCGAGCTGCGGCTCGAGGGTCGTGAACGGATAGTCGGCGATCTTCGGCCGGGCGGCCGATGCGACCGAGAGCAACGTCGACTTTCCGGCGTTGGGCAGTCCGACGATCCCGCAATCCGCGAGAAGCTTTAGTTCTAAACGAAGAACGTGCGATTCGGACGGTTCGCCTTTTTCGGCGAACCGCGGCGCTTGCCGTTTGCTCGTCGCGAAGTGCTGGTTGCCGAGGCCCCCGCGGCCGCCTTTGGCGACCCGAATGCGCTCGCCCGGAACCGACAGGTCCCCCAGGAGCAGTTCGCGGTCGTCGGCCTCGAGCTGGTAGACAAGCGTCCCGACCGGGACCGGGACGATCAGGTCCTCGGCGCTGCGGCCGGACTTGTTGGAGGTCGACCCCGCCTTGCCCGCCTCGGCCGAAAACTGCTTCTTGAAACGGAACTCGATCAGGGTCGAAAGTTCGGGCGTCGCCTCCAGAATGACGTCACCCCCGCGCCCGCCGTCGCCGCCGGCCGGACCGCCCTTGGGCACGTATTTCTCGCGCCGCCAGGCGACGATCCCGTCACCCCCGGCGCCGCCCGCGACCGCGATCGTCGCCTCGTCGATGAATTGCACGGCTAGCCGGCGCGCCGGGGCGGCGCGGAAAAACAAAAGAGCCCGGAGGCTCTTTGCGCCGGGGGGTCGGCGAGCGGTCGCTTAGGCCCCGGCCTGGACGTTGACGTGCTTGCGATTGCGCTTCTCAGAATAGCTGACGACGCCCGCGACCAGGGCGAAGAGCGTATCGTCCTTGCCGATCCCGACGCCGACGCCCGGATAGAACTTCGTCCCCCGCTGGCGCACGAGGATGTTCCCGGCGGCAACCGTCTCGCCGCCGAAGCGTTTGATCCCCAGGCGCTGGGCGTTCGAATCGCGCCCGTTGCGCGTGGAGCCGCCGCCCTTTTTGGAAGCGAACAGCTGAAGGTCGAAGGTGAACATAGCGGGCGTAAGTATATCAGGCCGCCGGTCCCTCGTGCAACCGCTCGGGACACGGGGTGCTCGGGCACGGGGCCCACGGAAGGCTTCGCCGGAGGCCGCGGCGGAGCGTGGCTGGTCCCAGGGGCCAGGCACAGCGCAACGTGCTGTGCCTTTTTGGGGGCCATCGGGGGGCACGCCGCCCCGATTTTTAAAGAAAGAGCACGGTTGGAGAAGAAACGGGTCGTCATCACCGGGATGGGGGCGGTTACGCCGCTCGGGAATACGCGCGAGGAATTTTGGCGGCGGCTGATCGCGGGCGAAAGCGGGGTTGCGAAAATCACCGCGTTCGATCCGGTCGCTGCGGGCCTGAAGGCGCACATCGCGGCCGAGGTCAAAGATTTCAATGCGGACGATTTGATCGGCCGGCGTGATGCGCGGCGCATGGACCGCTACGCCCAATTCGCCTGGGTCGCGGCGCAGGAGGCGATTGAGGACGCAAAGTTCCCCGACGACAAGGAACTGCGCGACCAGACCGGCGTCATCGTTGCGAGCGGCATCGGCGGCATCATCACGATCCAGGACAACGTTACCAAGGCGCGCGCGCTCGGAACGGCGGGGCGGATCACGCCGTTTTTCATACCGATGCTGATGAG
>PMHP01000248.1:0-8250 GCA_003158195.1 Vulcanimicrobiota bacterium | reverse complement strand
TGCGCGATGGGCGGCTTCGATTCGATGAAGGCCCTTTCGACGCGCAACGACGAGCCCGAGCGCGCGAGCCGTCCGTTCGATGCGGCGCGCGACGGCTTTGTGTTGGGCGAGGGCGGCGCGATCTTCGTCCTCGAGGAGTTGGAGCTCGCGAAATCGCGCGGCGCGCGCATCTACGCCGAGCTGCTCGGCTACGGAGAATCGGCCGACGCCTACGATTTGGTCGCCGTCGACCCGGAGGGCGGCGGCGTGGAGCTCGCGCTCAAGCGCGCCTTCGCGAGCGCCGGGGTCGCGCCAAGCGACATCGACTACGTGAACGCGCATGCGACCTCGACCCCGATCGGCGACCCGGCGGAATCGCAGGCGCTCGGGCGCGTGATCGGGGCGGGCGGCCACAAATTCGCGGTCAGCTCGACCAAGAGCATGCACGGCCACGCGCTCGGCGCCGCGGGCGCCCTCGAAGGGGTCGCGACGGCGCTCGCGCTCCATCACGGCATCATCCCGCCGACGATCAACTACGAGAACCCGGATCCGGAGTGCACGCTTGACTACGTTCCCAACGTCGCGCGCAAGGCCGACATCAAGATCGCGATCTCGAGCTCGTTTGGCTTCGGCGGCCACAATAGCGTCGTCGTCTTCTCCAAATACACGGGTTGATGTTGCGTGGCGGGTGAGCAGCGGCGGCGACGCTTGCGCGCGCTGTTGAAGCGCGCCGGCGCGCCGGCGGGGAAGACGGTAGCGTTCGAAGCGGCGTTCGTTCACGAGAGCGCCGTGCGCGAGAAGCTCGCGGAACGTTCGAACGAGCGGCTCGAGTTTCTCGGCGATGCCGTTTTGGGGTTCGTCGTCGCGCGCTCGCTCTACGAGCGCTATCGCGATGCAAGCGAAGGTGAACTCGGGCTGCGCAAAGCGGCGCTCGTCGCCGACGCTGCGCTTGCTGCGACCGCGGAGCGTTTGGGCTTCGACGAACTCCTCATCCTCGGCGCCGGGCTCGCAAAGCTGCCGCCGGCACGACGCCGTTCGGCGCTCGGCGATGCGTTCGAGGCGTTCCTCGCGGTGTTGAGCCGGGAGTGCGGCCTCGAGGCCGCCGCCGAGTTCGTCGTGCGCGAGCACGTCGTGCCGTTCGAGCAAGCGGGCGCCGAGCTCGAAGATCCAAAATCGCTGCTCCAGGAGTGGACGCAGCGCCGATTCGGAACGGTCCCCGCCTACTCGGCACGCTTCGAAGGCCCCGACCACGAGCGGACGTTTTTCGCGGAGGTGTCGGTCGCGGGCGAGGTGCGCGCTGAGGGCAGCGGCCCCTCAAAAAAGGCAGCCGAGCGTGCGGCCGCGGCGTGGGCGCTCGAGCGCTTGGGCGAGCGGTACGACGACCTCGGGCCCAAGGCGCTTTCCGCGCCGAGCAGCGTGCAGACCAAGCGCATCCCCGCGTCGAAGAAACAGCGCTCGTGAAGCTAAAGTCGCTCCGGGTCTTCGGCTTTAAGACCTTCGCGGAACAAACCGCGTTTGCGTTCGAACCGGGGATCACCGCGCTCGTCGGTCCCAACGGCTCGGGCAAGTCCAATCTGGTCGACGCGATACGCTGGGTGCTCGGCGAGCAAAGCCCGAAATCGCTGCGCTCGACCAAGACCGAAGACGTGATCTTCGCCGGCAACGAGCGGCGCAAACCGTTGGGGATGGCCGAGGTCGCTTTGACCTTCGACAACGCCGACGGCGGCCTGCGGGTCGACGCAACCGAAGTGCAGATCACGCGCCGCGCCTATCGCGCGGGTGAGAGCGAGTTCTTCATCAACCGGCAAAGCGTGCGCCTGCGCGACATCGTCGACTTGTTGATGGGGACGGGCCTGGGTCCCGGTTCGTACGCGATCGTTTCGCAAGGACAGATCGATGCAATCCTCGCGGCGAAGCCGACCGACCGCCGCAGCCTCTTCGAAGAGACCGCCGGCATCAGCCGGTTCTTGGCGCGCAAGGCGGAATCGCTGCGCCGGCTCGAGCAGACCGAGCAGAACGGCATCCGCATCAACGACTTGGTGCAAGAAATCGCCGGGCGCATTCCGGAACTCGAGACGCAGGCGCGCCGCGCGCGGCGCTTCCGCAAAGCCTCGGCGCGCTTACGCGATCTCGAGATCCTCTCGTACTTGCGCGCGAGCGCGTCGCGCCGGTCCGAGCGCGAAAGCTTGCAGGCGCAACTCGAGCGGCTCGAGGTCGAGCGCGCAGGCGCGGCCGGGCGCGCCGCGGCCCTTGATGCGGACCTGACGGCCTTGCGCACCGATCTGTACGCACGCGAACGCGCGCTCGAGACCCTGCGCGCGCAAGCGACGCAGGCGCGCTCCGCGCTTGCCGAACTCGAAGCGCAGCATGCGGCAACGAGCGCGCGGCGCGAGGCGCTCGAAGGCCAGTCTTCGCAGATTACCGACGACCGCGAGCGCGCCGAGACCGAGCAGAGCGAGTTGCGCGCGACGGTCGCGACGCTTGAAGACGAGCTCGCGCCCAAAGCCTCCGAGTTGGAGCGGCAGCGCGAACGTGAAAAGCTCGCGCAGCAGGCGCTCGCGACGGCGCGCGCCGCGCTCGATCAGATCTTTACGTCGTTGCGCGAAGTCGAGGCGGCTGCCGGGGCCGATGCCGCAAGCGAAGCCGAGCGGCGCGCGCAGCTCGCCGCGACCGAAGCCGATTACGAACGGGTCGAGCGCGAAGCGTTCGCGCTGCGTGAAGAGGCCGCCGCCAAGAGCGCCGCCGTCGCGGTGGGCAGTCGCGAGCGAAAGAGCGCACACGCGGAACTGGCGTCGCTCGAGGTGCGGTTCGCCGCTGCAAGCGAGGCGGCCGCCCGCGCCGATGCGCGCGTCGCCTCGGCCGCGCAAGCGCTCGCCGACGTGCAGGCCGCGTATCGCGCGGCCACGAGCGAACTCGCAAGCACCGAAGCGCGTTTGCATACGATCGAAGAACTCGAAACAAACCTCGAAGGGCACGTCCCCGGGACGCGCGCGATCCTCGAGGCCCGCGCGCGCAAAGAGCTCGACGGGATCGTGGGCGTCGTTTCGAACTTGATTCGGGTCGACGAGCAGTACGCGCGCGCACTCGACGTCGCATTCGGCGCCGGGCTTTCGAACATCGTCACCCAGACGGCGGAAGACGCCGAGCGCGGGATCGCGTATCTGCGCGCACGTGAAGCCGGTCGCGCGACGTTCCTGCCGCTCGATACGCTCGGCAGCCGCGCCGGGCGAAGCCCGGCCGACGCGCCGCGCGAGCGCGGTGTGATCGGTTACGCGCACGAGTTGGCGCACGCGACCAATCCGCACTATGCGGGCATCGTCGCATTCTTGGTCGGCCGGATCTTGGTCGTCGAGTCGCTTGAAATCGGCGTACGGCTCGTGCGCGGGCAAGGATTCCGCGACGCAATCGTCACCCTCGACGGTGACGAGATTCGCGGCGGCGGCGCGATGACGGGCGGCCGTTACAAGCGCGAACGTTCGATTCTCTCGCGCCGCGCTCAGGCACGGACGCTCTCCGAAGCGCTGCCGGTGCTGCGCGAACGGCTGGCCGCGGCGCAAGCGGCGGCGGCTGCGGCCGGCGACGAGAGCGGGGAGGCGGCCCGCGAGCGCGACGACGCACATCGAACGCTCGCGGAACTAGCGGTCACGGTGCGCGACGCGCACGCGCGCGTCGAGACGCTCGACGCGGAGCGTCTGCGGTTCGAGGCGGAGATCGCCGCGATGCTCGAGCGGTCCGCCGAACGGGACCTCGAGACGACGGCTCTTCGCGATCGTCTGCTCGTCCTCGATCGCCCGGCGATCGATCCGGCGACGGCGCTCGCCGAACGCGAGCGCCTCGAAGCGGCGCTCGCCGAAGCACGCGAGACGATCGCGCGCGCGCAAGATAGCGAGCGCGCAATCGCCGCGCAGATCGCAAGCGCGCGCGAAGCGGTCGCAACGCTGGTCGCTCGACGCGACGGCGCTCGAGCGCGGCTCGGATTGCTCGACGCGGACCGCAAACGCGCGGCGGACGCGCGCGAGGCGATGAGCGCCGAGCTTTCGGCGCTGGGGGAGCGGATTGCGGCCGGCGAGATCGCGCTTGCGCGCGCGCGCCGGGACGTTGCCGGCGTCGAAGAGCAAAGCGATGCCGCGCACCGCGAACGCGACGCGCGCGCGGGACGCGCGCAGCAACTTGAGGCCGACTTGCGGATCGCCCAGGCGGCCGAGCGCGAAGCAAGCGGCGCAAGCGAAGGCGGCCGTCTGCGGCTCGCCGAGATCGACGGCGAACTTGGTATGCTTGCGGCGCAGTTCGCGCAAAACCCGGCGACGGCCGACGAATGCGCCGATGTCGAAGCGCGTTACGCGAAAGAAGAAGGCGAGTTTGGTGCGGAGATCGCGCGGCTGCGCGAAGAGCTCGTGCGCCTTGGAAACGTCAACCTCAACGCCGAAGCCGAAATCGCCGAGCAGGCCGAACGGGAGCGTTTCCTGCGCGAGCAACTCGACGATTTGGCTCGCGCGCGCGAGACGCTGCTGGCTTCGATCAAGGAGATCGAAGAATCGTCGCAGGCGCAATTCAACGAGACGTTCGTCTTGGTCAAAGAAGCGTTTGAACGTGTCTACGCGCGGCTCTTCCCGGGCGGACTCGCCAAGATGTGGCAGACGGATGCGGAGAATCTCTCCGAGACCGGAATCGAGATCGCCGTTCAGCCGCCCGGCAAGAAGCTGATGTCGCTGGCCGCGCTTTCGGGCGGCGAGCGCGCGATGGCCGCATCCGCGCTGATCTTCGCGCTGATTGCGGTCCGGCCGTCGCCGTTTTACTTGCTCGACGAAGTCGATGCGGCCCTCGACGACGCCAACGTCGAGCGCTTCTCGAACATCGTCCGCGAACTCGCAAGCGACGCGCAACTGCTGCTGGTTACCCACAACAAGAAGACGATGGAACTCGCGCAGCGCATGTACGGCGTCACGATGGCGGAGCCCGGCATCTCGAGCGTGATCGCGACCGATCTCGCACCGGGCGCACCCGAGCCCGAACTGATCGCCGAACCCGAGACGGCGCTTGCCGGCTGAAGCCGCGCTTTTCTCGGTCTACGATCGCACCGGCGTCGTGGAGCTCGCCCAGCGCCTCGCCGCCGACGGCATGCCGATTTACGCAACCGGGGGAACCCGTGCGCACCTCGTCGCGCACGGCGTCGACGCGCGCGACGCGGGCGAGCTCACCGGCTTTCCGGCGCTCTTCGACGGGCGCGTCAAGACGCTCCACCCGAAGATCTTCGGCGCGATCCTGTACGACCGCGAGAATCCCGCACATCGGGCCGAAGCCGATGCGAACGGAATCGGCGCGATCTCGGTCGTCGTCGTGAACCTGTATCCGTTCGAGGCGACCGTGGCGCGCGACGGCGCGACGTTCGGCGAGGCGATCGAACAGATCGACGTCGGCGGCGTCGCGCTCATTCGCGCGGCCGCGAAGAATTTCGAACACGTTACGGTCCTGGTCGACCCCGACCAGTACGGCGTCCTGCAGGGCGGGGTGGCGGGCATCGACGTTGCAACGCGCCGGCGTCTCGCGACGCGCGCCTTCGAACGGACCGCCGAATACGATTCGTCGATCGCGCGCTACCTCGAAGCCGGTTTGCTCGCGCGCGAACTCCCGGGTTCGCTCGCGTTGACCTTGCCGCTCGCGACGTCGCTGCGGTACGGCGAAAACCCGCAATCGCGCGCGGCATTCTACCTCGCGCGCACGGAGCATCTGCCCGCGCAGCTGGGCGGGAAGGCGCTGTCGTACAACAACTTGCTCGATCTCGATGCGACGTTGCGCTTGCTCGTTCGCGCTGTTCCCGCCGCCGCCGCGGGCGTCGTGCGCGCTGCGATCGTCAAACACACGGTGCCTTGCGGCGTTGCCGAGCGCAAGGATGCGTTTGAGGCCGTGCAAGCGGCGCTCGGGGCAGATGCGGTCTCGGCGTACGGCGGAATCGTCGCGCTCGACAACCGGGTCGACCTCGCAACGGCCGAAGCACTGGCCGAGTTTTTTCTGGAGATCGTGGCAGCGCCCGATTTCGAGGACGCCGCGCTGGCACGGTTGCGGCGGAAGAAAAATCTTCGCCTGATCCGTTACGACCGGCGCCTGCCGGAACGGCTCGCGCGCGAACTTCGCGTGCGCAGTGCGCTCGGCGGGGTCCTTGCCGAGGACGACGATCCCGAAGCCGCCGCCGAAGCGTGGCGCGTCGTCTCGGCGCGCGAACCGAACGCCGCCGAATGGCGCGACCTCTGGTTTTCCTGGGACGTCGTGCGCCACGTAAAGTCAAACGGCGTGGTCATCGCGCGCGACGGAATCACCCGCGGCATCTGCGCGGGACAAACCAATCGCGTGAGCGCCGTGCGCATTGCCGGCCTTCGTGCGGGCGGTTTCGCAAAGAATTCCGCCTGTGCGAGCGACGGGTCCTTTCCCTTCCCCGACGGCCTCGAGGAGGCCGCGGCCGCCGGCTGCACCGCCGTGATCGCGCCCGGAGGCTCGATCCGCGACCACGAGGTCATCGCAGCCGCAGACGCGCGCCGGGTCGCATTGGTCTTTTCGACGCACCGCTACTTCTTGCACTGAGCCCCGCGAAGGGGCGCCTTTTGTAAATCGCCAAAAGACGCCGTAACCTCGAGCGCTCGCCGACAAGCTCGCAACCGCCGCCACTTCGCCGTGAAAGAGGGACTCGTTGCGTTTCCCGTTACTCGCTTGCTGCGCGCTGCTCACAATTGTTGAGGGTGCACCGGCGGTCGCATCCGCGCAGGCCGGAAGCAGCGCGCAACCCGCACCAGCCGTAACGAGCACCCCGGCTCCCCCGCGACGCCCGGGCGCCGATGCATTCATTCAATACGAGAACGCACCGTTCGAATACGTCGATAACTTTCTGGCCAACGGTCTCTTCGCCTACGGAACGTCCTCAGGTGCCCTCGGCATGCGAATACCCGCATTTGGACAGACGCTGTTATTTGATGGAGAATTCCACGTCGAAACGTACCTCCACACGGCGGGCGTCGTGCGGACCGCGGGCGGTGGAGAGGTCTTCATTCCGTCGCTTACGGCGCACGAGTACACGCAGGACTACCGCGCTTCCGTGCTCGTCGGCAAGGATATTTACGTTGGTACCGGGGTCTTGTATCGCCCGACGATCTACGGCTTCCCGATATTGGTCGGGATGGGTTTCGGCGCCGAAAAACTTCCGGATTTTTCTCGCAAGACGTCGCTGTTCGGACGCGCGTACTTCTATCCGAACGTCAACAACGAACACCCGTTCAGCGATACGGCCTCGGGCCGGCCGCTCGGCTTTCGCTACTCGATCTTGCGTTATCAGATCGCCGAAGCGCTACGCATCGGGCGGAGCAACGGATACTTTACGGCTGCGATCGACGGCCAGAGATTTTGGCACATCGCGGATACGCCGGGCAACGAGGCGCGCATCGAGCCGACGATCGGCTACATGCTGCACGTGCCGTAACGTCGTTTAGCGAACGCCCCAGTACGCGGCTTCGTCTTGTGCGACGCTCTGTGCCGCGTCCGGCGGTGCGAGCGCGGTGGCGACGGCGACCGTCGGCTGCGCGGAAAGACGCGATTCGAAGGCGTGGAACGTCGCAAGAACTTTCGCAACGTAGTGCAGCGCGCCGCGGGGCGCGACGCCGCCGTTTGACTTAATCGTATACGGCCCGACGTTATAGCTCGCAAGCGCTTCGCGCATCGCGTTGCGCGACGAGCTGAACATGCCGAGCAACCGATGCAAATAGAGCGTCACGCCGCGCAGGTTGCTGCGGCCCGACCACGCGTCGATTCCAAGCGTGCGGGCCGTTTCGGGCGTGAACTGTCCGAGGCCCTCGGCGCCCGCAGGCGAGATCGCGCGCGCGTTCCAACCCGATTCGACCGTCACGACGGCCATGACCAACCGTGGATCGAGCCGCATGCGAACGGAATCAGCAACGAGCGCCGTCGCGTATGCACGGGACTCGCCGTTTGCTAATCGCGGGTTGATCGTGCGCAAGACCTGGGCGTAGGCGGAGTCCCGGACGATCGCGCCGGTCGTTTCGGCCAGGCACGGTACCGGTGCCAGAACGATAACCAGCGCGAACGTCGCTCGAAACCATCGGGCGGCGCAGTGCATGGCGCGCGAGGTTCCCTCTCGCGCGCCGTGTCCCTCTCAGCTACCGGTTAGTCCCTGCCGATGTGGCCCCGGTCAACGTCTCCTGTTGTTCCCTTGATTTTTCGACGAACCACCCGAAGAATGCGACGGGGCCGAGTAGTGCGGCGCCGAGT
>PMHP01000235.1 GCA_003158195.1 Vulcanimicrobiota bacterium | reverse complement strand
TACAAGCGCGTCAATGCGGGCAACTCGTCGGACGACGTCGAGCTGCAGAAGTCGAACATCTTGCTCGTCGGCCCGACCGGCTCCGGGAAGACTTATCTCGCGCAGACGCTTGCGAAGATCCTCGACGTGCCGCTCGCGATGGCNNAGATCGACAAGATCGCGCGCAAAAGCGAGAACCCCTCGATCACGCGCGACGTCAGCGGTGAGGGCGTGCAGCAGGCGCTGCTCAAAATCCTCGAGGGGACGACGGCCAACGTGCCCCCTCAGGGCGGGCGCAAGCATCCGCACCAGGAATTCATTCAAATCGACACGACCAACGTGTTGTTCATCTGCGGCGGCGCGTTCGATGGGCTGGAGAAGATCATCGAATCGCGCGTCGCCTCGAACGCGCTCGGCTTCCGCTCGAACCCGGAATCGAAAAAAGATGCCCGCGCGGGGAAACTGCTGCAGCAACTGATGCCGGAGGATCTCCTCAAGTTCGGCTTGATCCCCGAGTTCATCGGCCGCCTGCCGATCGTCGTGACGCTCGATGCNNTCATGGGGATGGACGGCGTCGACCTCACCTTCACGAAGGAAGCGCTAATCGCGATCGCCACCAAAGCCCAGGGCCGCAAGACGGGCGCCCGCGGCCTGCGCTCGATCCTCGAAGAAGTCATGCTCGACGTCATGTACGATCTGCCGAGCCTGCAAGGCGTAAAGAAGTGCGTGATCAACAAGGAAGTCATCGATAAGAAAGAGCAGCCGACGCTCATTTACGCCGACCGGCCTAAGGATCTGCCGGCCTAGTCCGCAGATCATCATGCGCGTGCTCCTAGGCGTCTCGGTCGCTTTGGTCTTGCTTGGTCCGGCGCCGCAGTCGGCCGTTCTCGCCGAGACGCCGTTCTCGACGCGGGCGATCTTCGCGCTGCCCGCCCACAAGGCCATCGACGATCGTTGCCAGGACGCTCGAAAATTCGCGGACCGCGCAGCGGTAGCGGATCCGGCCGTCGACGACATCGGTGCCGCGGATGCTTTCGCGGGCGCGAACGCGTTCATGAAATGCTTAAAGCTCCCGCGACTCAACCCCGACGAAGACGCGCAGCGCTACCTCTTCTTAGCGGCGGCTACGTGCTTGTACATGGCCGGCGCGAAGCTTGGCGGCGCCGATGCCGAGCCGTTGTTCGCGCAGTCCGCCGGAATGGCACGTCAACTCGGTGGCGCAGGTCCTTTGCGCTCGGGGGCCGTCGAGCACGCGGCTCAGAACTACGATGCGAACGGTACAAATAATCAGCCGCTGAACCCAGCGCACGAATCGTACGAAGTCGAACGCACCCCGTCCGGCAACGCTCACGCGGGCGCGTTCTCGAACGAGGCCAACGAGTTACTTGCGGCGATCGCCGGCTTCGCCTCGCCACCGCACGCTCCGCAGAGCGCGCCGCCGCAACCAAAGTGAGACGATGGCTCACAAGTCGAACGTGCTGAACGGCAAGCCCTCATCGAGGCGAATTTCGCGGTAGAACGAGTCTTCGACGAGCCGTTCTCCGGCAAAACTCTTCAATTCCGCCGGCAGGTGCGTCGCCCTCGAGATGAACAGTTCTCGCTTCGAGTCGCCGGTTGCAGCGCCGGGATCGCGGGTCCAAGTCACCACGTCGGTCGCGGAGCCGTCGACATTTGGGCCGGGCGATTCCGAAAGCGTCCCGTGGGCGGCGAAGTCGTTAGCGAAATTGTCGAGCGTCGTCTGACCGCAGCTGCGACCGCGCACGTCGACGACGTGGGGATCGTCGCGATGGAGCGCGAGGACGAATCGCGAAAGGAGACCGGGCGGCCGCACAAGCACCATGTCGCCGCCACGCCAGACCGCAACCCCGCCGGCTCCGTTCCCCTCTACGACCTCGCATTTCGCGAAATGCGGCTTTCGAAACCACACGCGCAGCTTGCTCTCGAGCTGCCGGTCGCCATCGGTCACCACCGTGACGAGCACGAAGCTCGCGTCGGTAAAATGTGCGGCAATCTTTTGAAACGCGCTCCACTCCGCCCCGGCGTCGCCCGATTGCGCGGCGGCGCGCGGCGCGCTTGTCGCACAAAGGCATGCCGCTAAGACGATCGTGACGATTCGGCGGAGGCGCATCTTGACCCCGAGTATTCTCCCGCAAGTGAAGGCTCGGCTTCGATTGCGGTCGGCCGGGACCCGATCCCTCTCTTAGCGGGAGGGGTGCAGGTCGCTGTAGATCGTAACGGCGAGGCCGCCGATCTGCTGCTCGTGATTCACGACAAACGGAACGTCGACGTAAGCGAAGGCGACGATCCCGCCGATTGCCTCGAGCGCAATGAAAAGCGTCGCTCGGCGCAGCAGCGACTGCTGGCGTGCCAACAGAACAACCGTCAGCGCGATCGCTCCGACCAAAAGGCGAATGATGGTCGCGGGGTTTCCCGGGTCTTCGAACAGGCGGATACTCGCAGGCCCCAATGCCATCGCAACGAACAGCGCCGTTGCCGTGTGATTGCTACGGGCGGCGTTTGGCGCTTCCAGTCGAGCGATCATTGCTGCCATCATTCCGCATCCGGCGCAAGCTCCCACGTGACCTTCGCACTAGGGACCGTAGGGCTAAAGGACGCTCGGCATAGGTCGCGCTGTCCCGGGACGCCCCGAACGCTTGCGCCGCACGCGTGGGGGGTACCCTCGCGCGGAAAGCAAATGACGCCACATGGTAACGCAGAGTCCTACATCCTCCGGGCAACCGGTGCCGCGTCGCTGGACCGTTGAAGTTGAGGGCATTCGTTGGCTGCCGCGGATGCGCGACAAGGCACGCATGAGCGCAGACGGAACGCTCGGGCCGTACCTCATGGGCCACTCGCCGGTCGACAAAGCGGCGCTTGGGATCCTCGGCATGACGACCGGCGAATTCATGAGTCTCGCCAACGCTGCGCCGGATGACGCGTCGCTGCTGGCCGCACTGCGCGCCCGTGGCATGGACGAAGATCGCCTGCGCGGCTGGTCGGAGAAATTTCCGCGAACCTATTCGAACCTCATCCCGCTGTGGGATCTCGACGAAGGCTATCTTCGCGCCAACCCCGTGCAGCGCGCGCTCATCGCGTCGTTCAAAACCGTTGAGCGCCCGGTAATGGCGCTCTTTCGAAAAGTTTCGCCCGCCCCTTAACGCGGCGGTTACGTCCCGTTTAGGAGCCGAACGAATTCAAACTGGGGTTCGCGGACGCCGGAGAAAAAAGCGAGCATGTCGGCGACCATGCGGCTGCTGCTCTCGGGGGTGAGCCGGTAGCGGTGCGGGCGCGCGCGGTACACGGCACAGACCGGGCGCGACGAAATCGCGTCGACGACGGCGGCCGCCACAAAGGTCGCGCGCAATTCGTTGCCCGGCTGGAACTCGACGATTGCGGCGTGGCCGTCGTAAGACCACTGAACGCAGTTTCGATCGCGGACAAGGCTAAGGCGGTCGCCGAACTTCGACGCTAGCGGTGCGACCGACTCAGCTAGCCAGTGGACCCCCTCGGACGTTTCCATTTGCCGAGCGTACGCCGCGGGCCGGCGCGGCGCATTAGACAACCGGCTAAGCGGCCCACGAGCGCGTGCCGCGGCCGGCTACGGGAGGCGGCTACGGGCTGAGGCGCTGTGCGATCGCGGCGCTGATGATTTCGGGCGAGGCTTCAGGCTGCTGGAATGCAAGCGACATCTTATCGCCGCCGTCGAAGAATAGCTTTGCCGTCTTTTCGTCGTCGGAAAGCGAAGCGACCGCCGTACCGTTGCGGCTGACCCACATCGCCGAGTCCCAGGAAAGTTCTTCCGTTCGGACCTGGTCGCCGAGCCGGGTGCGGACCTGCGCGTTAACCGCATCGATCCATTGATCAAAAGTCATAACGGGGTTCCTTTTCGTTGTCCAACTGGCCAATACCTCAAGAATACCCTGGATCGGCATTGGTTGCAACACGGCAGGCGCACACTTTCCCCCAAGCTCGCCTCCCCGGCAAGACACCGCCGGGTGTTTGCGACCATACACCAAAGTAAATCACCTATGGCTTCTCGGCCCGGCGCCCACGAGCGCCCCTCACTCGAAGGCCGGCTTCATGCGGTCGGCACCGCCGGCGGCAAAGTGCCACGCATCGCCTATTTCTCGATGGAGATCGCCTGCGATCCGGCTCTGCCGACGTATAGCGGCGGCCTCGGCATCCTGGCCGGCGACATGCTGCTTTCGGCCGCGGATCTCGGCCTGCCGGTCGTCGGTGTAACGCTGCTCTATCACTTCGGATACTTCGTGCAGCACCTCGACGCTAGCGGCAATCAAACCGAAACGGGCGAGGTTTGGGATCCGCGGACGCGCATGTTCGGGGTCGATCGGACGGTCACGGTTTCGGTCGAAGGCCGCACCGTTCAGGTTGGGGCGTGGCGCTACGACGTGGTCGGCACCGGCCCCATAGCCACGACGGTGCCGGTGTATTTGCTCGATACGGATTTCGAACGCAACGATCCGCGCGATCGCGCGCTGACCGCACGACTCTACGGCGGCGACAGCCGCTACCGCCTCTGCCAAGAAACGGTCCTCGGTTACGGCGGTTTCGCGATGCTCGAGGCGCTCGGCCTCGCCGACGGGATCGGCACGTTTCATATGAACGAGGGACACGCGGCGCTGCTCGTACCGGCGCTTGTGGAATCGCGCTTAGGCTCGCGCACGTACCGCGACGTCACGAGCGACGACATCGCGACCGTTCGCCGCCTCTTCGCATTCACGACGCACACGCCGGTCCCGGCGGGTCACGACCGCTTCGATCCGGCGCTGACCGCCGAGGTCATCGGCGAGGAGCGGGCGCGGCTGGTCGAGCGGCTCGGCGGCCAGCGCGACGGCACCGTCAACATGACGCAACTCGCCTTGCGCGGCTCGCATTACGTCAACGGCGTCGCGATGCGCCACGGCGAGGTCTCGCGCAAACTCTTTCCCGGCGACACGATCGCCGCGATCACCAACGGCGTGCACGCGGGCCGCTGGACGTCGCCCGCCTTTCGCATCCTGTTCGACCGCTACGTTCCGGCTTGGCGTCAGGACAACGGCTACCTGCGGCACATCGTCGGCGTCCCGGTCGAGGATATTGCGGTCGCACATCGGGCCGCCAAAGACGATTTTTTCGTCGAGGTGAGACGTCGCACCGGGGTAACGCTCGCTCCGGCCCACTTCACGATCGGATTTGCGCGCCGCGCGGCGGAATATAAGCGCGGCTATCTTCCGTTTTGGGACATCGACCGCTTGGCGGCAATCGCCGCAAAGCTTGGGGCCGTCCAGTTCGTGTTCGCCGGCAAGGCGCACCCGAACGACGAAGATGGGAAAGGCGTGATTCGCCGCATCTTCGAATCGGGCGCACGGCTTGGCGACAAACTAAAATTCGTGTACTTGGAGAACTACGAGATCGCGCTCGCGCAGCGGATGGTCGCCGGCGTCGATCTCTGGCTCAACACGCCGCGCCCGCCGCTCGAAGCCTCGGGTACGAGCGGCATGAAAGCCGCGCTCAACGGCGTCCCGAGCCTGAGCACGCTCGACGGGTGGTGGGTCGAGGGTTGCGTTGAAGGCCACACCGGATGGGCGATCGAGGGCGATCTCGAGGCGCACGACAACGACGCAAATGCCGCCGACGCCGCGGCGCTCTACGATAAACTCGAAAGCGCGATCCTCCCGCTGTTCTACGGCAATCCTGACGGCTACGCGCGCGTCATGCGCGATGCGATCGCGATCAACGGCTCGTATTTCAACACCCAACGCGCCGTCGAGCAGTACGCCAGAATCGCCTATTGCGCGATCGACTAAGGCCCTCGGAACCGGAGTCAGAGCGTCAGAGCGAGCGCGGTTGGTGAGGCGGGCAGCGGGACGGTGGCAAACGGGGCGAGCGCGGAGGCGCGATATTCCGTAAGCGAGTTCGAGCCTTGGTTCGCGACGAAGAGGTCGCCCGCGGCATCGACGGCGAGTGCCACGGGAAGGTCGACCCCGTCGGTGATGCGCCGCGAGAACGCAAAATTGACGAACACTTCGACGTTGCCGTTCGATGTCGAAGTCTGCCCGGTCGCGACGTAGAGAACGCCGCCCGGTCCGGACGCAAGCGCGGTGGGTCCGGGGTCGGTCGCGAGCGTTCGAGACGCCGAGTTGGCGCCCGCAGGGAAGGTTTGCACGTCGTTGCCGATCGCGTTCGCGACGTACACCGTGCCGCTCGCGTCGAGAAGGAGCGCCTTGGGGCCGCTGACGCCGGTTGCGAGCGTCCGCGTGGGCGTCGTCGCATTCTTCGGGTAGATCGTGACCGTATTGCTGTCGAAGTTCGGCACGTAGAGCGTATCGCTGGAATCGAAGAGCGGGATCCCGGGGGATTCGATGCCGTTCGTGATCGTGGTCAAGAGCGCGCCGCCGATCGAATAGACCGTGACCGAATCTTGCACGCTGCCCGAGCTCTGGCGATGGCGACCGGCTTCAATCTCGGTGTCGCAAAGCACGCAATTCGAAACGGCGAACGTGCCGTCGCTTGCGACCGCGAGCCCGTCGGGCACGCTGATGCCGTTCGTCACCGTCGTGCGCGGCGTAACCGCGCCGGCAGAATAAATGCCGACGGAACCTTCGTTCGGGTCCGCATCGCATGGAGAGATGACGCAGTTTTCGACGAGCAGATCGTTTGCGCCGTCGATGCCCAGAGCGATCGGATTTGCCAGGCCGTTCGTAATCGTTTTACTCGGGGTCAGCGCTCCGACCGCAAATGCGAGCACTTCGTCCGGGGCCGAGCCGCCGCACGTCGCATTGCAGACGGACACGAAGATCAGCGGCGGGGACGTTGGCGTCGGCGCACCCGACGGGGTTGCACTCGGCGAGCCCGACGGCGAGACGGTGCTCGGCGCACCCGAGCCTGCCGTCGTTGACGGCTCGGGCGAGGCGGTTGGGTGGCGCGGGCTCGTTCCGGATCCCGAACAGGCGGCCAACAATCCGATGACGGCGAGCGCGCTAAACGCGAGGCGACGATTCATCCCGAAGCCTTAACGCGGCGCCATACGAATCGCGCCGTCGAGCCGGATGACCTCACCGTTGAGCATTTCATTCTCGACGATGTGCTGCACGAGAGCCGCATATTCTTCGGGGTCTCCCAAACGAGGCGGGAATGGAACCTGCTTGCCGAGCGAGACCTGCGCCTCCTCCGGCAGGCCGGAGAGTAGCGGCGTCTTGAACAGCCCCGGCGCAATCGTCATCACGCGGATTCCGAGCCCAGCCAGATCGCGCGCGATCGGCAAGGTCATGCCGACGATTCCGCCCTTCGAGGCGCTGTACGCCGGTTGCCCGACTTGCCCATCGAAAGCAGCGACCGAAGCGGTGTTGACGATGACACCGCGCTCGCCGGACGGAAACGGTTCGGCTTGCGCGATCGCCGCGGCCGCCAGCCGGATCATGTTGAANNGTGCCGATCAGGTTGACGGTCACGGTTTTGGTAAACGTAGCCAGCGCATGGGGCCCGTTCTTCCCAAGCGTTTTCTCGGCTGTCCCAATGCCCGCGCAGTTGACGAGCCCGCGCAGTTCTCCGAATGCGTTCGTTGCCGCGGCGACGGCGCCGGCCGCATCGGCTTCGCTTGCGACGTCACAGTGCGCGTAACGCCCGCCGATTTCGCGAGCGATCGTCTCCCCGCGCGCGTCGTTGAGATCGGCGATGACGATCCGCGCGCCGCTCGCGCTTAAGCGGCGAGCGGTCGCCTCTCCTAAACCCGACGCACCGCCCGTAACGATAAAGGCGTTCCCGCTAATCCTCATGCGACGGTCGTTCCCGCCGCGGCAAAAGCGCGCCTTTTAGGTGTAAACGGGGGCACGCGGCGCAACGTGCCGCGCCTTCTAACGAATCCGGAAGCCGAGTCCTAGGCTGTAGTAGGGGCCGTAGTACGGATACGGGCCGTAGTACGGGTAGGGGCCGTAGTACGGGTAGGGGCCGTAGGCATACGTTTGGTGGTACGGCGTGTCAATTTCGTTTGCGACGAAGTGGGAGCCGTCGGCGTGACCGTAGACGGTTACCGTCATACCGCTCGCCAATCGCAGCCCTCTTGGGTTAATGACCGTTCCGTCGTGAAGGAGGACGCGATCCACGTAGCCGTGTTCGTCGCGCACCGCGAGATCGTACTTCCCGTCGAAACTGGAAATCCGCCCGTGGACCGACTCCTCGCCGGTCGCGTAGCTGGGAAGCTGCGGCTGCGCCGCAAGCGGAAGCGTCCCTGCTCCCAATAGCGCCGCCAGCATCCCGAGGGTCACAAGAGTCTTCATAACGCCTCCATTATGCCCGTTCCGGGTTGGAAAACGATGAAAAAGCGATAAGAGTTCGCTTAGAGGCTTCCCAGCCTAGCGGTGAAACGACCAGTCGGCGATGTTCCAGAGGTCGGAACCAATCGGTTCCGGACGCACGCCCTGGAGATCGACGTTCGAGGCCGTGATCTCGGGGAGAAAGTCGAGAACGTACTCGGGCACCTCGGCGATCAAAATGCGCTGGATGCGGCGGTAAATGACGCGGCGCTTGGGGACGTCATAGGTCGCGAGCCCCGCACGCTGGAGTTGGCCGATCTCGAGGTTGCGGTAAAACGTGACGTTTTGCCCCTTCGGCGGGAACTCGTCGGGTGAGATGTAGTTCACGTCGTTGGGATCGGGGGTCACGTTCTCCCAGGTGAACAGCGAGACGTCGGTCTTCCCGCCGTACAGCATGCCGCCGGCGCCCATCGGCGCAAACAGCGTCGCGGCCGGGTAGTTCTTCACCGTGACGTCGGCGCCGAGCGCATGCCACGCGTTTTGGAGGAAGACTTCGATCGCTTCGCGCTGCTTGACCCCGGCGACGGTCGAAATGCTAAACGCAAGCGGGATGCCGTCCTTGCGCCGCAGGCCGTCGGCGCCAAGCTTCCAGCCCGCGGCCTCGAGCAGCTGCGCTGCTTTGGGAGGATCGAACGGATAGTGCCGGATGCTCGAGTCACCCCAACCGAAATCGGGGTTGAAGTGCGTCGGCGCTTTGCGCCCGAGGCTGTGATAGATCTTCGCGAAGATCGCGTCTTCGTCGAGGTCGTAGCAGAGCGCGAGGCGGACGCGACGGTCGTCGAGCGGTGGATGCGACGCGTTGAAGGCCAAATGCTCCCAATGCAACGACGACGTCGTCAGGATGCGGATCCCCTCGATCCCGCGGACGCGCTCGAGTTGCGGGAGCGAGACGTCATAGTACACGTCGAGTTCGTGCGCGTGCAGTTCCGAGACCAGCGTGTTCTGATCGGGAACGAACTTCAACACGACGTGCGGAATCTTCGGCGGTCCGCGAAAGTAGTTCGGATTGGCGTCGAAACGCATCTCGCTGCCGCGCAGCCACGAGCGCAGGACGTACGGCCCCGAGCCAATCGGGCTCGCGTTGAACGCAACGCGATTGAGGTTCGGAAGATCCGCGAGAACGTGCTCGGGCACGATTGCGCCTTGGTTGAGATCGCGGAACAAGAAGAGCGCCGGCGGATACGGGGCGTTCAGGACGATCCGAACCGTGTGCGCGTCCGGCGCTTCGATCCGCGCGATACGGTCGTAGCCCTCGCGCGAAACGGTCAGGTTCGCGGGGTTCATGAGCTGGTGCCAGGTGAAGACGACGTCGGCCGAGGTTAGCGGGACGCCGTCGCTCCAGCGCGCATTCGGCATGAGATGGTAGGTCAGCGTCTTGCCGTCGCGCGAGATACCGCCATTGGCCAGGGTAGGAAGTTCCCGCGCAAGATCCGGGATCGCGCGTCCCTTGTCGTCGTAGCGGATTAAACCGTCGAAGATGAGCTGGAAGACGTCGCTCGAGAATGCCATCGACCCAAGCACGGGATTGAGCGTATCCGGCTCCTCGTAGAGACCGATTCGCACCGTATCCGGTGTCGTCCACGCGTGCAACTCGGCGCCACCCGGGCCGCCCGTCCCAAGCTTCGTGCAACCCGTCAGCATCGACGCGGCCGCGATCCACCCGAGGACGGCGCCGAACCTACTCATCATTCATGAAACTCCCGCGGCCGGTGGGGCGTAGCTGAGCCGGTCCGAGCGCGCTCTTACCGGGCGGGAGCGGCACACCCTGGCGCCAATGGGAGAGAATATGCTCGCACGACAGCTTTTTTTCGTTGCGCTCGCGTTGTCGCTGTGCGGCGTGACGACGGGCGGCGTGCGAGCCGACGCCTTGGCTCCGTACGACAGCTTCGTCAAGGGCGCAACGGCCCAGCACGGATTGTTTACCCTGTGGCACAAGGACGGAAAGCTTTATCTCGAGCTCGCCGCGAACCAGCTCGACCGGGATTTCATTCAGTCGATCGTCCCGGCGTCGGGCGCCGGCGGCCAATTCGTCGTCGCGGGCAACACCGACCATCTGCCGAGCGAACTCGTGCGCTTCGAGCGCGCGGGAAACCAGGTCGCGATCGTTTGGCCCGCCCCGTACTTCGTCGCGCCGCATTCGGCCGCGTCGCAGCGCGCGATCGAACGGAACTTTGCCCGCTCGATCGTCGCGCTTGCTACGATCGTGGCCGCCGACGACAAGTCCGGCGCGATCGTGATCGACGCCGCGCCGTTTCTGGACGATCAGCTCAACCTCAAAGCCGTGCTTGCGCAGAACGTCAAGGACTCGCCCAAAGCCGACCCTTACATGCTCGACCGGGACCGTACGTATTTCGGCGAGACCAAAGCGTTTCCCAAGAACGTCCTGATCGAGGCGCTCCAGGACTGGACCTCGGAGGGGCAGCACCTGCTGGATACGACAGCCGATCCGCGGCACGTTCAGATGCACGTGGTGTACAACATCGCCGACGTGACGCCAAGCCCCGACTACCGTCCACGCTACGCGGACGACCGGATCGGCCTCTACGACGACATCTACCTCCAGTTCGACAACGACGAGGTCCTGACGCGCAAGCTGCGCTACCTCGTGCGCTGGAATTTGCAGCCGTCCGATCCGTCGAAGCCGGTCTCGCCGGCGTCGCATCCGATCGTCTTCACGATGAGCAACACGATCCCCGAACGGTATCGTCCGGCGATTCGAGCCGCGGTCTTGAAGTGGAACGACGCGTTTCTCAAACTCGGCATCAGCGACGCCATTGCGGTCGTCGACCAGCCGGACGATCCCGATTTCGATCCCGACGACATCCGCTACAACGTGCTCCGGTGGGTGACCGAGGCCCAAGCCAGCTTCGGGGCCGATTCCCAAACGCTCTACGACCCGCGCACCGGCGAAGAGTTTCGCACGGGAATCCTCATCTCGGCGGACGTGCCCGTTTCCACGCAGATGGAGTGGACGTATGCCGTCGACCCGGTGCGCTTCGGCCGCTCGACCGATCCGATGCCGCAAAAGTTCCTCGACGACAGTTGGCTCGGCGTCATCATGCACGAAACCGGCCACAACCTCGGCATGCAACACAACTTCGTGGGGGCACGCGCCTATACGGCCCGCGAACTGCAGGACAAGAACTTCACCTCGAAATACGGAATCGCGTCGACCGTCATGGAATACGCGGCCCCGAACCTCTGGCCAAAGCCGTATGCGAACGGTGACTATTGGCAGACCGTGCTCGGGCCGTACGACTACCACGTCATGCAGTACGGGTATGGGACGATTGCGGGAGCGCAAAGCCCCGAAGACGAGCTGCCGGCACTGCGCAAGATCGCGAGCGCTTGGTCGACGCCGCGCTTCCGCTACGAATCGGATGAGGACGTCTCGTGGGCGGACGGGCACGCCGCCGATCCACGCGCCGAACAGGGCATCGCGACCGACGACATGCTCGGCTGGTGCGACGTGCAGATGAAGATGATCCGGGACCTGATGGCGCGCAGTGGTGCGCTGTTTCCGCAGAGCGGTGACGCCTACGAGGCACAAACCGTTGCGTTCCAGTATGCGTTCAACGGCGCGCTCATCTGCGCGACAATGCCGGCGCATTTCATCGGCGGACAATACCTCTCACGCGCGCATCGCGGCGACCCGGGAGCCGAGCCGCCGATCGTTCCCATCCCCAAAGCCGATCAGCGCCGCGCCTTTGAGGCGCTCGACCGGAATTTATTCTCATCCGAAGGATGGCGCGTCCCGGCGGCCGTGCTGAGCCACCTCGGCTATAGTGAGTGGGCCGGTTACGGCTACGCTGAATTCGAGGGATACGGAAACTTACCAAAGTGGGCCTACGATCCGCCGCAGCGTCACGACTTCGACTACTCCGTCGAAATCGCAAAAGCGCAGACCGACGTCTTGAAGGAGACCTTCTCGGCTCCCGTGCTCGCGCGGATGGCGGCCGGCCCGTCCGAGACGTCCGATCCGAATCCGATGCGCCTTGCCGACCTTTTCACTTGGATGAACGCGAGCGTCTTGCGCGAATTGCGCGCGGTGCCCGCGACGATCGATCCGATGCGCCGAACCCTGCAACAGCGCTACCTGGACACGCTCGTCGCGCTCTACACGGTTCCCCAACCCGGAGCGCCGGAAGATGCGCGGGCGCTCGCTCGGGCCGAACTTGTGGCGATCGAAAGGGAAGCACCGCGAGCGGCCGGCAAGGCGGTCGACGCAACGACGCGCGCGCACCTCGAACTGCTCGCGACACGCGCGCATCAGGCGCTGAATCCCGCGCATTGAGGCCGAGGACTGCGGCCGCGCTCGCGCTTGTGGCGCTGCTGACGGCCGGCGCGGCGCCCGCCGAAGAGGGCTCGCGGAACGACGACGTTGCGAGCGCCGTTGCGCAAACGGTTCGGCCGATAATGAAACAGTACCACATTGCGGGGATGGCCGTCGGAATAACGGTTGAGGGACGTCACTACGTCCTTGACTACGGCGTCGCATCGAGAGCGACCGGAAAGCACGTCGACGCATCAACCTTGTTCGAGATCGGTTCGATCACGAAGACCTTCACGGCGAGCTTGGCATCGTACGCGCAACTCACCGGCAAACTCTCGCTCTCCGACGCCGTCGGTGCGGATCTTCCAGCTTTGCAGGGCACGAGCTTGGGTCGCGTCCGCCTCGTCAATTTGGGCACGCACACGGCAGGCGGTCTGCCGCTGCAGTTTCCGGACGACGTCAAGAGCGACGACGACGCGATGAGATATTATCGGGCATGGAAACCGGTCCACGCCGCCGGCACCTACCGGCTGTACTCGAACCCCAGCATCATGCTGCTCGGCCTCATCGTCGCAAAGCGGATGGAGGCGAATTTTGCCGGATTGATGCAGCGCAAGCTGCTCGCACCTCTTGGATTACGCGACACGTTCTTGGCCGTCCCGAAAGCTCGGATGTCGGATTACGCGCAGGGTTATACCGATGCCGGCAAACCGAGGCGAATGTCTCCCGGACCCCTCGCAGCAGAAGCGTACGGTATTCGAACGACCGCTTCCGACATGCTGCGATTCATCGACGCCAACATGAACCTCGTTCCCGTAGACGACACGCTTCGTCGGGCGATTATCGGCACGCACACCGGATACTACCAGATCGGAGGGATGACTCAAGACCTTGTGTGGGAGCAGTACCGCTACCCCATTCCTTTGCCGGGCTTGCTGCAGGGCAATTCCGAGCACGTGATCTTCGAAGAAAATCAGGCGGTCCGGATCGTGCCGCCGTTGCCTCCCCAAAGCGACGTTGTGATCGACAAAACAGGTTCGACGAACGGCTTCGGAGCGTACGTCGCGTTTATTCCGCGACGAAAGATGGGGATCGTTCTGCTCGCGAATACCTCGTTCCCGATCGCGGTACGAGTTACGGCCGCCTATCGCATCTTGACGCGACTGCGAGCGCTCTAGGCCTCGAAGATGGTCGCAGAGGTCCGAACGGACTCGCAAGCCGAACCATAAGAAAACTTTGGCTTTTTATTTTCGGTCGATCCGGCTGCCTGTGGCGTCGGTTTTTGTGGTCCTGCTGAGCGCATGCGGCGGCGGTGGCGTGGCAGTCGCGCCGCAGTCCACGCCGGTTCGGACGTCGAGCGCGGCTCCCACGGCGACTCCCGTTGCGACGCCGACGCCGGCTCCCGTCGGGTCAGCGGCGTTCAACGACTGGCCGACGTATGGCTACGATGCTGCGCGCGACGGCTTCAACCCGAACACGACGCGGATCTCGCCGGCAAGCATCGCCAACGGCGGGCTGCATCTGGCCTGGCAAGTCGCCGGCGGCACCGCGCAGACCCAGCCGATCGTCGCGACCAACGTCGCGGGCCATCAGGCTCTGGTGATCGTCGCCGACGGTAGCTCGATCGATGCCTACGATGGCCTAACGGGTTCCGCGGTCTGGACGCAGCCGAATCTGCAAACGCAGAACTTGCAAGCCTGCGGCACCTTGGATGTAGCGGGCACACCGTACTACGATGCGGCCCTGGGCGCGCTCTTCGTCGCGGCGGGTAACGGCAGCAGCCCCAACCACGTGATCCTCTACGAACTGAGCGTGACGAGCGGAAGCATTCTCAGCCAACTCGACGTCACGCCGACGTTGCTCGCCGGCGAAACAACTTCCGCGCACACCTCCGTCACCGCAGCGAACGGGCTCTTGTACTTGGGGACCGGGTCGAACTGCGAAACCGCGTCGTGGCGCGGACGCGTGGTGTCGGTCAATCCCTCCTCGATGACCCTGCAGAACACGTTCTTCACGACGTACGGAGTCGGCGGCAACCCGTACGGCGGCGGCGGGGTGTGGGGCTGGGGCGGAGTCTCGGCCGATTCCAGCGGCAACATCTACGTCGCTACGGGCAATGCCGAGACGAGCAGCAGCGCGAGCGCGCCGTTCGTTGCGGCGCCGAACGAACAAGCGGGCTACGGCGAGCACCTCGTCAAGCTCTCGGGCGATCTCTCGACGGTCGAAGGCTCGAATTATCCCGGCTTCAATTTTGCAAACAGCGGCGACCTCGACTACACCGGAACGCCGGTCGTCTTTGCGCCGAGCGGATGCGATCTGATGAGCGGGACGCAAGACAAGAGCGGAACGCTGGTCATCAACGACACGACGAATCTGTCGACTCCGACCTCGTACCAGCTCTCGGAGCCAAGCGGCAAGGCGGCGTATATCGACAACCCGGGTTACTCGCCGGGGACGGGGTTGTTGTATGCGGCGGTTGCATCGTCGCAGGACGGTTCGCTCGAACCTCCCGGGATGGTGGCGCTTGCATTTTCGTCGTGCAGCTCGTCGATATTGTGGCACGCGCAGTTCGGCCCCGACTCGTTTTCGTACACATCGTACGGGGGTGGTTCGTGGCCGCGTTCTGCTCCGACGGTTACCGCGGGCGGCGTTGCGTTTATGGGGACGCCTTGCACCTCGAACGGCAGCGGCGGTTGCGGGACGCCCGGCGCGCCGAGCGGCGCGCTGTGGGCGGTCGACGCGTCGACCGGGACGGTATTGGGCGGAGGCAACCCGGTGCTGATGACGCCCGACAACATCCGCATGGCGCCTTCAGCCGACGGGTACTGGCTGTGGGTGATGGACGACAGCGGCAATCTGTACGGGCTGACCGTCGATCCGTCGGTGCACGCGATCGCGCAACGTCCCGGC
>PMHP01000011.1 GCA_003158195.1 Vulcanimicrobiota bacterium | reverse complement strand
GCCGGCGAGCAAATCACGCAGAAGGACGTCGCGAGCTTTACTAAGAGCGCGCAAGTATATCAGGCGTACAAGATGCTCGAGGCCTACGATACGCAAGCCGCCTCGCAGGGGGATCGTGATGCTGCGGTGCGGCTCAACCATGATATGGAGATGATCGATAAACTCCACAAAAAGGAGATCGGACCTTTCCAAGAGCGCTTGCAGTACGGCGCGGGCGGCCGCGGCGTCGATCTTCTCGACGTCAAGAACTACGCGAAGGCCGTCGATTCGATGGAGATTACCGCTACCCCAGACGGCAGGCTTCACACCAAGAGCGACACGGGCGGGGCAACCCTGCCGTCAGATGCCGTCGCGCAGGCCCAAAAAACGACTTCGGATTATGAACGTGGCGCGAACGCACAGCAACAAAACACCGGCCTGAACCAGGAACTGCTCGCGAAGGTTCGCGCGCAGATGGCTGAACGCGACGCGGCACGCGGGCAAACGCCCGACATGAGTCAGAGCCGCTAAGCTGGGGCTGGCGGGGGCGAAATAGGATTGCAATTCGGCGAGGTCGAGCGGAAACGTATCGTCGGTGTTGCCGAAATTCCGGCGCAGGGCGGCTGCGGTCCGCTGGTCGGTGCCCGGGGCTCGTCCTAACCCCAAATCGATACGACCGGGATAGAGCGCCTCGAGCGTTCCGAACTGCTCCGNNTCACGACGGACGTTGCCGCGCTCGCGATGCCCGGCATGTTGTGATGCTCGGCTACCCAGAATCGCTTGAAATCGTGGCGGTCGGCGGCCTGCGCGAACGCAAGGGTATTGCGGAGTGCTTGCCGTGGCGAGTCGCCTTCGACGATCGGCGACAGGTCCAGGATTGAGAGAGGGATTGACGTTGGATCGGTCAGCATAGTCTTGCGTGCTCACGGCCGCATCCGGGCAGCACCTGGTTGCGCCTAGCAGATGAGCGAAGGCGCTTTCACGACGATCGTATAGGTCTTGGTCGCATACGGTGTCGCCATTTTGCCGATTTCAAATTCGTCGAACGTGACCGTGGCCGTACCGGGGCCGGTCGCGGTAAACAAGAAGTACTGCGTCGACGGCCCGTCGGCGACGAACGGGGTGCCCGGTGCGCGATCGGCGTTTACGAACGCTACGTCCGCGATGGTAAAGCTGCGAACGTATGTGACGATCGGGCCGGCGGGCGTCGCACGCATCCGGTATGGCGTAAGATAGCTTTCGCCGCCGCCGCCGCGCATGGCAAGCAGAAACGATTGGCTCTGCTCGATCTTGACGGGCTGGGCTTGATCGATCCCGATGGTAACGAGACCCGTGCCGAAGGTCGGACAGGGTGCCGGCGTGGCGACGGCTTGCGCGACGATCGCGGGTGGCGGAGCTGCGTACATTACGCGCGCTAACCCGGCTTACACGTTTCGACGATCGTGCTATACNNCGTTCGCTCGGAAGCGCGCTCGCGAACGTGATGTCTATCGTGTGCGGGACGTATCCTTCGAGTTGGTACGGCGTCATTTCGCCTGCCGCATCGGAGCGGCGAAGTTGCAAAACGCCGGCCGAACTCGAGAAAACCGAGCGCCACTTAGGCGACTCGATCGTGAACGTGCTTCCTTGCGCATTCATCGTGGCGACGGCGTCATACGTTCCGTTTCCGGGTGCGGACGCACACGCCCACCTCCCGCTGAAGCGGTTCAGCGTTGCGAGCGTGGGCGGACTGGAAGGCGGAGCTTCGGAAATGGCGCCGGGATTCTGGCCCTGCTGCGCGCCGGCAATGGGCGGCGCGAACGCGAGCAACCCAACCGACAGAGCGGCTGCTACCATCGTGCGCGGCAGCCGTACGAGAGAGAATGACATAAGGATTCCTTTGAGATCGCAGCCTCGGAGTTGAGGAGAAGATAGGTCGATTGTCGCGCGCGGAGCGCCGAACGCGAACGGACGACACGCACGATGACTCGCACGAATCCAAAGCGTACGGGTCGGGCCGTCGCGCCGGGAAGCGCGAATCGTGCGCCGAAAGCGCGGACTCGGCCGTGCCATCCCCCGGCGTACGGTCTCTGGAGAATCGATGAAGGTTACGGGTCTCGCCGTTTGGTTTGCGCGCGCAGGTTTCGCGCTCGTCCTGGTGTTCGCAAGCGCCTGGTTACCCGCGAACGCGGACCAGGCGGATTGTCCGGACGGCGGCATCCGATTCGGCGTGGAACCTTACGAACAGGCGTCGGCCGTGACCCCGATCTTCGAAAAAATCGGTGGCGAACTTTCGCAAAAAATGAGCTGCCCGGTAACCGTGTTCGTCGCTAGCAGCTACAACGCCGAGATCGAAGCAATGCGTGCCGGTAAACTCGAGATCGCCGAATTTGGTCCGCTAGCCTACGTGTTGGCCCATCAAATCGCAGACGCCGACGCGTTCGCAACGTACGATGATGCGCACGGAAATCCGAGCACGTACTATGCGAGCATCGTGACCTGGCCGGGTTCCGGCATCACGTCGCTCCGGAATATCGCGGGCCATTCGTTCGCATTTTCCGATCCCGACTCGGCATCGGGCCACTTGTTCCCGGCATACGGTCTGCGCAAAGCCGGGATCGATCCGAACCGCGACATCAAAGCCGAGTATGCCGGATCTCACGTGGGAACGTTTGAGGCGATCCTCAACAAGAAAGTCGATGCGGGCGAACTGAACAGCCAGCAGATCGCCGCGGCAACGGCCGCGGGGCTGTACGATCCCGCGAACTTCATCACGCTCTGGAAATCGCAACCCATCCCGAACGATCCGATCGCCGTCCGGGGCGACTTGCCGGAGGCGTTCAAGCGGCGTCTGATCGCGGGCTTCCTTTCGCTGAATTTCGCGGCACTGTCGCCCGACGAACACAAACATTTGATGTCGAAGGACGCGACCGGCTACGTCGCCGTCCCGGATTCGAACTACGACGTGATTCGCGATCTCGTGAAAACGCTCGGTATCGACCTCGAGAGACTCTAGGAAATTTCAGAAGCCGCGATGGACGAACCGTTACTCGACGTTCGCGACCTTTCGATGTCTTGGCCGAGCGCAGAACGGCCGGTGCTGCGTAACGTCTCTCTGCGCGTGCGATCGGGCGAGTTCGTCGCAATCCTCGGCGCGAACGGAAGCGGGAAAACGACCTTTCTCAAATGCATCGTTCGGCTCGTCACGCCGGAGTCGGGGTCGATCCTCGTTGCCGGACAACAGATGGCCGGACTCACCGGCGCCGGCTTGCAGCGCGCCCGCCGGAACGTCGCACTGATCTCGCAAAGCGCCAACCTCGTAAAGCGCCGCAGCGTGGTCGCGAACGTTGCGACCGGGTCGCTCGGCCGGCGGCCAGAGTGGTGGACGTCGGCCGGCGCGTTACCCCAGTCGGAACTCGAACTCGCATCGCGGTATTTGCAGACCGTGGGACTCGAGCACCTCGGCACGCAACGCGCCGCAACGCTTTCAGGCGGACAAGCACAGCGCGTCGCAATCGCGCGGGCGCTCGCGCAGCAGCCGCAGGTCTTGCTGGCCGACGAGCCGGTAGCGAATCTCGATCCGGAAGCTGCGGACGATATCTTACACCTCCTCCGCAGATTGGCTCGGGAGGACGGCCTCGCGGTATGCTGCGTATTGCATCAGCCCGATCTCGCGATCGCATACGCCGATCGGGTCGTCGGTTTTAGCGACGGCAGCGTCGCTTTCGACGCCGTGTCGAGTGCGGTCTCGCAGGCGATGGTCGATTCGCTCTACCGATCCGAACCCGCGGCGTGAGCGGGGTTGCGCGACTTCGGCCGCGGTTGCTCGCCTGCGCCGGTGCGGGCGCTTTTCTCGCAGTGCTCGTTCAGGCCGCGTTCGTTACCGGCGCGCGCCCGCAGGACCTGCTCACGGGCGTCCACGGCATGGCGGACATACTGCATCGCTCGTTTCCGCCGAACGTCTCTCTTTGGAGCCAAGCATTTCGCCCCACGCTCGAAACGCTCGACACCGCGTTGCTGGGTACCGTCGCGGGGGTCGTGTTCGCGGTGCCGTTCGCCGTTCTCGCCGCACGCAATACCACGCCGTCGCCCGTCCTCTACGCTCTTGCGCGCGGATCGATCGCGCTCTTCCGTGCCGTCCCCGATCTCGTGTGGGCGCTGCTCTTCGTGTCGGCCGTGGGGCTCGGCGCTTTTCCGGGCGTGCTCGCGCTCTCGGTGCACTCGATCGGTATGCTCGGGCGATTGTTCGCCGAGGTGATCGAGGACATCGATATGGGACCCGTCGAGGCGCTCTCCCTAACCGGCGCCGGCCGAATCGCCGTTTTCACGCATGCGGTCGTTCCGGGCGTCGCGCCGTCGCTCTTGGGCATCGCGCTCTATCGTCTCGACGAAAACATTCGTGCGAGCATCGTGCTCGGCTTCGTCGGTGCCGGCGGCATCGGCTTCCAGTTGCTGTCGGCGATGAACCTTTTCCAATACCGCGACGTGTCGTTCTATCTGATCGTCAATTTCGCCCTCGTCATCGCCGTCGAGCGTGCTTCGGCTGCGCTGCGAAAGCGGGTGCTGTGACTCTGGCTTTCTTTCAGTAGGAAATGCAGTTGAAGGGTTTAGGGTCGAAGCTTACCGTGCCGTGCGCGAAGTCGGTCATCACTGCGACGTCGCGGTAGAACGCGAGATTGAGCTTGATCAGCGGACCGCGCTTGGGCGAACTGCCGGCGGCCCCGACGTTGTTGATGACGAGCGCGCGCCCGACTGAGTTGTAGTGATCGGGGACGACGTACGTGTACGAGAAGCCGTTGGAGGCGTGAAGTCGCATGCGCGTACCGGGTAGTGTGTTGCGCGAACGCTTGTTCTTCGAATCGCTGTATTTCTGGAAATCTGCCGCCCGCAACCCCGGCACCATGACGCCGACATTGTGATTGCCGCCCGTATCCGGATAAATGACCGATTTGAACGCGATCGTCGGGAGCGATTTATCGCGAACGTTGTCGATCGTGACGTCGAGGATCCCGAACGATGATTTCTTCGGCGCGTAGCCCGTGTTGGGAAACGGGACGTCGCCCTGCGTCGTCACCGCGAACGTGTACGGAAACTGCTTGCGAATCGCATCGTTCAGCCCGACTTCGAAGCACGGTCCGTGCGCCCCGCCGTTGTCGGCGACGACGAATCCCGCGCCCGCTTTCCCGTCTCCGGGATCCGTGATGTAGGACAAGATCGGTTGCAGATCGACCTTCTGCCCGTTACTCGCCGTCGCGACGCCGTTGAGCGCCGAGGCGCCAAAGAGCCCGAAACTGTCGGTCGAGACGCCCAGTGGCTTGCGCGCATACGTGCAGGGCTGGCCTTTCTTGCACGAACGATTCTCGAAGTCCGCGAGCTTCTTTCCAACCGCGACCGGCTGCGGGATCCGGTACACGAGTTTCGGCGCGGCTCCTCCGACGGGCGCCGCGTAAAGCGCCACCCGTGCCGAGACCGGACGATAGATGTAGCCGCTCTTGCCGTTTCCGAATCCCTCGAACATATCGACCGGAGGCTTGAGGAGATCGACGGGCGTGCCGGGCCAGAACGTCGGCGAATAGTTGACGTTGAACTCCTGTGACCCCGTGTCGATCGTCATGGGTTCGGGCTTCCCGCCGTCGAGGCTCACGTAGATCTTCAAGTTGCTGTAGTCGCCGCTCGGCTTTACGTCTTGGCGTAGCGGGATGACGAGCGAGTGTCCGTCGTACGACGTCTGCGCGAAAACGTTCGCCGCGGCGAACGTCGCAGCAAGCGCTGCGGAGGTGGCAACGAGCGATTGCGCGATGAGCGTTCGGATATTCATGATCCGAGTATCGCGCGTCCGGCTCTGCGCGCGAACGAACGAATCGTACGCAAACCCGTACGAGTTCAAATCGTACGCCGGCGTTATCCGGGCTTCGCATACGCCTCTCGTAGTAACGCGAGCAATTCCGCTTGAGAGTGGACGACGTAGTCGGGCGCGGGAACGTCGCGGGGGTAGGTCTCACCCTGCCGATCGAACCAGACCGTCGTTATCCCGACGCCCTTTGCGCCGCCGCAGTCCGCCCGGGCGTTGTCGCCCACGTGCCAGATCTGCTCGAACGGCACGACGAAGTGTTCGCTCAAGCGTGCAAACGCAGCGGGCGCGGGCTTTCGCGCACCGATGCGCTCGCTCACGAAGACGGGACCTTGGAAGCCGATCAGGCGCGCCTTTTCCTCTTGAAGCGGGCTCCATCCGTTGGTAAGCATAGCGTGCGGAATCGTCAAGCGCTCGAGCTCGGCGAGCGTTTCGCACGCGCCCGGAATTGCCGTGATGTGATCGGCGGCGGCGGCGAGTACGGCGGCTCGATAGCCGTTAGCCGCATTTACCGCAGAGCGGCCGGCCCGCGCGAATCGTTCGTAGAACCAGGCGATGAACGTGTCGGTCCCACGATCCGTATCGCGTTCGCTCGTGAGAAACTCGTCGATCGAGAACTCGGCCGCCGCGCGATCGTAACGCGTGTCGTGTTCCGCCGCGAGCGCATCGAGCCGCGCGAGCGCAACGGTTCGTTCGAGCCGATTATCGGTTACGAACGTATCGTCGAGATCGAGGCTGACGACGATATCGCTAGGCATGCTGTTGGATCCAGTATCGCGCTACGGGCTGCGAGCGTGAACGAACGAAACGTACGATAACCCGTACAGTTCGTCATTCCAGCGCGAGCGTCACGATCTCGTCCACACCAAGGAAGCCCCGGTCGCTGTTGCCGTTCGCCGTTTCGGCTGCCTCGACGGCGTGCTGAAGCTTCTCGTAGATCGATCCCGCGACATAGTCGCGGCGCAGGCCGATCGCGCGACCGGCGGCGGTCGCGAACCTCGCGATTCGCGTCGCCCGCACCTCGTCACCGCTCTGCGCGTGGAGGAGCGCCAAAAGCTCGAGTCCGATGACCAGGTACGATGAGCCGGGGTCGCGCCCGGCGGCAAGCCGCACTGCCTCTGCGGCATAGCACCTTGCTTCCTCGAATTCGTCCGCCGCGATATGGTAGGCCGCGAGATCGCAGAGGGCGCGCGCGTAGAGGCCCCAGTCCGCTGCGGTGCGCGCACCCGGCAGGACCTCTTCGACCAAATCGATCGCGCGCACCGTGTTGCCGCGCTGAAACTCGCACTCCGAAAGGCATACCGTCGCGACGCGCTCGTCGCCGGAATCTCCGATCGCGCGCAGCTGCTCGCGCGACGATTCCCAGGTCCGCACCGCCTCGTCCAGGTTTCCCGTGAGGCGCTGGAGATTCGCGCGCGCCTCCAGGATCCGGCGCCCTTGCATCGCCGACGGCGCGGGATATCGTTCGGCTTGGTCGAGCGCGTCCCGAGCTTCGTCGAGCCGTTCGAGGGAAACCAACGTGTTGGCATGGCGCGCGAGGGCGGTTGCGATCAGGATCGGATCGCCCGAAGCCCGCGCGCGGGTCACCGCCATACCAGACGCTTCGCCCGCAAGCGCCCGGCGGCCGAGTTCTCGCGCGAGTACTGCGATCCACGCGCACAGCAGCGCGACGAGCGCGGGCCGATCGGCCCCGAGAGCATCCCGAAACGCTTGTAAGCGCGCGAGCCCCTCGCTGCCGTGGCCGATGTGCGTCCAACTGATCCCGTTGATCGCGGCGAGCATCTCGGCGCCGAGTGCGGCCTCCCCGCCGTGGAGCGCGAAATCGGCCGCGATACGCACGTCGTCAAGTTCGGTTGCGAACGTCTGTTCGTGGGCGGCGCCGTTCCCCGTCCGCTCGCGCTGCGCGACGCTCGTTTGAAAGAGATCGCGCAAAAAGACCAGATGGAGCCGCGCGACGGCGTCGAGTTCGCCCGCCGCTTCGAGTTTTTCGCGCGCGTACGCACGGGTCGTTTCCAAGAGGCGGAAGCGCTTGGTTTGGCCCGCGTCGTCCGCGAGGACGAGTGACTTATCGGTCAGCGTGGCGATCGTTTCCATGGCCTGGAATTCGTCGAGGTCGGGTGCGACGACGGCGGCAGCCGCTTCGAACGCGAAGGTCCCCGCGAATACTCCGAGCGCGCGAAACATCGTTCGTTCCGCCTCGCTCAGGAGATCGTAACTCCAATCGATGAGTGCGCGCAGCGTCTGTTGCCGCGGTTGGAGATGGCGTTTGTCCGTCGTGAGCAGCCGAAAGCGCTCGTCGATCCGGTCCAGAAGCTGTTTCGGCGTGAAGATCTTCGCGCGCGGCGCCGCGAGTTCGATGGCGAGCGGAATGCCGTCGAGCCGCTCGCAGATGCTCGCGACGATCGCGGCATTGTCGTCGGTCACCGCGAAGCGCGCGTCGGCCTCGGAAGCCCGATCCGCGAAGAGCGCAACGGCGGGAGATGAGAGCGCCTCGGAAGCCGTGAGCGTTCGCGTTGCAGCCGTGCCGGTCCGCAGCAGCGGAAGTGCGGGCATGCGATAGACGACTTCGCCCACGACGCCGAGCGGTTGACGGCTGGAAGCGAGGATGCGCACCTCGGGGCACCTGCGCACGATCGCAGCGACGACCGCCGAAGCCGTGTCGATGACGTGCTCGCAGTTGTCGAGGACGATTAGACACGAGCGGTGGGTCAGCGCCCGTACCAAATCTTCGAGCGCATCGCTACCATGCGCCAAGGTGAGCTTCATCGCTTGTGCGATCGTGGCCGGCACGTAGTCGCCCGTCGTTAGCGGCGCGAGTTCCACGAACCACACACCGTCGCTCGTGCGATCGAGCCGGCGGGCGGCGACCTCCAGCGACGTGCGGGTCTTGCCGATCCCGCCCGGGCCCGCGAGCGTGACGAGCCGATGTTTTTCGAGGGCTTCGCCGATCTCCGCGAGCTCGGTTTCGCGTCCGACGAACGAGGTGAGACTCAAGGGCAAGTTGTGCGGGCCGGCGTCGGCGGGCGGTATCGTCGCGGAGGTTTTGCGCGCAAGCGCACGAGGTGCCGCACGGGCCAGTTCGCGGAGGGCGCTTGATTGGTCTCTGTCGAGTGCGAGCGCGGTAACCAGAAGGTCGACGGTGCCGGCTTGCGGCCGTTTGCGAACGCCGCGTTCGAGAGCGGAGATCGCCTCGACGCTCATGTTCGCGCGTTCCGCTAGCTCGCTTTGCGAGAGGTCCTGCTCCATCCGCAGACGGCGCAGATACGTACCGAAATCGATCGGCAACGCAACGTCGTCTTTCTGTACCCCGGCCTTCTGGAACACGTGCTGAGATTCTCTCGGCCGCAGCGCCGCCCCCGCACGATCTTGGGGCTCGTACGAGTCTGCGTACGGGTCGTCCGTTCGCAATCGACGCCGGACGGGCGACAATCGGCCTATCTCTCTCTCATCGAAGGACTTTCGCAACATGCATTCATCTACGCTTTTCTTTGCCGCCGCGTTGTTCGCCGGATCCTCGATCGCCGCGCTCGCCGGCAACGGGAGCGATCGCATCAACGCGGGCAAGGACGCGACCGGTTCGCCGAGTCTCTCGGAGTTGAACCAATTCGCGGGAACGTGGAAATGCGTGCAAACGCCCGCAGGCGCTGCCGGCATTTCCTACACCGTGACGGGTGCGATGAGCCCGAATGCTAAGGTCTTTACCGAAACCTCGGCGCACTTTGCCCGCCGTTACGCGATTTCTTCCTACGACGGCACGCTCGACATGATCGCGACGCAAGACAACGGCGACTTCGACGCGTACGCGCTGAGCGCGTTTGCCGTCGGACCNNCGACGATCTATCAAACGATTCAAAAGAACACGCTGGGCACGACAACCAGCATGACGTGCACGAAGCAGTGAGGGCCTCGCGAGCGTCGAGAGCGCGCCTTGCGCCGGCGTGCGCGTTGCGTTAGCGGTCGATGGCGCTAAATGTCGAGCTCAGTTGAACCTCCTGGTTATACGAGACGCCGAGAAGCGAGAGAAACTCGATCCCGAACTCCCCATCGTCGATGGACGCCGTCAGTGTCACGCGGTACGTCGCGTTCGTCAGCGTCGCGTGATATTTGAACTTCACCGGCTTCGTCGCCCCGTGCAGCGTGAGCGAGCCGCTCGCCGCACCGCTCGCCGAGCTGCGACTCGACAAGAATCTGAGGGATTTGCGGGTCACCTTGAATGATGCCGTCGGATACGTCCCAACTTCTAAGGTGCTCCGTAGTTGTTTGTCATACAAGGACTGGCTCGTCTTTAAACTCTCGAGCTGCGCGGTCAGGGTCACCGTCGTGCCGTCGTCTGCGAGGGTTACGCGAGTGGTCGTACCCGTGAGGAACGCTCCGGGGACCGACTCAGCGTCCTTGAACTGCGCGCTCGCAGTGCCGGTCTGGCTGAGTTTTGCGAGCGCGGCCGGCGGTGCGACGGACGCGAACAGCGCGACTACGCAAAAAGCCGGGGCGAGGCGAGCTGATTTCATGACCCGTCAGTCTCCTGATTGCGCATCGCCGAGAACGGCACGGCTTGCGCGCGTTTTTGGAAGCCGTACTTTCCGCCGGCGAGATCGATCTCGACATCGTAACCGGTCAGAAACGGCAGTCCGAGCACGGCGGGCGCGTGCGAGTGGAAACGGATTTGATGGGGACCGCCGGCCGTGAATTTCCAATCGACCGCACCCGGAACGACGGCTTCGGCCGTGTGCGGCGTCGTCGGCAGCTGCGCGAGTTGGCTCGGTGCAACCGTCACGGATCCGTTACCGGTGTCGAACAAGGTCGGCGAGCAACCCTTCTTCAGGGTCGTCTTCGCGATCGTCAGACACGCGTTAAAAAGCTTCCCGTACGTGCCGGCGACGGTCCCGGCGGGCTGCGACACCGTTTTGAAGCCGGACGCGCTCGCGAGCCCGAGCGTGATGCCCTCGTTGCTCACCACGTAGCCATCGCTATACTGCGCGGGCAGCTCGCGTATGGGATTCGGCGTATGCGCTTCGCTGCCGAAGCCGACGCCCATGATGCCGATCCGGCCCGACTTTTTCGCCGCTGCCTCGAGCGCCGCGCCGGTTAGGTCGGGGCACTTGCCGTCGGTGCACGACTTCTCCGTCACGATCGCGATCTCGATCGGCTTAACGGTCGAGATGCCTTCGATCGCAACCTTTGCCATCGCGTACTTTACGTGAAAGACGCGGCCGCCGCCGTACGCGCGCGTGCCCGGGCTATCTTTTGCCGGCGTGACGTCTTTGCCGACGGCAAAGTCGTAAATTTGCAGCCCGATCGATCCCGTATCGAAGGTCGCGGGCACGGGCTTCCCGCCGCCGACCGAGATCATGACCATGTTCGAGTGCGCGCTTGTAAACGTCAAGTGGCCGTCGCCGCTCGCGGCAACCGGTGCAGCGGAAGCGGTCGTCGCTATTAGGGCAGCGGCAGCGGCAATTTCGATCTTCATCATGCTTCATTAAGTAGCGCATGAAGCGTCTAGCCCAAACGGACGACCCGTACAATCGCTTGTACGAATACGAACCGTACGGGGCCCGCGGAGGTCGCTAAGGCGTAGGAAGGGCTGCTGGAGGGTCGGCGGAGCCTGAAGTTAAGCGCTCCGAGACCGCGCCCCACGGTCGGCTAGCTGTAACTGACAAGGCACATTCCTTGAATCGAAGCTGCTTTTAGCTCGCGCGTCTCTTCCGGCTGAATGCCCGGCGGTTTGCAGCCTCGTTATTAGGTCCTCTGTGCCCGCTCCTCGCGAGAGATAAGCACGCACTCGACAGTTCAGTATTGCGTCGTTGAAATCAAAAACCCGCAGAAACAATTGTCTCATACGGGTTTCCAAATGGTGGAGATGAGGAGACTCGAACTCCTGGCCCCTTACATGCGAAGCAAGGACGAGCCTGATTCGGATTCCGACCGAAAAACGAGAAAATCCCGGAAAAGCCGGCCCGCGGGCTAGTGGTGCGCGCCCGACATCCTCTCGCAGAGTCTGGCCTGGGATGCGTTCGTATTGGAACATGGCGTGGGGCTCGGCGCCGGTGCGGGTGGAACGTACCTCGCCAACATGTGCTTGTAGAGCGCTCGCGCGTGCGACGGTTCCCCGCAATTCTTCATGATGTCCCCGTTGTTCGTGAAATCCGGTTGCGGTTCGGGGAGATCGCCCTGGAGGAGCGACGTACACGCCGCCGAGTTCTCCTTTTCGATTTTTGCAACGGCGTTCGCAACCGACCCGCACGCCGCGATGACCGAAGGCGTGTTGAGGTAGTGCTTGGCGTCAAGCGGCTTCGCCACCGTTCGATCCGCATCGGCAAGCGGTTCGATGGTCTTGACGCATGCCGACGTTGTGGCTGCACCGGCGGGACCAGGCGCGGCTGCTTGTATCGCCGCTGAAAACATCAGCATCCCTGCGAATGCCGTTCCGAATCGGACGGCGCGGCGAAGGTCGATGGGTGAAATGTTCCGTTGCATGTTCTCCTCGTTCGGGCTGCGGTGGGAAGCGGTGCGGGTCGCTCTGATTACACCAAGTAAAACGCGCGCCGGGAACGTACGATCCGTCCGATTCGACATTGTACGGGTCGCCGTACGTTGGCCGGCTATTGTAGACGCATACGCGAGCGCGGCGATGCTCGCGGAATTCGGCCGGCTACCGAATGGCTGCCGCCGACGCGATCGCCGGAACAGAGTGGCCGATCGACGCGCGGCTCGAGCTCGGCGCCGATCCGCCGCGGTCGATCATCATCGTTAGCGATGCGAGGCGGGCGCCTAAAACGCAGTCGCTCGAAGACGTCGCGGAGGCGATGCGATCCCGG
>PMHP01000223.1 GCA_003158195.1 Vulcanimicrobiota bacterium | reverse complement strand
ATCAAGCAGACGCTGTACCGCACGTCGGGCGATTCGCCGGTCGTCGCGGCGCTCGTGGAGGCAGTCGAGAACGGAAAGCAAGTCGCCGCGCTGATCGAACTCAAAGCGCGCTTCGACGAAGAAAATAACATTCACTGGGCGCGCAACTTAGAGCGCGTCGGGGCTCACGTCGTCTACGGGTTCCCGGGCATGAAAGTGCACGCCAAGGTGATCTTGGTCGTGCGCAACGAGCCCGAGGGCATCCGGCGCTACATCCACTTCGGCACCGGCAACTACAACGACAAGACCGCCAAGACGTACACCGACCTGTCGCTGTTCACGTGCCGCCCCGAACTCGGGGTCGACGTCACGCACCTCTTCAACCGGCTCACCGGCTTCTCCAAGGGCACGAAATACGGAACGCTGCTCGTCGCGCCGACGACGATGCGCCAGGGGTTCGTGGACCTGATCGAGCGCGAGGCCGAACACGCCCGCGCCGGCCGGCCCTCCGGGATCATCGCGAAGCTCAACGCGATCAGCGACGCGCGGATGGTCCAGTCACTTTACGCCGCTTCGCAGGCCGGCGTCCCGATCGAGCTGATCGTGCGCGGAATGTGCGAACTGCGGCCGGGTCTCCCGGGCGTGAGCGAGACCATTCGCGTGCGCAGCATCGTCGGGCGCTTTCTCGAGCATTCGCGCATCTTCTGTTTCGAGAACGCCGGCCGGCGCGAGGTCTACATCGGCAGCGCGGACTGGATGGGCCGCAACCTCGACCGGCGCGTCGAAACGATCGTCCCGGTGCTCGACGAGGCGCTGCGCGAATCCATCTGCACGGGGATCCTCGACGTGCTCGAGCGCGACAACTGCAAGACCCGCTGGCTGCGCCCCGACGGCACCTACGTTCGTCGCTCGGTGCCGGACGGGGAGCAGCTATTCTGCGCCCAAACGGCGCTGCTGGAGATCGCGAAAGACTAGGCGGGACTCCCGGGGATCGCTACCGTTGCGACTTCGTGCCGCCCAGGAAAGTGTTGACCGGGAACCACGCGTCGCGCCTCCTCTTGGAAGCTGGGGTAGTCGTCCCCGTGACCGTCGCCTCGCCGACGAAGACGTAGACGCCGTAGTATTTGCTCGGATCGCTATCAAAAGCGCCGATGAAAAGTGTCAGTGATTGCCCCGGCGTGAAATTGTACGGCGCGGCAGTCAGGTTGAATGGTCCCCGTTCTTCCCAGGTCCCGCCGGAGTCCGTGTAGCCCGAGTTGCCGGCATTTGGCGGATCGTTCAACTCGAGGAATAGGTTTGTCGTGACGCCGCTCGACGAGACGAGATCCGCCTCTTGATCCGCGTACTTCAGGCCGGTATCGGAGCCGCCTTCATTAACGTACATCGTCAGCACGGCGCTCGTGGGAACGGTGAACGTTTGGCAGATGCCGTTTGCACCGGCCAGCCCGGCTTTAGATCCGTTCGTTTCGTATACGGTCTGCGCACCGGTACCGGAGAACGTCAACGCGGAATAGGTTCCGGTGTAGATCGCGGGCGTCGTCGCGGGTGCGGGGCTTGGGCTCGTGGTTACTTGGAATGGCGAACTCGAAGGACTAACGATCGCGGCGCCGATGCTGCCGGCGGGGACCGCCGGGAACGGCGTTGCCGTTGAGCCGACCGGCGGGGCGTGCGGGATGCTGCAGGCAGTCCAGCCGGCGGTGAAACCTCCGCTTGCAAATGTGGTGTCGCTGAGCGCCTCGGTCGCGGCCGGCGCCGGAGACGGCGTCGGCGTCGGAACCGGCGTCGCTGTGGGAGGCGCCGTCGGCGACGGCTGGACGATCGTTACGCCCGCCAATGGATTGTTGTTCGACGCGCCGTTACCGCTCAAGCTACAGGCGGCGAGGCTGAACATGCCGAGGGCGAACAGTCCGTAGCGTAGGTTCACGGGCGACCTCCGAAAGGATAGATGAGCTGCAGTGTCGCGCGCCGCGGCGGAGCGAAGAAAAGGGAATACGGTACCGTCTCGCCGGGGGGCAGGTAGCCATAGGCGTATTCACCGAGCGTGCGATAGTCGTCATGATTGAAGACGTTCTCGATCGATGCCGTGAGCCGCACGCCCGCGGGAGTGATCGGCAGGTCCGAGTGGAAATCGAACAGCGTGAACCCCGGCTCGCCGAACGAGTTGTTCGCACCATAGAACGTCGCGCCGAACGCGAGACGCGCCGTGCTGGGGAAGCGATACGAGGCTTCGGCGCGCCCGTGCCAGTACGGGTAACCGGGAATCTGGTACCCCGGCGTCTCGCTTCCGTCGCCGCCGATCGTGTCGACCTGGGAACTACTAACGCTAATACCGGGTAGCTGCAAGGGCACCGTGTTGTATTCGTATGCGCGCAGTAAGTCGAAATCCGCGTGCACGCCGAAACCGACGCGAGGCGCGCGCAAGTAGCCGAGTTCGATTCCCTCTTCATTCGCATCGGAAGCGTTGTAGACTTCGCTGATCTTGGAGAACGGCATCCCGTTGTAAAATCCGAACGGAACGCCTGCCCCGAGCGTGAACGCCGGTTCGATCGTGGTCGTCGAAAACCGATTGGTCAGCGCCGTCTTGTACACGTCGAAGGTGATCTTCGAATCGCCGTGGATACCGAGGTCCGTACCGATGTCGACGCCGGCGGACGTTTCCGGTTTGAGCGCGTCGGAGACCTCGAGGGTGCCGTTGACGACGGCTTTGTTTTCGCCGGCGATTGGCGCGACGAAGCCCGACGGCGGCGCGACGTATGCGGTGCCGACCGCGAATCGCACTGCGGTGTTTGGTTGCGGCGTCCACACGAGCGTCGCGCGCGGATCGTCGCGCGAGCCCACAAAAGTCGTGTCCGAGAAATAGTTTCCGAATTCGACGCGGAGCTTCGGTAAGACGTTGTACTGCGCGCGAAGCGAGTACGTGCGCGACAGCAAAATGAGGTTGCCGGCCGTGCAGTCCGTATTGGGCCCGGTCAGGACGAAAGTAAACGACGAACCGCTGCAATCGAGCGCCGTGTCGGAGTGCTCGTCATAGGAGGCTTGGATCAGATCCTCCTGATTTGGCCCGAATGGAGCACTGTACAAAAAATCGCCGCCACGGAGACGATCGATCTCGCTTTCGTAGTAGGGTGTATCCAGCGTCGGCACCAGCGCCCCAGCCGCATTTTTGGTCCATGCGGTGATCTGATTTGATTCCTGAGGATCGTCGATCTGACGGTTGATCGATCCGGTATAGAAACGCGCGAGAAGGTTTCCGGGTCCGATTGCCGTGCGCAGGTCGGCCGTGAGAATCGGCTCGTTGTCGAGCTCGTAGTTGCCCAGGTACAGGTTGTCGTACTGGGTCGAACCCAAGACCGTTTGGCCGACGAGGTTACCGAAAGCCGGATTGTTGTACGTCCCGCACGCCGAGCAGGCGCCCACGATTTTGACCGGCTCGACGGTGTCGAGCGTTGCCGTGTAATCAACGTACGTCTGCTCGGCGATCTCTCCCAGCGTCAACGCGGTGGTCGGCGAAAAATTATAGGCGACCTTGAAGACTTGCGAGCGGTTTTGAAACGTCTCGCTCGCAGGGATCGCCTGATTCACCGTCGCCGTTGGGATGACGCCCGCTTGCGCGCCGCTCGAAGCACTGACCGATAGGAGGTCGCCCGTAAAATACCCTGGCGTGCCGTAGAAACCGTATGCTGCCAGAAAACCAAACTTCCCGATCGTGTCTGAGACGCGCGCCGAGTACGTGCTGCCGTTATACGAGTCGTAACCGGTCGTGAAGCGGCCTTGCAGGGTCGTAGTAATCGGCGGCGTGCGAAAGTTGACCGTTCCTCCGACCGCATTCTGAATCGTGTTGCCCATGACGCCCGGGCCCGCGTCGACTTCGATCCCGCTGAGCACGAGCGGGTTGAGGAACTGGATGAGAAACTCTCCGTACGAGCCGCCGGTCACCGGGTGACCGTCGATGAGCGTCTGCGTCTCGTAGGGGGCCGCGCCGCGTATCCCGACGTCGGTGTTCGCGCCCGGAGCTCCACCGGAGGACGCTCTGGTTAGCTCGACGCCCGGATATTCTTCAAGGATGTCTTGAACCTGGAAATCGCCGCGATCGATATACTCTTGCGCCGTCACCGTCTCCAGCGCGGCGCCGGTCGTATTGACGGCGGTAGAGCCGCGGCCGACCGTCGACGTACTCGCGATCGTGCGCAGCGAACTCAAAGTCGCCGCCTCCAGCGTGACCGCGACCGTTTGCGGACTATCGGCAGCCATCGTCACGACCGTGTTGGGCAGCGGCTGATATCCGGGGGCCGTCGCGGTCAACCGATACGTGCCGGCCGGAATGTTCGTAAAGTGAAAGGCACCGTCGGCTTGCGTCGTGACCGATTGGGTTGCAGGCCCATGGATCGTTACCGTCACCCCGGCGAGCGGCCCGCGTTCGCTGCTCACGACACCGTTGATTGCGGGCCCCAGCGGTGCGATCGCCGGCGGTGCGATCGTAGGCGGGGCGGTCGCGGGAGACGCAGTCGCGGTAGATGCCGGCGCGGGCGACGCAACCTGCGCCGCGACCGCATGCGACAAAGCAACCAGTGACGTCGCTACGAGAAGCGACGCGACGAAATGCCGAAGCAAGCAGTGTATTTGTGACAAACCTGTGCTCCGAAAAAGAAAAAGGCGGATCGTTCGTTAGGGGACCGCTCTAGCACCAGAGGCTAGCAGCAAATGGTTAAGACGCCTTTAAGTATCTCTCCTTCGTTACAAATGTCCAACGTTGCAGCCGGAATCGTCCCGGGCAGCGTGCGCTTAGATGCTTGGCGCAGGCTGCTCAGCGAGCGCGAGGATGATGTCCCACTCGCGTTTATGGACGGGCTGTACGGAAAGGCGCGAGCCCCTGCGCAGCAGCACCATCGTCGGCGCAAGCGCCGGGTTGGCGCGAAGCTCCGCGAGCGTGACCGGACGCGGGAGGCGGCGTTCAAACGCGACGTCGACCATTTCCCAGATTGGATTTGCCGTGGTCGATTTCGGGTCGAAGTACGGGCCGCCGCGTTCGCGCGCGGTGAAGTCGGGATAGGCCTCGCGCACGACTTTGACGATCCCGACGATCTCGGGGACCTTCGTGCTCGAGTGATAGAAGAAGCCAAGATCCCCGAGCCGCATCTCCTTCATATTATTGCGGGCCTGATAGTTGCGAACGCCGCTCCATTCCGTGCGGCCTTCACGTTCGAGCCGATCGAGGCCAAACGAGTCGGGTTCGCTCTTGAAGAGCCAGTAGCTGATCGCCACGCCGGGCCGGTTTCTGCCCCCCTCCGGGCAGGCCTTCGGCAGCGGGCGCCGTGCTATGATGGGTCGCGTTATGGAACAACGGCGGGTGGTCCGGCGGGCGGATGGCGGTTGGGAAGGCGTGGAGCGCGAGGGCTACGTGCCCGGGACCCAAACGCCGGTCGTCCGCCACACCCTGATCGGCGGTCGTAAGGAGTCGAACGCGGACCCGGGGCCATCGCAGGAAGTGCGTTACTTCGCGTTACCGCCCGGGACCGTGACCCGGCTCGAAAAACACGAACACGAGCACTTCGTGATCGTGGGTGAAGGCAAAGGGTATGCCATCGTCGGCTCCGACGTGCGCGAGATCCGCCCGCACGACGTCGTCTACGTCGGGCCGTGGGAGCCGCATCAGTTCGTCAATCGGAGCGCCGAGCAGTTCGGCTTCTTCTGCATCGTCCCGGCCGTACGCGATTTCTCCCAAGAGCTTTCCGAGGACGAGCTGCGCTGCCTGATGGCGACCCCGGCGGGCGCCTATGCCGACCCCCACGGCGCGCCGCCGCCTCGTGCGCGCGAGCCCGCTCGGTAGGCTCCGCCGGCCCGATCGACGCCCGGCTCGATCAAGCGAGCCCCTTTTAAGCTGCGACAAAAGAGGGTAAGGAGGGGTAGCAGTCGATTAGCAATCGACCTCGTCGCTTACGGAACCGAATTGGAGTTACCCCAGATGAATGGCAACAACTTCGCGCAGCCCAACCAATTGCGGTCGCAGCCGGCACGTTCGCTCCTGCTACGCCTGTTCAACGACATCTCGAGCCTCGTGAATCAGGAATATCAGCTTGTCAGGACCGAACTCATCGAAAAGCGCGGCGCCGTCACGCGGACGGCGCTGTCGTTCGGTTTCGCGGCGGCGCTCGGGCTGCTCGCGCTGGCGTGCTTGACCGCGGCAATTGTCTCCGGGTTGTCGGTCAGCCTCGGGTTCCCGCTCGCGGCGCTGATCGTGGCCGTCGCTTACGCGGTCGTCGCCGCCATTCTTGGTCTTTTGGTCCAGCGAATGATCGCGAAGGATGCGGTGTTCCACACGGCCGGCCAGCTCTTGCCGAAGGGCAAACCCACCACGAAGACCGTCGAAGAGCAGGAAGCGGACGTCATCTGGACGCGCAAGCGCATCGAGGAGACCCTGACGGCACTCGAGCGCAAGTCCGACATCGTCCAGCCGCTGCGCGACGCTGCCGTCGGCATGGGTGCGCTCGGTGTCGCCGTCACGAACATCGTTCGCGAGGAAGCCGCCCGCACGACAAAAACCTAGCCGTCACGGAGGCCCCAGGGGCAGCTCTCCGCCGCAAAAGCGTTCCAGCGCGGCGCGCTGCTGACCGGACCACGGTTCGGGTCCCGCGCCGCGCGAACGAACGACCGCGACCCGGCAGATCGCGCGGATCGTTGCGTCTGCGCCGGCGATTGCCTGATCCATCGTGGCGCTCGACCGGCCGAGCGCCACGAGCTTTGAGTGGATCGCGATCGGTTCGTCGTAGAAGCACGCCGCTACGTAGCGCAGCCGCAGTTCGGCCGCCACGTGTTGGAAGGCAAAGTCGCCGGGTTCGGGATCGTGCGCTGCCTTGAAGAACTGCAGGCGCGAGAACTCGAGGTACTCGGGGTAGACGACGTTCGACACGTGGCCCTGCGGATCGCACTCGCAGTAGCGCGGCCGAATCTCGACGGAGAAACGAAACGAGGCGAGCCAAGTCGCCTCGTCGCCGGGAGAGTAAAGCGCGAACACCGCGCCTCAGTGAAGGTTGATGACGGGCGCCGGCTCCGGCACTCCCGGAAACACCTTCGCCAGAATCGCTTTCAGTTCGCCGTTCTCGGCCATCGGTCCCAGAATGTCGGTGTCACCGTAAAACGTGCCGCCGATGAAGACTTTGGGAAGCGTCGGCCAGTCCGTCATCTGGGCCAGGACTTCGCGCTTGGGCATGTTCTCGAGGACGTCGACGACTTCGAACGGGTAACCGAAGCGTTTGAAAAATTCGATCGTCTCAAGCGTGAAGCCGCATCGCGGCATTTGCTTCGTGCCTTTGCCGTAGACCAGGATCGCGTTGTTCGCGACCTCGTGTTCGATTTCTTGACGGATTGCGTCGGCTGACATTCGTTACTCCAGAATTTCGGTGCGGATGGACATGGCATGGATGCGACCGTCGGCGCGCGCCTCGGCAAGCGCGTTCTCGACCATTCGGTGGCGATCCATGAGCGGGACCCCTTGAAACGACCCCGAGCGCACCAACACGTTGAAGTGGTCTTTGGTGCCGGTCAGGTCGACGATTTCGACCTTGGCGTCGGGCAGGGCCCGCCGGATTAGGGCGGTCATCGAGGCGTTATCGATCACGGCGTAGCCGTCAGCTGGCGCGGCCGGCCGCGGACCGCGAGCCAGAGTTCGCGCGACTCGCGCAGGGTCTCGGGCAGCATGGTCGCGCCCGCGCGCAGGGCCGCGCTCGCTCCGCCTGCGACGACGATCGCCGCTACGCCGAACAGAATCGCCGTTACGCCGCGCGCTTCGAACCGCCCAAAACGCAAGCGGCTCGCCTTGACCAACGGCTTCAACCGCTTCGGATCCATCGGCACGAGGAACGCGGAGATTTTCGCCATGGAAAAAACGCTTCGCGAGCCACCGGCGCGGCCCTTCGCCGTACTACGGGGCGAGCAAGACGACGTTCATGCTCCACGGCGGAAGTGTGACCGGCACGGTGTGCTGCCACGCCCCGACGGACTGCGATACCGGCCCCGTCCAAACGTTTTGCTGCGAATTGTCGTACTGGGCTTTGCCGTACGTCGTGATCGTTGCGCCCGACCCCGACGTCATGGCGTCGACACCGACGTTGACGGCGTGCGCGTTGTTCTCGTCGAGGTTGAACAGGACGACTGCGTAGCCGGAGCCGTGGGTCGCCGCGTACGCGCGCACCGTCGAGAGCGCCGACGCGGTCGTGACGCCGAGCGCGTGCTCGCCGGTTTGCGCGACCTGCGACATGAGCTGATACGCGCGTGCGGTCGGGAACGGCGTCCCGCGCGGCACGGCGGTCGCGTTCGAGCAGCCGTATTCAGGCGTGCCGTCGGAGAGGATCATGTAGCCGCCGAAGTTCTGCCAACCGTAGAGGCTCGACGAGAAATTCGCGCCCGACGACGCGTCGTTGCAGCCCCCGAAGCCGAGCCACCACGTCGCGCGGAAGACGCCGTCGTTCATCAGTTCGCCGAGCACCATCCCCGCATACAGCCCCTGGACGATCGACATCGACTGCTTTCCGGGATTGCCGTAGACCGAGCCGATCTCGCCGACGTAGATCGGCGTCGAGGCATGTCCGGCGGTTGCGAGTTCGGATTTCAGCGTGTTGATCTCGGTCGTGAGCGCCGGCGCTCCTTGCGTGAGCAAGGTTTGGTCGTTCTCGCTGCCGGGCGCTTGGGCGTAGTAGTGCAGTTCGACGAAGTCGTACGCCGCGCTCGTAAGGACCGTCGAGTCCCATGCGCTGTTCGCTTCGACGACCGCGCCGACTTGCGCGTTCGAATCGGCGGTTTTAATTTGCGGATAAAACCCGGTTGCGAGCGCCGAGGCATACGTCGTTGGATCGTGCGGCGAGGAATGGAGATCGTACTCCCACGAGCCGTACTCCTCGTTGCCGACCGTCCAGTATTTCACGCCGTAGGCGTTCGTCTTGGCCTCGGCCACCCAGGCCGCGGCTTCGCTCGGATCGCCGCCCGCGTTGCAAGCCGCGTTCGAACCGTAGTCGAGCGTAACCGCAACGTCGAGATTCGCCGGTTGCGCGACGTCATGCATGAAGTTGTCGAAGGTCGAGTTGGTAGCGATGTAGCCGCCGTTACAACTCGCATTCGTCTGCCAGTGGTACTCGTCGGACGTCGAGCCGCCGGGCCAGCGCGTCGCGGTGAAGTCGGAAGCCGAGAGCGCAGGCGCGAGACCGGACTCGGTGATGTCGACCCATCCGGCCATGTTCGCACCGAGAATCAGGCGCGAGATCGCGGCCACCTTAGTCGACGAATGGACGAGAATCGAAGCAGTCGCGGACGAGGAGGGCACGGGCGAGGCGGTTGCCGTCGCACCCCCGCTCGGGGCGGCGCTTGGCGCAGCGCTCGGCGCCGCGGTGGGCGACCCCGTCGGACCTGCCGTCGCCCCGTGGCTCGGCGCAGAGCTCGGTACGGCCGTTGCGCCCGGGCTCGACGTCGGGCTGCCCGGCGCCGGGACGCTCGTCCCGCCTCCGCCTCCGCTGCACGCGGCGAGAACCAGGGCTACGGCGAAAACGGCACGGCGAAACGGCATGGTGACCCCCACTGTGGTGGTTATCGGCGTAAATGTCCGAGCCTGGGAATCGCAGCGGCCGGGCCGTATAGATCGAGCCATGGACACTGCGGCTTTCGCGCGGGACGTGCCCGCGGAATTCAACTTCGGACGCGACGTGATCGACGCGCTGGGCCACGAGCGCCGTCGCGGGCTCCTGTTCGTCGATGCGGCGGGCGTGCGGCACGACGTCGCCTTCGACGCGATCGCCGAGACGACGCGGCGCTATGCCGGAGCGTTCGCCGAGCTCGGCATCAAGCAGGGCGAGCGCGTCGTCGTGCTGCTTCCGAAAGTTCCGGCGTGGCTCTACGCGATGGTTGGGCTCAACCGCCTCGGCGCGGTGGTCGTCCCGTGTTCGGAACAGCTGCGGGCGAAAGACCTCGCGTTTCGCGCCAACCACAGCGACGCGACGACAATCGTCGCGCATCCTTCCAACCGCGCCGAGGTCGACCTCCTTCGCTCCGACGCGCCCGGCCTCACGCGCTATCTGCTCGCCGGCGGCGAGGCGACCGGCTGGACGGCGCTCGATCCGCTGATCGCAAGCGCCCGCCCGACCGCCGGCAATCCGACTGCGGCCGGCGACCTCGCGTACATCGTCTACACGAGCGGTACGACGAAGGATCCCAAAGGCGTCGTGCACACGCACGCCTACACCTACGCCAAGCGGATGCAAGCGGAGGTGTGGCTCGATGCGCGGCCCGATGACCTCGTCTGGTGCACGGCTGGAACGGGCTGGGCGAAATCGCTTTGGAACGTGCTGCTCGGACCGTGGTCGCGCGGCTCCGCGATCGTGCTCGACGAAGCCGGCTTCGATCCGGCGAAACGCATGGACCTAATCCGCGACCTCGAGGTGACCGTGCTCTGCCAAGCGCCGACCGAATACCGGCTCGAAGCGAAGCTCGAGCGGTTGGGCGAGCGTTGGAAGCTGCCGAAGCTGCGGCACTGCGTCTCCGCGGGCGAACCGCTCAACCCCGAAGTGCTCGTGCGCTGGAAGGAAGCCTTCGGCCTGACGATCCTCGATGGTTACGGTCAAACCGAAAACACGCTGCTCGTCGCCAACCGCCCGGGAACGCCGGTGCGTCCCGGATCGATGGGTAAGCCGACGCCCGGTCACAATATCGACGTCGTCGACGCGGACGGCGTGCCGTGCGAGCCGGGTGAAGTCGGCGACATCGGGCTGCGCGGCGACCCGCCGACGCTCTTTCGCGGCTACTATAAGAATGAGGAAGAGACGCGGGCGACGCGCCGCGGCGAATGGTACCTCACGGGCGATCGCGCGCAGAAGGACGACGACGGGTATTTCTGGTTCGTCGGGCGTTCGGACGATGTGATCTCGTCGGGCGCCTATCGCATCGGCCCTTTCGAGGTCGAGAGCGCGCTGCTCGAACATCCGGCGGTGCTCGAATCCGCCGTCGTCGGCAGCCCGGATCCCGATCGCGGCAACATCGTCAAAGCGTTTGTGGTCGTGCGTCCGGGTTACGAGCCGAACGAGGCGCTCGTGCGCGAATTACAAGAACACTGCAAGCGCGTTACCGCGCCCTACAAGTATCCGCGCGAGATCGAGTTCGTCGCCGAGCTTCCCAAGACGCGCAGCGGAAAGATCCGCCGCGTCGAGTTGCGCCAAGCGGAACTGCACAAGAAAGGCGCGACCGCCGCCAGCGGTTACGTGTAGAGTTGCGTGCGAGCGCCGGCCGCGCGCACGCGGGCGACGAGACGCGCGACGTCAACGGTCTGGGCAACGTCGTGCGCGCGGACGATCGCCGCGCCGGCGAGCGCACCAATCGTCGCGACGGCAAGTGACGCCGCCAACAACTCGCTTGCCGGCCGGTTGAGGACGTTCCCGAGAAAGTCCTTACGGCTGCACGCCATGAGGATGGGGAAACGGAGCGCGCGCAACTCGCCGTATCGCGCGAGCAGCTCGAGATCGATTTCGAGGTCCTTGCTGAACTCCAGGCCCGGATCGACGACGATCGACTCGCGCGCGACGCCGGCGTCCAGCGCGCGCTGCGTGGTTTCGTTCACCACCGCGATGATTTCGCCGATCAAATCGGTTGCGCGGGCGGTCCGCGCCGGAATCGGCCCCTGCGGTTCGGCGATCATCCCATGTGCGATCGCGAGGTCGAGGTACAGGACGACGAGCCCGGCGTCGTAGCGCGCGACGATCTTCGCCAGGCGCTCGTCGTAAAGGCCGCTGCAGTCGTTGATGAGGTGCGCCCCCGCCGCTAACACGGCTTCGGCTACCTCGGGCCGCATCGTGTCGACGGAGAGCGCAACGCCGAGATTGTCGCGAACCAAGGCCTCAATAGCCGGCACGACGCGCGCGCGCTCCTCGCGCGCGTCGACGGCGTTCACCGCGTACGAGCGCCCGCCGACGTCGAGGATGCGCGCCCCCTGCTCGACCATCTCCGCCGCTCGCGCGCGCGCGCGGTCGACGTCGCGATATCTCCCCTTGTCATAAAACGAGTCGGGCGTGACATTCAGAATACCCATTACGACCGCCTCGTCCGTAGCGTCGAAATGCAGTTCCCGGAAACGCATCAGGCGCCGCGCGCGCACCCGACCTTTACGAACGTCACGGTCCGCCCCGTTTCCCGCGCACAAACTCGAGGCCTGCAATGTCAAGATGACAAGCTTCGATAGGAAAGCCAATGTCATCCTGAGCGAAGCGCCAAAGGCGCGCAGTCGAAGGACCACCGGTACTCGGTCGAAGGACCACCGAGGCCCGGTCGAAGGACCAACGGCGAGTGCTCCGGCTGTCCTTCGACTCCGNNCTTCGACTCCGGCGCTTCGCGCCTCCGCTCAGGATGACAAGCGTGATGCGAAGCGCCAAAGGCGGCGCGGAGGCTGTGCTGAGCCTGTCGAAGGGCGCCTCCGCTCAGGATGACAAGCTTCGATATGGACCGCTTGCGAATCGCACTGATCACCGGCGCGGGCGGCGGGCTCGGCGCGGCGCTTGCGATCGCGCTTGCCCGCGACGGTTTTGCTCTTGTCGTCCATTATTACAACAACGCCGCCGGCGCGGCCGAGACGCAACGGACGATCGAAGCCGCCGGCGGCTCGGCGCACGTCGTGCAGGCGGATCTAACGGCCGAAGCCGGAGCATTAGCAGTCGCCGCAGCGGTGGACGCCGCCTACGGGTCGCTCGACGTCCTGATCAACAATGCCGGCGCCTTTACCGATGTTCGCGGCATCGATCTTACGAGCGACGAATGGCGTCGCGGCATCGACACGACGGCTACGGCAACGTTCTTCACAACGCGGGCCTGCTTACCGTTATTGCGGGCAGGCGCCGGTAAGCGCATCGTCAACATCGGTGATTCCGGTGCCGGGCGACCCGGAGCGTATCATGACGCTTGGGGTTACCACATCGGCAAGGCCGGCGTGTGGATGTTGACGCGTTCCTTCGCTGCGGAAGAAGCCGTGCACGGTATCGCAGTCAACATGGTATCCCCGGGAATTTTGGAGAACAGCATCGGCGACGTGAAGAAAGAATGGATCCCCGCCGGCCGGCTCGGGACGTACGCGGATGTGGCCGCCGTGGTGCGCTATCTTGCGGGGGAGGCTCCGGCATATCTGACCGGTTCGAATCTCGTCGTGAGCGGCGGCTGGAACCTGCGATGACGGCGATGAGATCGACTTTGAGAGTCCTGCTGCGGGCGGGCGTCTTGGGGACGGCCGTCGCCATGAGCGGCTGCGCATCGTCCTCGAGCGGGACGTCAAACGCCTCAGCGGCTTCGAACGGCGGCACGTCGAGCGCATCGGCTGCGGTTCCGGACGCGTGCGTTTTGCTGACCCGCCGAATCGCCAAGCAGATTCTCGGCCGCACGGCAAAGCAAACGATAGACGCGAAGCCGAATCAGCACATAACGCACTGCCAATACATCAGCGACTCGGGGACGATCGACGTTCTCGTGACCGACGACTGGGGTATCCTGAACACGGGACAACAACACGTTCCAGGCGAGAAACCCTTTCCCGGCGTCGGGGACGAGGCGCATATCAACGCGGTGGGATTGCGCGTTCGCAAAGGGAATCGCGGGATCCAGATTATGGCGAGCGCGACGACCGCCGAGTACGCAGGAGCGGCCATTGCGCCGACGACCCTCGCTCAGACGATCGAAATCAAGACCGCGAAGGCGCTCCTTCCACGTCTCTAATGCAACATCGGCCGGCGACTCCGTGTAGGTATCGAGCATGAACCAGCCGCCGCCCGATCCGAATGCGCTGACGCAACCGATTCCGGTGGTCCCGCAGCAGCCGCCGCCACGGCCGGGGCCGCCCCCGGGCGCGGCTTCAGGCGGCCCCTACGTTCATCGCTTCGGTAACGTACCATTCTATCTGGTGTCGCGGCTAGCCGCGTTCTTCGTGGACGTCTTCGGCATTGCGTTTCTCATCGCGACTTTCGGCTTTCACGCATTCGAGGCCGGGTACTTAGCCTACGGGAGCCGCAACGAGGCGGGCTTTCTGTCGCTTGCGGGCATTTCGCTTGGGATCGCGTTCGGCTTCGCGTACCTGTGCGAGGCGCTTCTGGGCACGACGATCGGCAAAGCGCTCTTTGGGCTCCACACCCGCGCGGTGGACGGACGGCATGCCGGCGGCGGACGCGTTTTCATGCGCTATCTGCTGCGCCCGGTCGATCTCATGGCGATCGGTCCGTTCCTCGCACTCGTCACGCCGCGCCATCGACACCTCGGTGATTTTGCGGGCGGAACGGTCGTTTCACGCAGCCGCTTCGGGGCGCTCGCGCCGATCGCCGGGATCATCCTGCTGGCCGGGCTCGGCTACGCGCAGATCGCATACGGCGGCGGCATAACGTCCGCGATCGAAGTGGCCGCCGAGGCGTCGAACTTCACCCCCGATCTCATCGCGAAGGGAGCACATGCTCTCGGGTTGGGATCCGTGCCCCTGCCGCCGGTGAACGTGGGGAGCACGCCGCTTCCCCAAACGACTCCCTTGCCGGTCTCCAGCGCGCCGCTCGAGTCGCCCCTGCCCCAAGCCGCACCGAGCGATAGCCCAAGCGACGAGCCGAGCGATGACGCCGAACCGGGCGCGGCGCCGCAGCCGCAACCGACGGAGCGCATCATCAATCAATGAGCGCATGAGAGCCGTACGTCTGAACGAACTCGGCGGCCCCGAGAAACTCCACGTCGAGGAGATCGAGACCCCGCAACCCGGCCCGGGGGAGATTTTGGTGCGAATCGCGCGCGCGGCCTTCAACCGGCGCGACGTGTTCATCACCCAGAACTTGTATCCGGGCATCGTTCTGCCGCGCACCCTCGGCTCGGATGGGTGCGGAAGTGTCGCGGCGCTCGGCGAGGGCGCGAGCGGGTTCGCGATCGGCGCGAAGGTCGTCATCGATCCCGAACTCGGCTGGAATGCGGACGGCCCGCTGCCGGAAACCTCGGGCGCGATTCTTGGGATGCCGCACGACGGGACGTTTGCGGAATACGTCGCCGTGCCGGCCGCCAACGTGTACCCGAAACCGGCGCCGCTGAGCGACGACGAGGCTGCGGCGATTCCGCTCGCGGGTTTGACGGCTTATCGGGCGGCGTTCACGCGCGGCCGCCTGACCAAGGACGACGTCGTCTTCATCCCCGGCGTGGGCAGCGGCGTGCAGACCTTCGTGCTGATCTACGCCAAGCACGCCGGCGCCCGCACGATCGTCACGACCGGGAGCGAGGAGAAGGCCGAACGCGCGCGCGCACTCGGCGCGGACGTTGCGATCGACTATAACGCCGATCCGGATTGGCACAAATCCGTGCGCAAGGCGGCCGGCGGCGGCCCGACGCTGACGGTGGATTCAACCGGCGGCGACACGTTAGCGAAGGCGCTCGACATTGCGCGTCCCGGCGGCCGCGTCGTGATCTACGGCGGAACGCGCGGCGACGCGACGATTCGCCCGTTTTCGATCTTCTGGAAGCACCTCGACGTGTTGGGCACGTCGATGGGCAGCCCGTCGGATTTTCGCGCGATGCTCAAGCTGTTCGAAAGCGGGCTGAAGCCGGTCGTCGATCGCACGTTTGCGATGGACGAAGCAGCAGCCGCAGCCCAACGCGTCCTCGACGGAAAGCAATTCGGCAAGGTCGTCCTCGCGCTATCTTGACAGCGTCGTGCACGCGATGCTACCTTGGGCGCACGGGATCTTTCGCCTGTCAAGATTAGCCGCCTAGGAGTTCCTCACGGATGCTGATGATGCTAGCGAGCTGTTTCATCTGCGCGAGCATGGCGATCGGGTTCGTGCTGGCGCTGGCCCATCTGCGGCTGACGTTTTTTACGCGTGCGTTCAGCCCGCGCGACACGGCGCTCGAGGCCGGCATGAGAACGATTGCACCGATCATCTCCCCGAAGATAACGATGATGCAAGGCCAGACGGGCTTCCACGCGACTCATAGTCTCGGGATCATTACCCTAAGCGTCGTTTACGGTTATCTCGCGATCGTCTACCCGGCGTTTTTCTTTGCGTCGTATTTTCTGGTCGGGTTCGGCGCTGCCATCTTAGCGGCGTATGCGGTCATCGCAAAGCGCTACTTTTTTGACGTCCCGTTCGCAGGGATCGCAATCGCCTTGGGATGCTACGTGATCGGAGCCGTTCTCGCATACGCCTGACCCTGCGGCGCGGGACGCCGTGTCAGCGGTAACCGCGCGCCAGCAGGTACTCGGCGCCGGCTTCGAAGACTTTGGGCGGCCCCACCGAGAACTTAAAGGCGTCGGCCAACCGATTCGTCGTGCCGAGTGCGAAGCACACCGCAAGTGCGTCCTCGATCTGCTTGCGCGAGACGCCCGCAGCCAGCACGTCGCGCATGTCGCCTACGCCCACCGCGTGTTCGCGGGTCAACTTGCCAAGCATGCGCAACGTCGCTCGCAGCGGCTCCTCGATGACCGCCGTCTCGAGGTTGGCCAGAACGGCGGCGACCTTCGCTTTATCGCCATACGCCCTCACCGAGACTGCCGCGTGCGCGTTCGTGCAGTACGCGGACTCGTTCGCCTTCGAAACGAATGCAGCCATCAACTCGCGGTCGCCGACCGACCACGCGGAAGGCCCGCGCATCGCTTCTTGCATAATCTGCTGCATCGCCGCACCGTAGAAGTCGGCCCGGTACCGTACGAGCTTGAGCGGCTCGGGTACCGGCTGGCGCGATACAACGCGGATCATCGCGAACAACGCCTTGGTGCCGAACGAGTGACCGCTATCGAGGATCGCGAGGCGCACGCTCAGTCGCTCCCAATTGCGGCAGCGAGAGCTGAAAGCGCCGCGTCATGCTCGCGGCTTGCCTGGCCGACGGCGGCACAGACCGCGAGTTCGAAGATCTGATCCTCGCTCAGACCAGAGATCCGCATTGCGGCGATGTCCTCGTCGGTAACGCTGTTGGCATGCATGGCCACTTTCTCGACCAGCGTGCCGATCGGCGCCTCGAGTCCGGCGTTGTCAAAGGCGCCGCGGCGCTGGGCCTGCGGCGTGCTCGCGCGTCCCTCGAGCATTCGAGCAACCAACGCTTGGCGTGCTTGAGTAATGTCCGACAATTTGCCTCCCCTAGATTGCCGTCAGCGTAGCGTGTAGGCTGCGACCGGGCCGGGGTCCCGCTCGTAGCCGAGTTCGGCGCGGGCCACGGCCGCCGACGCCTGGTCGACCAGGCCTGACAAGTCGGGATTGAGCAGCGCGCTTTCCTCTTGTGTCGGTTCGCGCTCGAGCGAGCGTTCCGCGACGCGCCCTTCGCGTTCGAGTGCGATCAGATAGGCGAGCACCTGTCGCGCCGCTGCGGGCCATAGGAACGTCGCGACGTCACGGTAGATCTCGGCCACGAGTTGCGGGATCGTCCGCTCGCCCGCATCGAGCGCCGCGACGATCTCGCGCTCTCGCAGCGCTCGATGCGCGATGTACTCCTCGAGTTTCGCACGCGGCGCGTCGATCGCGGCGCCGTGGCCGCCGTAGATCGTCTTGCTGTTTCCGTAGTCGCGAAGGAGCCGCGCGAGCGTCGCTTGGTAGGCGCGCATGTCGCCGTTTGGCGGCGCAACGACGACCGTCCCGCGCCCGATCACGACGTCGCCGGTAAACAGCGCGGCCTCATCAGACAATCCGAAAACGAGGTGCTCGCGCGCATGTCCCGGTGCTTCGATTACCTCCAGCCGCGTGTCGCCGGTCGCGACCGTCTCGCCTTCGCCGACAGCGACGTCGTGCGGAAACGTCGCAAGCGAATGCGCGTAAACCGGAGCGCCGGTGCGGGCGTGCAGCGGCGCCGCGCCGGGCGCGTGATCCGGATGACCGTGCGTTACGGCGATCGCGGCGATCTTGGCGCCGTGCGCTCGCGCCGCAACCTGAATCGCCTCGATGTGCGAGGGGTCGTCGGGGCCGGGATCGATGACGATCGCGTCGCGGCCGCCGAGCACGAGGTACGTGTTCGTCCCTTCGAGCGTCATCGGCGAAGGGTTGGGCGCGAGCACCCGCACGACGCGGCTCGCTACCACGCGTCGCTGCCGCCCGGGATGCCATACGCTTCGGTGCCGTCGTCGTACGGCATCACCGCAACCACGGTTCGGGCCCGCGCGTGCGCGAGGAACGCGTCGACCTCCGGGAACCGCGCGAGCCGCTCGAGATGCTTTCGCGTTGGGAAGCGAACGGTCAATTCGCCGCGATCGGCGCTCGCGAGCGCGTCGGCGGCGGCGATCCACATGCCGTCGTGCACCTCGATCGCATCCGCCGCGGCGATTTGGTCCTCCGGCGCGCGCGCGACAAAGAAGTGTGCGTCGAAACGGATCGGCTCGCTCTGCGGGGTGATCCAATTCGAGTAGTAGGTAAGTGCATCGACGTCAAGACGCAGGCCGCGCGCCTCGAGCAGCGTCGCTAAACTCGCGCCGCTCGCGTCGCGGCGCAGCGTTGCGAGCGCATCAGGGTCGAGCCGGGCAGGTTGCCCATCCGCCCCGCGCGCGAGCAGAATGCCGGCCTCTTCAAATAGTTCGCGCAGGGCGGCGACTGCATACGCTCCGGGGAGCGCGCCATCGCCCGCGTCGACCGCGCCCCCCGGAAAAACATAGGCGTCGGGCATGAACCGGCTGCGCGAACTGCGCCGGGTCATGTAAACGGCGACGCCCGCGGCGGCGGGGCGCACGAGCATTACCGTGGCGGCAGGGCGAGGAACGATGGGGCACAAGGCTTCGTTTCGCAACTATGTTTCTGCGTTTCGTCGCCCTCGCCACGGCTGCCCTGTTCCTCCTCGTCGCGTGGCCCCGTGCCGCCGATTCGCAGACCCCCGCCCCGACGCCGACGCCGGTCGTACTGCCGACGTTGACGCCGAGCCGGCAACTCAATCCGTACGTGAAGATGGGAATCGACCTGGTGACGGGTTTGGTACGGCAGCAGCTCGCCGCGTCGGCAAACATGGCGACCGGCCGCGTTGCGTATTTCAAGCGCTTCGAGATGCAAATCCAGACGGCCCCGAACGCCTATCGCGCCGTCCACCTGCATCAGGGCACGATCATCAATCCACGCGGCGCGTCGATCGCACCGGGACAGCGCGTAGGCGTCACCGGCCTCGCGCAGCCCGACGGGTCGCTCGACGCTAGCGTCATCACGATCCAGCAGTAAAAGAGCGGCGCCCGCCATCTGACTTCGGGGGCCGAACGTTTCTTTGGGCGTGTGCTTCAAGCACGTTCTCAAGAAAGGTTCCTAGCAATCCTATGATTCGCTCTCTCTCACTCGTCGCGTTCGCCGCAGCGGCCACGATGTTGATCGGTGCGCCGGCTGTCGCCGACGCACAAGGCAATGCCATGTCGAGCCCGATGGCTGCGACCCCAAGTTGCACCCCGCCGCCGCGATTCGGCGGCCAAAATTACTGCGCCGGTCCGAAACTTACGAACACGCTCGCCCTGATCGTCGCAGGCGGCGGTCCCGCTCATTTCAGCACGGCGACCGCGTTCGGCGTCCTGGCCGACGGCAAAGCTGAGGCGGAACAGGCCAAGCTGATCAAGCAGTACGGCAAGCCCGCCTTCCTTCAATACCTCAAAACGTTTGATTTCGTCATCTCGGATTCGCTCGCGATCGTGACCAAAGACAAAGTCGCGCTCCCGGCGACGCCGGAGCCGGACCCCAAAGACGGTAAGGCACTTGCGGCCGCGCTCTACACCGACGGCATGGCTCCTGACGGCGCGTTCAGCGTCGAGTACATGCTCGACCATCTCGTAACCCATCCGATCCACGTTCAAGTGATGAAAGACATCGATGCGAAGTACGGCCCATCGGCCGATGCCGCGTATCACGTCGTCACGCTTCAGATCTTCCAGGACCTCAAGGCGGTCTACGGACTGTAATAACTGTCAGGTTCATCAAACGGGAGCCGCGTCGTGCGGTTCCCGTTTTTTTTTGCAATCCAACCTGCGCCGGACCCCGTTAACGATGCAGTCAATGATTACGCGAAGAACGCGCCGCCCTTTTCTTTTCGCAGCCATCGCATTTGCGATCGTGCCGGCGGCGCCGGCCGGCGCCCATCCGCTTGGCAACTTTACGATCAACCATTTGACGAAGTTGACGTTCGCGCATGGGCGCGCAAACGTGCGCTACGTCCTCGACATGGCCGAAATTCCGACGTTTCAGGCGATGCGCGACGCGACGCCGGACGGCAAGATGAACGCCGCGCAACTCGCGGCGTGGGCGAGCCGGCAAGCGCACGGCTTTTTACCGCAGCTCGAGTTGCGTGCCGGCGCCGCACCGCTCGCGCTCACCCTCGATCGGTTCTCGGCCCGCACGCGACCAGGCGCCGGCGGACTACCGCTCATCTATCTCACGCTCGATGCACGCGCAGCGATTCCGCGCGGCGAACGCACGATCTCGTACCGCGACGCGACGTTTGACGGACGCCTCGGATGGCGTGATGTCGTCGTCGCTCCAGCGACCGAGCCGACGCACGAGCTGCTCGCATATCCCAACGCCCTCCTCGGCTCGCCGCGCGATCTGACGGCGATCGGCATCGCGCTCGCCCGCAACGGACAGGTCGCTTCGGTCACGGCGAAGCCGTTCGACGACGCCGAACAAACTGCGGCCGCCGGTTCGTCGGTCGTGCGCTCCAATCAACTTTCCGACATGCTCGCAAAAGGCACGAGCGACTGGAGCTTCGTGTTCTTGACGCTCCTAGTTGCCGTCGCGCTTGGTGCGCTGCACGCGCTCGAGCCGGGCCACGGGAAAACGCTGCTCGCAATTTCGCTCGTGGGCGCGCGTGCGACCGTCAAGCAAGCAACGGTTCTTGCCTCCGCGCTCACGGTCGCGCACACGATCGGGGTCCTCGCGCTCGGTCTCGCGATCAGCCTGCTCAAAGGCTACTTCGTTCCCGAAACGATTTACCCGTGGATCACGCTGCTCTCCGGAATCGCGATCGCCGTAATCGGCGCGCGCGCCGTGGCGCGTCAGCTCCGGCTGCGCCGGCCGCTCGCCCACGCGCACGTTCACGCGCACACGCACCACCCAGACCACGGTCACGCACATCACGACCACGATCACGCACATCACGACCACGATCACGCGCATCACGACCACGATCACGCGCACTCGCACGAGCACGATGACGTGGAGCATGCGCGGCTGCACGCAATACCGGGCAACGCGCCGCTACGATTCGGGGCAACCGTCTGGGCTGCGATGAGCGGCGGGGTTGCACCGTGCCCCGCGGCCCTGGTCGTGCTGCTGGCGGCAATCGCGCTCAACCAAGTTGCGTACGGCCTCTTTGTCATCGTCGCGTTTAGTTTCGGCTTGGCCGCGACCTTGACGGGACTCGGGATCGCCGTGGTCCGTGGCGCGAGCTGGCTGCACGGGCGGCCTCAATTCGAGCGTTTCGCGCGCATCGGGCCGCTCGCGTCGGCAATCGTGATCGCGACGATCGGAGCGATCATGGTCGGACAGGGCTTCGCGCAACAAGGGATCAGCATTTCGCCGCTTCTCGTCACCTCGATCACGGCGCTTGCAATTGCGGGTTACGCGTTCTCGTATCCGCTATCGTTTGGCACTGCCGCAGAGACCGCATGACCGGCAATCGCGTGAAACGCGTGCCGGGCGAACGTTTCCATCGATCAACCCTAGACACACCCACGTGAGAGGATATCCCATGAAGCTCAACCGGATTCTCGGAACGGTGACGGCGGTTGTCGCCCTCGTCGCAGCCGCGATTCTCTACACCGTTCACCCGGTGAAGAGTTCCGACCACCAAGACACCTATAACCTCGCGACCCGCGCGAACACGTCGGCGGACATCACCGACGTCTATGTGTTTCCTGCCCCCGACAACGCGAACAACGTCGTGTTCGCAATGAACGTTTCGCCCCTCATACCGCCGGGCCAAGGCGCGACGAAATTCTTCGACCCGACCGTGCTTTACCAGTTCAAGATCTCGCACCAGACCTCCGGCGCCGAGGACCAAGTCATCCAGATTACGGCCAGCGGCACCGGCGCGAGCCAAACGTTGAGCCTCTATGGACCCGTAGCGCCGGCGCAGGTCGGCACGACGAACACGGTCGCGAGCAAAACGCCGACCGGCAGCATCACGTACAACACGAACGGCTCGTTCCAAAGCGGCGCAGTGCAATTCTTTGCAGGCCCGCGCTCCGACCCGTTCTACTTCGATCTGTTCGCCTTCTTCACGTTCTTGGGCGACCGGAACTACGGCACGCACACGTCGCAAAGCGATCCGGGACCGGAAAGCGCCTCGAATCCCGAAGGCCTCTCGAACGGCGACGTCGCGAGCAATCTCAGCGGTTTGGCACCGCCCTACGATCAGACTGGTAATTCGCCCGGCCCCAACCCACCGGCGCAGGCTAGCTTCAACGGCTTCACGGCCGGCACGATGTCGACCTCGAGTGGCGGTAACGGCGGCGCGCTGGGCGCGTACGCATGCAGCACGAACCCGGCTAGCGATACGCTCAACGCCGGTCCGTTCAACGTCCTTTCGCTGGTGGTCGAAGTTCCAATATCGCTCTTGACTACCGGTTTTAGTTCCTCGAAGATCCATGTCTGGGCGACCACTAGCTCGACCACAGGCAGCTAGGAGCAGTACGTCATGATCAATTCCACTAAACCCGCCATCGCTGTGGCTGCCCTCGCTCTCGGGCTCGTGGCTTGCGGCGGCACGACGAGCGTGCTTTCACCGCAGCCGCACCTGCCGACGCCACCGGCCGCGCAGTCCTACATTCAAATCGAGCGCCTCTCGCGGCCCGCAGTGAAAGAAGTGTTCGAGCCGTTCCAAGAACATCAGATCACGAACGCCGTCGAGCCATACAAAGATCCGACCATTCAGGCTGCGATCAAGGGGACGGAAGACGCTCTCCGTCCGCCGACCGCGACAACCGACTACGGAGCGACGCTCGCGAGCGTCCTCTACCCCGACGAGTACCTCGTTAACCTCGCGGGCAACACGACGCCGCTCGCACTGACCGGGCAGTACTTCTTGAGCGCGGAACTTTCGCCGACCGGTTTCGGCGGACGCGCGCCCAACGACGACGTTATCGATCTCGAACTCGGCGTGTTGTTTGGGAAGACGCTTTCCGCCGTCGGCGTGATCCCCGACGATATGGAAGAGAACGATTGCCTCTCATCGCAAAACCTCCCGACCGAAGCGCCGGCAAAGCTGACGACCTCGACGTTCCCCTACCTCCCCAACCCGCGGTAGGCGCAACGCGGAAAAGGGGATGGCCCTCCATCGCTCCGGCGGTGGAGGGCCTCTTCTGAAGTCATGAAGATAAGAATAACGACAACCGTCATCTGGATTGTGGCTGCGCTCGCTCTAACGGCTATTGCGCTGTGGCCGGCGTTCGTCAAGCAGCGCGAAAACGTGGCCGGCGCGTCGTATTTGCCGACGCCCGCGCCCCCGAGCACCGACTATCTCGAGCGCGATCGGACGATTGCCTTTTGGGAAGGGATGGTTCGAAAGCATCTCTCGGAGGATATGCTGAGTCCGCGCCAGCTGTCGATGCTGTACTTACAAAGGTATCGAGAGCGTGGTGACATCGATGATGTCCTTCGCGCACGGCGCATGGCCGAATTGTCGCTCTACGAACAGCCGCGCGGCAACGAAGGAGCCGAGATCGCTCTCGCGTCGGTGGAGCTCACGCTCCATCAGTTTAAGGCTGCGCTGGCCGAAACGAAGCGGATCGAGAGGATCGACCCGACCGAACCGCAGATGCGCATCCGTGAAGCCTCGCTCGATTTGGAACTCGGAGACTACACGAGCGCGAAGCGCATCATCGATCGCCTTCCCCCGCGCAAGAACCTGGACATCTCACGCGACACCCTGATCGCGCGGTACGAGGAACTGACCGGGCGGCTCGCCGGCGCCCGCGAAATCCTCGCGCGCGTTACTGCCCAGGAGAACAGCGTCCTCGATGCGCCCGCCCAGCAGCGTGCTTGGTTCTTTTTCCGCTCGGGGGAAATGGCGTTCGAAGCCGGCGACAACGACGCCGCGCTCTCCGATGAAGACCAAGCGCTCGCGACCTTTCCGAACTATGCGGAAGCCAACCGGCTCAAGGCAAGATTCAGCTGCGCGCTCAAACGCTGGCAAAGCTGTCGCGACGCGGCCCTCGCCTCGGCCAACGTCGTGCCGTATCCGGAAACCCTCGGCTACGAAGAAGATGCCGACCGGGCTCTCGGCGACACACCCGGCGCTGAGCGGATCGCCGACCTCATCGTCACGATCGAACGTATCGGCAACGCCCAGCACATCTCCGACCGGCTGCTCGCGATCTACTACGCCGAGCACCACATTCGCACGGCCGACGCCTATGCGATCGCGCGTCGCGAACTCGGCGTCCGCGACGACATCTTCACCGAAGATACCCTCGCGTGGGCGGCTGCTGCTGACGGCCGTTGGAACGAGGCGCGCACCGCTGCCGGGAAAGCGCTGCGCTTCGATACGGAAAATTCGCTGATGCAATATCACGCGGGCATCATCGCGCTGCATTTCGGCGACCGCGACGGCGCCAAGCGGAGGTTCCAGAAAGCGCTGATCCTCAATCCGAGCTTCCATTCGGTCTATGCCGACGACGCGCGAGCCCAGCTCGCGAGGCTCTGACTAGCCTACCAGCTGCCGGCGCCGCCGCTGCCCTCGACCGGGGCCACGTACGGGTTCACGGACAGAAGCGACGAAAGATCAGGCTCCATGAGCGCGACGCCGGAGCGAGCAGCGCCTAGCGGCGCGCCGCTTCCGAGCGGCACGGTGACGTTTGCGTTCACGGACATCGAGGGCAGCACCCTGCGCTGGGAGCGCGACCGCGATGCGATGCAGGAGGCGCTGCGCCGTCACGACGCCGTCCTGCGCAACGCCATGACCGGCCACGGCGGCTACGTGTTCAAAACGATCGGGGACGCGTTCTGCGCCGCGTTCTCGCAGCCGGCAGACGCCATAACGGCGCTTATCGCCGCCCAGCACGCACTGGCCGCCGAGGATTTCTCCGCCGTCGACGGCGTGCGGATCCGCGCCGCGATCCATACGGGCACCACCGAGGAGCGCGACGGCGATTACTTCGGTCCACCGGTCAATCGGGTCGCGCGGCTCCTCGGGATCGCCTACGGCGGCCAAGTGCTCGTTTCGGGAACGACGACGGAGCTGATCCAGGGTGCGTTGCCGGACGACGTGGTGCTGCGGGATCTCGGGCGTCACCGGCTCAAAGATCTCATCCAGCCCGAACGCGTCTTTCAACTGGTCGCTCCAGGGTTGGGCGTAGATTTTCCGCCGCTGCGTTCGCTCGACACGCTGCCAAACAACTTGCCCTTGCAGATGACGCCGTTGATCGGGCGCGCGAACGAGGTGTCGCAGATCGCCGAGCGTCTGCGCTCGCATCGGCTCGTCACGGTCGTCGGCGCGGGCGGCATCGGTAAGACGCGCACGACCTTACAGGTCGGGGCGAATCTCCTCGACGGGTCCGGCGACGGCGTCTGGTTCATCGAGTTGGCTTCGCTCGGGAGCGGCAACTACGTGGCCTCGACCGTCGCGCAGGCGATGGAGCTGCGACTCGGCGGCGACGGCGATCCGATCGCGTCGCTCGTGCGATCGCTCAAGAACAAGCACGCGCTGCTGATCTTCGACAACTGCGAACACCTCATCGGCGGCGCCTCACGCGCGATCGGCGCGCTTCTGCAGGGGTGCCCGGAGCTGCGCATCCTCGCATCCTCGCGACAGACGCTCGGCATTGCCGGCGAGGCGACGTTCCTACTTCCGTCGCTCGAAACGCCGCCGGAGGCAGAGACGGCGCTGACGGCGACCGAAGCGGCGTCGTGGGCGGGGATCGCGCTGTTCGTCGAGCGTGCGGTCGCGGCGGACGGCCGGTTCGCGCTATCCGATGCGAATGCGGCGATCGTGGCCGACATCTGCCGGCGGCTCGACGGAATTCCGCTCGCGATCGAGCTCGCCGCCGCGCGCGTCAAGATCTTGAGCCCCAAGCAGCTGCGCGACCGGCTCAACGAACGCTTCCGTTTGCTCACCGGTGGCCGTCGCGACGTGCTGCCGCGACAACAAACGCTGCGGGCGCTGATCGACTGGAGCTA
>PMHP01000173.1 GCA_003158195.1 Vulcanimicrobiota bacterium | reverse complement strand
GATGCCGCCTACGACTCCTACCGGCGCCGGCTCGCCGGAGTGCTCACGGAAGCCACCGGCCAGCCCAACGACATCGTCGTGTTCGACCAGGTCTCGGCCGCCGTCGCCACGATTCCGCGCAACTATGCGTTCGTGGCGCTGGCGGTGGTCGGGGTCGGAACCATTTTCGCGAAAGCGTTTGCGGGCAGGCACGGGAGCCCGCTGCAGGGCGGGGCCATCTCGGGGCATGCCGCCCTCGCGTTCTCGGGAGCCACGCTCATCACGGTGCTCGCGCCCACGTTCGTCGTGGGCGTCCTCGCGTTTTTCCTCTCGTTCCTCGTGTCGCAGAGCCGGGTTGAGGGCGGNNGACGGGTGCACTGTTTCTGGCCGTTCGCGTGTAGCATGTCTACGTCTCACATCATCGGTGGAACGTAGACCGAAACGACGCGATCGCGCCGGAAGGTTACCGTCGTGAATTGGCCCATCGCGCCGCCGTACCGCCAGACCGTTTCGCGAAGCATCGCCGCCTTCGTGGCAAGTTCTTCCGGATAACCGCGCGTCCAGATGACGTCGTTTCGCGACATCCCGGTATGGATCGGGAGTTGCGTCGCGTCGATCGGAAACGGCGGCGGTGCGAGCGAGAGCTTCGTTTCTACTTGAAAGTCGGCAAGTTTGAATTCGGGACACGGTCCCGGCATGCCGCCGATATTTCCGTAGCTCGCACCCTCCGCCGTGGCGCTCTGGAGCGGCGGATCGACCAGGAACAGCAACGGCGCGTACGCCAAGAACCCGAGCCCCATGTGGTAAGGGGCGCTCGCGTCTTTCCCGCCCGCGAGCCAATCGACGACCCCATATAAAATCGCGTCCACTCGGGCAGGCACGAGATCGCGATTCCGCCGTACCCGAAGACGCGTTTGCCGGCATAACGGCGACGCAAACGCCGAAGCGCGAGATCGTTGCCGGAAACGTCCGGCCACCAAACCGGAGCGCGCCGGTCGTTCGAGCCCGCGTACGGTGGAACCAGGGGCACCTCGGGCGGCGGCGGCAGCCGATCGATGCCGCTCAGCGCCTGTCGCCAGGCATATTCGGTAGCCGCATCGGATCCCTCGGCGCGTTCGAGCGTGGCGAGGTCGAGGGCCGGCGGCGCACCTGCCTCAAGGGCGGTCGTTTTTGGGGGGGGCGGCGCGCCAGCGCAACCGCCCGAGGCGAAGACCAGCGTGGCCAGCGCGGCGTAGGATGCTCTCGACCGGAGTCGCCGTATCGGCGAGGAAACCATGCCTGCGAAACGCGCCTCGGGCACCGCTCGTGATGGCCCACGGCCCCCTTCCAGCGGTGTGATATAATGGCGGCAATTTGAGTACCGACCCTCTACCGGCCCCGCGTTCGGTGTCCGGGGCCGCCGGGCAACAGTCGACCTTACGATGATCCTCGCCATCGACGTATGGAGCCAGCACTGGGTGCTCATCGGTGCCCTCGTCCTCCTGATCGCCGGCTCTGCTTTCTTCTCCGGCTCCGAAGCCGCGTTAATTTCGCTTTCCCGCTTACGCGCACGCGGCATGATGGAACGCGGCCTGCGCGGATCGGCGGCCGTGGTGCGCCTGCTCGAGGATCGTAACCGGTTCTTGACCTCGATCCTCATCGGCAACACCGTCGTGCTGCTCGCGGCCGATTCGCTTGCCACCTACCTGTTCATTACCGCGGGCGTTCCGAACGCGGTGCTGGTGTCGACGCTCGTGATGACGGTCTTGCTCTTGGCTTTCGGCGAGATCATTCCGAAGACCATTGCCGTTGCCAATAACGAACGATGGGCCGTTCGCTTGGCACCGCTCTTGGAACGCGTCGCGTGGGTGATGACGCCGATCAATACGGCATTTCTGTTTTTTACCAACATGATCGTGCGGCTCTTCGGCGTCTTGCCTGCTTCGAGCGGCCCGTTCGTTACCGAAGACGACATTCGCAACATCGTCAACGCCGGCGCGGAGCAGAAAGTGCTCGAAGAAGACGAGCGCAAGATGATCCATTCCGTGATCCAGTTCGGCGATACGATCGTGCGCGAAGTCATGACGCCCCGGCCGGATATGGTGGCCGTCGAAATCTCGGCCTCGGCGCGGCGGGCGCTCGATCTCGTCATTTCCGAGGGATACTCGAAGCTGCCGGTGTTTGAAACGACGATCGATAACATCGTCGGCGTGGTGCACGATCGCGAACTGCTGATCGCGCTCTCCAACGGCACGCTCGCGCAATCGACGCTGCGCTCGCTGATGCGCCCGATCACGCTCGTACCGGAAACCAAACGTGTTTCGGAACTGCTGCGCGAGATGCAGCGCGGAAAGTTTTCACTTGCGATCGTGGTCGACGAATACGGCGGCACCGCGGGCCTCGCGACCATGGAAGACCTGCTCGAAGAGATCGTCGGTGAGATCCGCGACGAGCACGATGAAGGTGAAGAAGAATCGATTCGCATCGTCGCTCCGGGCCAAGCGATCGTCGACGCCAAGACCAATATCGAGGATGTGAACGCGCACCTCGGGCTGCAATTGCCGCACGAAGATTTCGAAACGATCGGCGGCCTGACGGTCGGCCTCTTCGGCCGCTTGCCGCACGAAGGTGAAGAGATCGACGCCGGCAATAACGTGCGCTTGCGCATCGAACGGACGCGCGGCCGGCGGATCCTTTCGGTCGTCGTGGAGACCGACGTTCCCGAGCACGCGAAACCCGTGGGTAGCGTCGCGGTCAAAGCCGACGACGCACTCGATGCCGAACGCGTCTGAGCTCGTCGAAGCGGCGCGCGCCGCGCGCGCCAACGCCTTGGCGCCGTATTCGAAATTTGCAGTGGGTGCCGCGCTCTTGTGCGAAGACGGCACGATCGTGCAGGGCTGCAACGTCGAGAACTCGTCGTATCCTCTGACGATGTGCGCCGAGCGCAACGCCGTCTTTTCGGCGGTCGCAAGCGGCAGGCGAACGTTTTCCGCGATTGCGATCGCAGGTCCGAGCGACGCGCGCACCTCGCCGTGCGGTGCCTGCCGCCAGGTCCTCATCGAGTTCGGCCCGGACATGACGGTGTATTACACGGTGCCGGGCGGTGTTGAAGAGACGACGGCGCGAGCGCTGCTGCCGGACGGGTTCACCTGGTGAGCGGGAACGAGCGGGCCTACAAGACGCACGGCATCGTGTTGCGCGCGCGCAACCTCGGCGAAGCGGACAAGATCTTCACGCTCTTTACGGGCGAACACGGCAAGATCGATGCCGTCGGCAAAGGCGTGCGCCGCGCCAAGAGCCAGCTCTCCGGTAAACTCGAGTTCATGAGCGAGGCCGCACTCACGATGCACCGCGGCCGCAACCTCGACATCATTACCGGAGCGCAGATCGAGCGCGCCCGTTGGGCGGCAATCGTCGCGCCGGCAGGCTTTGCGACGGCCCACGTTCTTGCAGAACTCGTCGATGCGTTTTGCGAACTCGACTTTGCGATGCCGGAGATCTATGCCTTGCTGCGCGGCGCGTTGCAGGCGCTCGCGCGCTCCTCGGAGCCTGCGATCATCGTGCCGCGCTTCGAGTTGCGGTTGCTCGTAGCGCTCGGGCTTGGGCCGGCGTGCGATACCTGCGTCCGCTGCGGCAACTCGCTTGCCGGCGAGGCCGCGTGGGCCGACGTCGAGGCGGGCGGACTCGCCTGCGAACGCTGCCGTCCGCATCGAGCCGACACGCTTTCGCTCGCTGCGCCCGACGTCACGAACTTCCGCGGGCTCGCGGCGGGCCCGGGCGGCGCGGTGCAGCCGGAAACGCTCGCCACGCCGGCGTCCGCCCGCGCAGTCGAAGCGTTTCTGCTTTGGCAACTCGGTAAACGGCCCAAATCGAGCAAGTTGCTCGAAGAACTGGCCCACGCGTAGGTGCCGGTGTGATCGTCGCGCTCGACGTCGGTGAACGCAGGATCGGGATCGCAATCTCCGACCCCGGCGAGTCCTTTTCGCTTCCCTTGCGAACGATCGAACGCACGGGGTCGCTCCACGAGGACCTCGAAACGATCTTGGAAATCTTTCGGGACTACGGCGCGACGACGGTGGTCGTGGGAGATCCGGTCGCACTCTCGGGCGAGCGGGGCCTTGCGACGCAGAAGATGGACGCATTCGTCGCGACCTTGGCGAAGGCGTACGGTGGGCCGATCGAGCGAGTTGACGAGCGGATGACGACGGCCCAGGCAACGCGAGCCCTCGTCGCCGCCGACGTCTCGCGTAAGAAGCGCAAGCGCACCGTCGATCAGCTTGCCGCTGCCTTGATCCTCGATTCGTTTCTCGCGCGCCGCCGTCGCTAGCACCCGATGCGACGGCTCCTTTGGCTCGCGTTTTTCTTGCTCGCCCTCGTGGCGGTACCACTCGTCTTCTTCGACTATATGGCCGACATCGATCAGACTCTTCCCAAGGCCCCGCTGACCGTCATCATCCCGGACGGCGCAACCGGCCGCGACATCGGAAATCTCCTGGAAGCCCGCGGTGTGATCCGCTCTGCGCTCGCACTCGACGTCCTAGCGCGAATCCGGGGCGAGCGCTCCGCGATGAGGGCGGGTGAGTTTGCCTTCGCGCCCCACCAGACCGAGTCGCAGATTCTCGACCAAGTCGTTTCGGGCGGCCAGCAAATCGCCGTCTGGGTGACGATTCCCGAGGGGTTCACCGCCAAGGAAATCGCCCAGACCTTGGCCGAACGCGATCTCGGCGAGGCGGACCTCCTGTCCGCGACCTTCCTCCACGACACGCTCGTCATCGACGGAACGCGGACCGCAAACCTCGAGGGCTACCTGTTCCCCGATACGTATCTCGTCCCGGTCACTGCCGCGCCCGCCGAGATCGCGACGATCATGACGAATCAGTTTCTCGCCGAACTGCCACGGAATGCGGACGCGCTCGCGAAGCGGTTGGGGTACACGGTTGCGCAGATCGTCACCCTGGCGTCGCTCGTCGAGCGCGAAGCTAAAGCCGACGACGAGCGGCCCCTGATGGCCGGCGTCTACTACAATCGTTTGCGCCTTGGGATGCCGCTCGAGGTGGATGCCACGATCGAGTACACCTTCGCGCACCACAAGGACGTGATCACGTACGCCGACCTGGCGCGCGACTCGCCGTACAACACCTACAAGCATGCCGGGCTCCCGCCGACCCCGATCGCGAACCCCGGCCGTGCTTCTCTGCTCGCCGCCTTTGCGCCCCAGAAATCGTCNNGGCGCTAAGGAGGCTTACAATCGACAATCAAAACGGCGACGCCAAGGGCGAAGGGAAAGGCGACGGCAAAGTGGAGCTTCGCGACACCCTCGTCATCGAGACGACCGACGGCCGCAAGGACGATTACGAGATCGTGGGGCTCGTCGAGGACGACGAGCACAACAGTTTTGCGGTTGCCTACAGCGAGGCAGCCGACCAGTTCATCGTGACCGACGACAACGGCAAGCTGCTCGAGGACGACGCGCTCGCGCAAGAGATTCTCGACGACTTTCTGATCCTCGCCGAGGAGTCGGCACCCGAGGAAAACTGAAGCGTCGCGTTCTGTTCCTGTCGGCGGCGGTCGGCGTCGGACACACGGCTGCCGCGCAGGCAGTGCGCTCCGCGCTTGCGACGCTCGACCCGTCGATCGAGACGCAGACGGTCGACTCGTACAAATACGCCGCCAGCGTGTTCTCGAAGGTCGTTGCGGACGGCTACATCGGCATGGTGAAGACCGTGCCGCAGGTCTACAGTTTCATCTACGACCGTGCGGAGCGTGCCACGCACGTTCCGAAGTTCCGGCGCTTCGTCAGCCAATACACGGCGGCGAATCTGCGGCGGCTCGTCGACGAGCGAAAGCCCGACATCGTCGTCTGCACCCACGCCTTTCCGTGCGGCGTCATGGCCGAGTACAAACGGCAATTCGACCCGGACCTTCCGGTCGTCGGGATCGTGACCGATTTCGTCGTCCATCCGTTTTGGATCTACACGAACATCGACGCGTACTCGGTGGCGACGCCCGAGATGCGCGCCACGCTTGCCGGGCGCGGCGTTCTGCCCGAGCGCATCCTCTTGTCGGGGATCCCGGTCGATCCGCGCTTCGCCGAGGCACGCTTACCGGTCGACGAGCTTCGCGCGCAGCTCGACTTGCCCCGCGACCGTCGCATCGTCCTGATCATGGGCGGCGGCGTCGGTATTGGACCGCTCGACAAAATGATGCGCGCGCTTGGAAACCTCGAGGTTCCGCTCGCCGCCGCGGTCATTGTCGGTCACAACAAAGCGCTAGAAAAACGCGTAATCGCTGCGGCGGAGCATACCGCTTACCCTTTGCGCGTCTTCGGCTTCGTCAATAACGTTTTCGACTACATGCACGCAAGCGACGTCTTACTTTCAAAGCCGGGCGGATTGACCACGTCCGAGGCGCTCTCGGCCCAGATCCCGATGATTCTCGTCAAGCCGTTGCCGGGCCAAGAGGAGCGTAATACGCGTTACCTCGTGACGCGGCGAGCCGCGATCAGAGCGCGCGGCGAACAAGGCCTAGCGGACGCGGTAAGCGACGTTTTACAGTCATCCGAACGCCGCGCGCAATTGCACGAGAGCATGGCCGTCCTGCGCAATCCGAACGCTGCGCTCTGCGTGGCCAAGCGCATCGTCGAACTGCTGGAGCGTCGCACGGCAAAGCAGCTACACGCGGGGTAAGCGCCAGATCGCGGCGCCGCCCACGACGAATTCAGCGAGGGCGAGGATGACGGCGCCGCGAGGGCCCGCGCCGGCGGCCGTCGCGTTGAGTCGCGTCACGAGGGGGGCCGTGACGAGCGGGGCGATGACCTGCGGCAGCGCGGTCGCGACGTTCCAAATGCCCATCGCCGTCGCCATCTCTTTTTGCGGCAGAACGGCGCTCGCAAGCGCCCAATCCGCGGTGACGAATGCCCCCCAGCCGGCCCCCGCGATGGCGGCCGCGACGTACGCGATCGTGAGGTCCTGGGCGGCGCCTAGGAGCGCGAGCGCGACCGCGACCGTCGCGATCGAGACCGTGACGGCAACCCGCTTATCGAAACGATCGGTCGGTTGCGCGGCGACGACGGCGCCGGGCACCGCGGACAGCGTGAACGTTAAGAAAAGCGTGCCGGTAAACAGCGTGAGTTGCGCTTGCGGCACGTGCAGCGACTGAAGAACGAAGAATGCCAAGAAATCGAGCAAGGTGAAGAAGCCGAGATTGATGAGCCCGCGCGAAAAGAGCAGTGCCCCGAGTGGGCCTGCGAGCCGGAGTCTGCTGTCCGCGACTTTAGCTACACCGCCGGCCGGCGGGAGCCCGCGGAGATGCGCCGCCGTTATTGCGTAGGTACCGACGAATGGAACGAGCAGGGCCACGGCGACGAGACGCAGATCGTGTATCGCCGCCGCGACCAATAATCCGAACGCATTGCCGAGCGATTGGAACGCGCTCATCCACGATGACGCAAAGCCGCGCCGCTCGAGTGCGACGAAGTCCGGAATGACCGCCTGATATGGTCCGCCGGCGACGTTCATTGCGAATTGAAGCAACAGAAACGCAGCCACGAATTGCGCGAAGGTCGGTGCGAGATAGAACCAGGTCAGCGCTGGAATGACGAGCACGACGCCGGCCGCATAGAACCACGCTCGGTCGCCCGTGCGCAGTCTGACGCGATCCGAGAGGACGCCCGCCGCGATCTGCACGATCGTTGCAATCAGCGCACCTCCGGCCGCGAGCCAAGAAAAGTTCCGGACCGCGTCCCCTCCCGCGAGCTCGATGCTGCGCGCCTGCAGCGAGACCGCCAGGACCGCTCCCCACACGAGCTGGATGCCGATGTTGAACGCGCACGCGCGCGCCGCGCTAACCTTGCGCGAGGCGCTCAAGCGCGTACCGGTAGTCGTCTAGCGTATCGACGTCGTAGCAGAGTGCCGGCGACGCATCGCGGATTGCTCGAGCCTGGATACCCAAGACCTCGTGCGCGCGCTTTTCGACGTGCTCGATTTCGAGCCGGTTAACGACGAACCGCACCAGCAGCGTGGGTCCGAGCAGGCGCGCCATTCCGAACAGGCTCTTGCGCGCTGCGAATAGACGCTGCGCGACTTCGAGCATTCGGGGTGCTACGCCGCCGGCAAAATAGACGACGCTGCCGTTCGCCACCCGGTCCTTTCCAACGCGCGTGACGTGCGAAGGCGCGCCCGGATATGCGCGCCGGTAGGTCTCTTCGGAAGCGAGCGGGAGCGCCACATCGCAGCCGAGGGCTCGCTCGACGAAAGCGTGCGTCACGTCACCGGTGACGAACGGCAAGTCGCTCGCTAACAGGAGAAGAGGTTCGCCCGCGGCAGTCTCGATCGCGAGACGCAGGTTCTCGCGCCCGTCCGGCGCCTCGTCGATCGTCAGGTCGACGAGCGATGCGCAGTGCTCTCGGACCTCAGAGCCGCCGATGACCGCGACTTGCTTGGCGCCGGCTGCCCGCGCTGCAGAGATTGATGTATCGATGAGCTTGCCGCCCGCGAAGGGTGCGAGCGCCTTCACGCGGGTACCGATTGCCGCAGCGAGCGGCCCGTCGGCGCGGCCTCCCGCGGTTATGGCGGCCATCATGGGATTGGCGCTGTTCGACCGCACGTGGGTTCCCCTGCAAGTGATATGCCCCTTATCGTTGAATAGCCGCTCCCGTATGATTGTTAATTACCAGCCGGTCATCGAATTGGCTAGCGGTAAAGTTGCGAAGGTCGAAGTTCTGGGTCGCCCCAAAGCGCCGGGCAAGCGCATTTCGGACGTGATCCGGTCGGCCGAGCAAAGCGGCGACATCAAACGGATGACCGATCAGATTCTCGATCTTGCGCTCGCCGAATGGCACAAAGTCGCAAGGTCCGATATCGAGCTCTCGATCAATCTCTCGCTACGAAATCTCGACGAAAAGGATCTGCCGAAGCGCGTCGTCAAGGCGCTTAAACGCCATCACCTGGACCCGAACTCGCTCTGGCTCGAGATCGATGAAAAGGCTCAGCAGTTAACCAACGGGCAATGGCTGGACCGAATGCGCGAACTTCAATCGGTCGGCGTACGGTTCAGTGTCGACAGCTTCGGGGCCGAAATCACCCAAGCCACCGCGTACGACCTCGCTCGCCTTCCGATTGCGGAGTTGAAGATCGACGGACCGGTCGTGTCCGATTCGGATAGCAACATGGATCACCGCGGCCACATCACCGCGGCAGTTCAGATCGCGCGCCAATTGAAGCTCGCAACCTCCGCGAAGGGGATCGAGCGCGCCGAGATCGCCGGCTTATGCACGCGCCTGGGATGCACCTATGGTCAGGGCTACTTCTACGCGCGGCCGATGCCGGTCGCCGAGCTCGTTTCGATTATCGATTCGTTCAAGGCGCCGCTCACGAGCGCGCCCACGAATCCGTAGGTGCTCGCGGGCAGGTAACGCGGCGCGGCCGCGCCAATCTCGCCTGTCGCCCGGAGGGATGGGTGAGTGGCTGAAACCAACCGTTTGCTAAATGGTCGTGGGTCTCAAAAATCCACCGAGAGTTCGAATCTCTCTCCCTCCGATGGAACGTGCGGTCGTAGCTCAATTGGATAGAGCAACAGGCTACGAACTTGTAGGTTGGGGGTTCGAGTCCCTCCGACCGCACATTTCGGCACCGACGGGCGTTTGCGTTTGTTAGGTTGTTAATGTTTTGGGGGCCGCGCTTCGCCTGAGAGCGTTAGCAGCAGGCCTGCGAGGCCTCCGATGACGGGGGCGCCGTAGGCGATGTGGGGGGACCACCAGAAACCGCCGCTTGCGACGTAGGCAAGTGATAGGTAGACGGCCCAAAAGAGGAACGGTAAGCCGAATCCAAAGGCCCGAGAGCGCCATGACGACCCGTCGAGCAGGCCGTGCCGGCGCTGCAGTGTCACGTCGCCTGCAAGGCCGGCGACGAGCGCGGCGGCGAGGGTGATAAGGAGGGACGACCACGCGGGATTGAGCATGAGCGCTATCAGCACGTTCGGGGCGGCGATGAGCAGCGTGATCGCGCCGAAGGGAAGGGTCATGCGGCGTGCGGCGAAGCCCGTGATGCCGGCGATCACAAGCGAACGTAAGATGACGGCTGCGATACCGTTTTGGACCTGAAGGTCGCGGAAATCGGCCAATGCGTCGCCGCGCAAGGCCGGATACGTGCGATGCGGATCGTTTGCGATGCCGGCGCCCGTTGAAAAGGCCCACATCAGGAAAAATGTGACGAGGGTTGCGAAGAACGAAAGCGCGATGAGTTCGGGAAAGCGCGCGCGCCAGGTTCCGTCATTCGGTCGTGCGAGACCTATACGGATGGGACCGCACATCATCGTCGCGCCGCCGACAGCAAGCAGCAGATGCGTGGGACTGAACAGGGCTTGGACGTCCTGTTCCACGCCGAACACGATGTGCCAGAGCATATCGAGAGCGCCGCCCACTGCGAAAATCGCGACGCCCGCGACCATCGTGCCGTAGCCTTCGGGAAACGCGGCGTACCACGGTTTTCCCGGCATGCGATTGCGCCACGAAGCGACGCCGAGAACGGTCGCTAGCGCAGCAAAGCCCGAATAGAACACCGCATGATACGGGGTGAAGAAGCCTTCTTTGCTGAGGTCGAGGTGGTTGTGGGCCCAGCCGTCGAGCAAGAGGCCGCCGAAGAACCACAGCGACGAGACGAGAACCGCCAAATCGAACGCGAAGGAAGGGCGTTTGAGACGGGCGCCTTCAACCGTAAGAGCGGAGGTTGTCACTTCGGATTCAGTTCATGCGCCGATCGTCGTTAGACGACNNGTCGCTTTCCCTTGCGGCGAACCTAGCGCGCTGTTGAGGGCGTCGACCGACTGGAATTCAAGTCGCGCGACCATGTAGTACGGGGGAGGCGGTCCCGATGGTGCGGTCAGCGGCTTTCCAACGGTGAAGCTCTGCAGCCCCGGCAGCGTTTTCGCAATTGGCACGTGCGTCGTAAAGTAGTATTTGTCGAAGGCGGCGGGATCGGCCGGCGCCTTGTAGAGGGCAATTATTGCCGCGCCCGTGCCTGCAGCCCCCGCGGGCGCTGCTAGCAATGAAACGGCCGCTGCCGAGCCCGCTGCGAGAAAGTCGGTGCGTTTTATGGTCATGGTGTAAACCTCCCGAAATACGTCGACGTAACATGTGAGGAAGGCGTCGAAGCCAGATCGCCGGCGCAGCGAGCGCTTCGGCATCCGAATAAGCGTCAGGGTTTGCGGCCGAGGGTGGTTTCCCTCGCCAAGGGGCTTAGCGGGGCGGTCGTATAAATGAGAGCCCGGCACATCACCGTTCGGCTCGGTAGCTCAGCGGTAGAGCGGGGGACTCATAAGCCCTAGGTCGCAGGTTCAAATCCTGCCCGAGTCATGAAGCGTTGCGAGCGGCTGTCCCGAATGGGCGGCCGCTCGTGCTTCGCGCGAAGACGCGCGGCTCGCCGTCGACGAGAACTCGAGCGAACTCGACGCCGTACGCCCGCCGCAAAACGTCCGGATCGAGCGCGGCGTCGGGAGCGTCGTAGAGTAACAACCGGCCGTCGCCGAGCAACGCGATCCGATCGGCGAACGCGGCTGCCTCGTTAAGATCGTGAAGGACCGCGACGACGGTCGTCCCCTCGCGCGCGATCCCGCGCAGCAGCGTCAGCACGTCGAGCGCATAATGCGCATCGAGATGACTGGTCGGCTCATCGAGTAGCAACGCGCGCGCGCCCTGCGCGAGCGCGAGCGCAATCCACGCGCGCTGTCGTTCTCCCGAACTGAGCGTGTCGAACGCACGATCGGCCTTGTCCCCCAAATCGACGCGCGCGAGCGCCGCATCGGCAGCTTGCACGTCGTCATCCCCGCGCGTCCAATCCCACCACGCGCGCTGCGCGAACCGCCCGCTCAGCGCGACTTCCCGCACCGTCATCCCGTTCGGCGCTTCGGCATCCGCGCCGAGTGCCGCAACGAGTTGTGCGCGCCGGTGCGGCGTGAGCTTCCCCAGTTCGATCCCGTCAAGCGCGACAACGCCCGCAGCGGGCTGCTCGAACCCAGCAACCGCGCGAAGCAGCGTCGTCTTCCCGACGCCGTTCGGCCCGACGACCGCAACGAATTCTCCCGGCAGAATATCGAGAGAGAATTCCTCCAGCAGCGCGCGCCCGGCAACCGCGATCCGAACGCCGCGCAGCGTCAAGTGCCCCAAAGTCGCGACGTCCCGCGCGGACGCAGATACAGGTACAGAAAACTCGGCACACCGATGAACGCAAGCAGCACGCCGAGGGGAATCTCTTGCGGCGCGAACAGCGTCCGGCTCAGCGCGTCCGCAATCGCAAGCAACGCAATCCCAAGCAAAGCGCTCGCCGGCAGCGCCCAGCGCGCGTCCGTGCCAAACAGGCGCCGCGCGAGATGCGGAACGATTAGCCCGACGAACCCGACGATACCGGAAAGCGAGACCGCAGCCGCCGTCAGCAACGTCGCCGCAACGAGAAGCACCCACTGCGCTCGCGCCAAATCTACCCCGACCGTGCGCGCGACGTTCGGCCCGAGCCGCAAGACGTTAAGCGACGGAACCGCGAGTAGCGCACACGCAAACCCCGCGACGAGATACGGCGACGTCCATGCAACCTCGTTCCACCCGCGGCCCGCAAGCGATCCGGCAAGCCACGCGAGAATCTCCTCGGCTCCGCCTTGCGAGAGGCGTGTGAGCGCGAGCGCGACAAACGACGAGAACAGTGCCGACAGCGAAACGCCCGCAAGGATGAGCCGTTCGACGTCGATTCCGCTCCCGCGTCGCGCAAGCCCCGCGACGAGCAGCGCCGTCCCGAGCCCGGCGANNCTCACCCCGGTGAGAAACGGATCCACAAGCGGATTGCGCAGCATGCCTTGCAGGAGGAACCCAGCCGTCGCGAGTGCCGCGCCGACGATTCCTGCGATCGCGACCCGCGGCAGGCGCAGCGCCCAGACGATCGTGACGACGTCGCCTCCTCCGTGCGGATGCAGCAGCGCCCAGGTGACGTCGCCCGGCGCGATCGCCGAGCCGCCCACGAACAGCCCAAGCGCCAGCGCCCCCAGCGCCACGCACCCAAGCCCCGCCAGCCGAACGAGATGCATCGCTCCCCTTCCTCGCAGAGCGCCTTAGCGAGGATGCGAATCTTTCCCCGGCGTAACCGGGTTTAGACTCCCGAGGTATAAGCGTACGATGTCAACGATCCCCTGCGATTTCTGCCCGCACCCGGTCGACCGGGGCCAGATGGAAGAGATCGAGATCTCGCACTACGTCCCGGATTCATCCGGCGACGATCTTGCGTACGCTCGCACGTATTTCTTCGGCCATCCCGATTGCGTGCGCAAGTTCTACCGTGGTCTTGTCGAACACAAACTCGACCTCTTCAAGCACATGCCGACGAGCACGAGCGTCAGTCCAGAGGAGCCAAAGTAAGCGAAAAGATCGAGCGCCCGTAGCGTAGCTGGATAACGCGCGGCCCTCCGAAGGCTGAGATCGGGGGTTCGAATCCCTCCGGGCGTATGAAATAAGGGTTTGTCGGTTAGGCCATCTCGATGTCTAGCATATCAGGCCTCGCGAACAACCCCGAAAGGAGGGCGTTGACCAGATCGGCGGCCTCCTTTTGCATCGGTCTGGCCCACTGCGACGCGGTCGTGTGCGCCCCAGCGACTCATGTTAACTCTCGAGAAAGTGGATGTCGGGTTGACCAAGTACGCCGGATTTCTGCATTGCTTCACGCAAATCCGAAGATTCAACAAAAGCCTTTGCGCGTTCAAGGTCTCTCGCCTCGAAAAGAATGAAGACCTCATTGGGCTTCTCAGCACTATGAAGCACGTGTTTCTCGACCAAATGCGCTTCGTTTCGCGCAGAAAGATGAGCGTCGTACGCGCGTTTCCATTCGGTATACTCCCGAACGTTGCTGCGGACTAGGATAAAATGTGCCATCGAAATCCTCCCCTAAACCTAGTAAACCAAGTATCGGGGAGTCTCCAAATAGGTCCTTTTCGAGCCGCGACTTAAACGATCTCACGTCCGCCAGTTTGAGCGAACGTGCTCCCGTTACTTATTAACTAATCGCGCAGGTATCCGCAGAATCAGCAAACCGCCGATGACCGCCAAACCGGCAAAGGCGTAAAGGCCCGCAGACGTGCTGTGCGTCAGGTCGGTCATCCAGCCGACGATGAATGTGCTCGCGAAGCCCGCGATGTTGCCGAGGGCATTGACGAGCGCGATGCCGGCGGCGGCAGCGGCGCCGCCAAGAAACGCCGCCGGCAGGGTCCAAAACGCGGACTGCGCACTGGACGCCCCGGCCGCAGCCAACACCAAGCCGACCATCGCGAGCGCCGTGTTCGTCCCGGACAACGCCGTCACCGCGAGGCCGAGACCCGTGACGATGCTCGGGACGATAACGTGCCAGCGACGTTCGCGCGTGCGGTCGGCGTCGGCGTTTACCGCGAGCATCGCGACGATCGCGACAATGTACGGCACAGCCGTCAGCAATCCGATCTCGAGCGGGTCGGACACACCCGAACCCTTGATGATCGTCGGCAACCAGAAGCTGATAATATAAATCCCGCTCGCGACGCAGAAATAAATCAGCCCTAACAGCCACACCTGGCCACTCGTGAACGCCTGCGAAAGCTTGGAGAAACCCTCTTTCTCGCGTTCCTCCGTCGCGATGTTGTCGCTAACAATACGTTTCTCTTCGGGGGTAAGCCACTTCACCGCCGCGACGCGATCGTCGAGAAACCGCAGGACCACGAACCCGAGCACGAGCGACGGGATCGCTTCGACCAGGAACAGCCATTGCCAGCCGGCGAGCCCGCGGGCGCCGCTGAGCTCCTTGAGGATCCAGCCCGAGAGCGGTCCACCGAAGATGCTCGACATCGGGATCGCCGTCAAGAACAGCGCAGTGATTCGCCCACGCCGCTTTGCCGGATACCAATACGTTAAGTACAGCAACACGCCGGGGATGAAGCCGGCTTCGGCGACGCCAAGCAAAAAGCGGGCGAAGTAGAAGCTGATCGGCGACTTGACGAAGATCATGCAGGCCGAAATCACCGCCCACGTCAACATGATCCGGGTAATCCACAACCGCGCGCCGACGCGATGAAGCGCAATGTTGCTCGGAACTTCGAACAGAACGTAGCCGAGGAAGAAGATGCCCGCGCCGAAGCCGTACACGGTCTCGCTAAACCCGAGATCGTGCAGCATTTGCAGCTTCGCAAACCCGACGTTGACGCGATCGAGATACGCACCGAGATAGCAAATAAACAGCAGTGGGACGATCCGCATCGTCACCTTCCGGTAGGTGAGCTGCTCAACCGATTGGAGCTGTAGGCCTGAAGCGGCACTGGTGACCTGTTCCATCTTTCAGTCCTCCCATGATGTGGTGTGGTGGGCTGCGGCCTTACTTGCCGATATGGATGTCGAGTCCCGTAGCGAAGTACGCCCGGTGCAGGGCGTTCGGCAGCAAGAACGGATTATTGTTTTCGAGGTGTTGCTGCGAGAGCGTGTCGATGCTCGCGACGAACGAAATATACTTATTGACCGTCTTGATCAGACCGGCGTCGAAAAGGTCGTAATAATACGGGGCGACGCTGTTGTCGAAATAGTCGAATGCCCCGACCCCGTAGAAGCCGTAAATCACGACGCCGCTGTTGATCGGAACCGTCGCCGTGGCGCCGTACCAGGACGGAAAGCGTGCGGTACCGCCGTTGACCCGAATACCGTTGGCGGCCTCGAAAGCTTGGTAGGCCGGGCTATTGTGCCAGAGGTTGTACGTCCAGTGGCCGGTGAGCGCGAAGCTCGTTCCGTTGAGCGCCTTGATCGCGGGCGATGTCAGCGCGAGCTGAAGGTATTGGCCGTGCCATGTCGTCGGCGTTTCATTGCCGACCTGGCCCGCATTCGGGCAGCATTCGCGCCAGCGATAGTTGTCGCCGATCGTGACTCCGATGTTCTTGCTGGCCGCCCAATTCACGCGCGCCTCCTCGAAGACGTCGTTGATCGAACCCGGGATGATGAGCTTGCCGCCGGGGTAGATTGCCGAACCGATCGTCACGTCGTAGCCCGACGTCCTGTTCTGCTGCAGCTGGAGGTTGAGACCCTTTGCCAGCGGCTGTGTGAAGATGATGTTGAACTTTATGTCACCGCTTTGAAACGGATTGTTTCCGGGGCCCGGCAACGCCTGTTCGTCGTTGCCCGTGGCGAACGTTGCCGTCGGAATGAAGTCGAGCGAGGGCGTATAGTCGGTGCCCGCCGCTGCGGCGACGAAGGTCGTTCCCGCGACCGCGGCAAGTACGGCCGCGCTGCCGCACAACCCTCGGATGAAATCTTTGGCGTCCAAACGCATGAGTATGCGGTTCCTTTCTTGGGGTTGAAGGCGCGAAAGCGCAACGACAAACCCAGACGGTAGGCAAACCGGCCAAAATTCCGGCTAAATTTTCCGGGTCGATGGGAAGCGCCGCCGGCTGCGATCGACGGCGCTTCCCTAACGTTGGTTTAGGTCTGGATGTAGGCGACGTGGGTGCGGGTGTATTCGTACAACCCGTGCTTGCCGTCGGCGCCGCCGATCCCCGAGCGGCGCGTTCCGGCGTGGAAGCCCTGCATCGCTTCGAAGTTCTCGCGGTTGACGTAGGTCTCACCGAAATCGAGTTCGTTGATCGCACGCATCGCCGAGTTGATGTTCGTCGTGTAGATCGACGACGTCAACCCGTACGTCGTGTCGTTCGCGCGCTCGATCGCTTCGTCGAGGCCGCTTACCGTCGCCACCGGCAGAACCGGACCGAAGACCTCGTCGCGCATGACGCTCATGCCTTCGTTGACGTCGGACAAAACCGTCGGCGCGTAGAAGTTGCCGTTGTCGAGTTCGATGAAGTCGCCGCCGGTCACGACGCGTGCACCGTCGGCTACCGCATTCTTGACGAACTCGTGAATCTTCTGCACGCCCGGCTTGTTGATGAGCGGCCCCATCTCGATCCCTTGCGACGCCGGATCGCCCACCTTCGTGGCCGCCATCGCCTTGGCGAGCTTTTGCGTGAACTCGTCGGCGATCTTTTTCTCGACGTACACGCGCTCCGCGGCGTTGCAAACCTGCCCGGAGTTGAGCAGGCGCGACATCGTGACGCACTTGACGGCAAGATCGAGATCGGCGTCGGCGAGCACGATCGCCGGCGCCTTGCCGCCGAGCTCGAGATTGACCTTGGTAATGTTCGTCGCCGCTTCGCGCATGATCGCCGACCCCGTCGCGACGCTTCCCGTGAAGCTGATCAGTCCGATGTCGGGGTGCTGCGAGAGCGCTTTACCCGTCGTCGCACCACGACCGAAGACGATGTTGATCACGCCCGGCGGAAGATCTGTCTCCGCCATCAGCCGGGCGAAGATCAACGCGTTCAGCGGCGTCTCTTCGCTCGGCTTGATCACGATCGTGTTGCCGGTAACCAGCGCCGGTCCCGCCTTCCGCGCGATGAGGAAGAACGGGAAGTTCCACGGCAGGATGCCGGCGACGACCCCGATCGGCTGGCGCAGCAAGAAGACGTTCTCGCCGGGCCGGTCGCTCGAAATGACCTCACCTTCGATCCGCCGTGCCCACTCGGCCATGTAGTCGAAGTAGTCGGCCGTGAATTGAGCCTCAACCGCCGCGAGCGGGGCGATCTTGCCCTGTTCCTCGACGATCGTTTTCGCAATCTCGTCCGCATTCTCGCGAATCTTCGCGGAGATCTTGCGCAGGTATCCGGCGCGCTGGATCGCGGGCAGTTTGGCCCACGCCTTCTGCGCCTTTTTTGCCGAAGCGACGGCGCGGTCGACGACCTCGGTGCCGCTATCGGGAATGTCGCCGATCACCGTGTTTCGCGACGGATTGAGGACGTCGATCCGGTTCCCGCCGCCTTCGCCCGTGAACGCACCTTCGATGTAGTTGTTGCGCGTAAGCGTCTCCATGTGACGTTGTCCTTTCGTTGGAAATTATTCTGCGGTGAACACCCAGACCGTGCCGCCCTGCGGTACGTCCGCGTGGTATTCGGCCGGAAGGTGGCGGTTGAACGATGTTTGCGTCCGTTCGGAATCGACGCCCCAACCGGATAGGACGGCGATGTACTCCTTGCCGTCGACCATAAAGGCCACCGGCGCGCCGATGAAGCCCGAGCTGCCGCGCATCTGCCACACGACTTGACCCGTCTTCGCATCGAAAGCGCGGAAGATCCGATCGTTCGTTCCGCCTTCGAAGATCAGGCCGCCCGCGGTCGCGAGCACGGGCCCGAAGTTCTGCGAATCCTTGAAGTCGTGCTGCCAGAGCTTCTTGTCGGTGTTGATATCCCAAGCTTGCAGCTCGCCGACGTGATCGCCGCCCGGGTGAAGCTGAAGGACCAAGTCGTCAAGGCCCTCGCCGACATACGGCTCGCCCGCTTTATAGGTCGGCTTCTGCGCCGTCGCTACGCTGCACAGGTTGTCGTTGGCCGGCGTGTAGAGGATGCCGTTCTTCTGGTCGATCGCCGCGCCGAACCAATTCTTCCCGCCCCAGGCTGACGGACAGTAGGTCGTGGGCCCCGCGCCGAGCTTTGGAATCATTGCCTGATTGTACGAGGGCACACCCGTCGTCGGGTCGATGTGCGTGATCACTTCGTTTTTCACGAACTGCGTGGCCGAGAGGAACTTGATTTCGCTCGGTCCGCGTTCGAAGGTCCAGATGTAGCCGTCGCGGCCGGGATGCACGAGCGCGTGCACCGTCTTACCGTCGCGCTGGACGTCGACGACCATCGGCGGATCGACTTCGTCCCAATCCCACGCGTCGTCGGGATTGTACTGATGGTAGGCGACGACTTCGCCCGTCTCGGGCTTGACGGCAAGGACCGAGTCGGTGAACAGCGCGTGTGCCGTTGTATTCGTGCCGCGCTCGTCGGGGAGCCACGGACCGGGATTGCCGACGCCCCAGTACATGAGATCGAGACGCGGATCGTAGGTGCCGGTCACCCAAACGGGGCCGCCGCCGTGCTGGTACGCGTCGCCCTGCCACGAGTCACCGCCCTTTTCTCCGGGCCCCGGAATCGTGTGGACGCGCCACGCCTCTTTGCCGGTCGCGGCGTCGAAGGCGACAATGAATCCGCGAATCCCCATCTCGCCGCCCGAACATCCGACGACGACCTTGTCTTTAACGACCAGCGGCGCGAGGGTGCTGTAGTACCCTTGTGTGTAGTCGGCGATCTTTGAATCCCAAACGACCTTGCCGGTCCGCGCGTCGAGCGCGACGAGATGCGCGTCGACCGTGGCGGTGTAGACGTAGTTACCGAGCAACCCGACGCCGCGACTTGTCGGATGCAACTGCAACAGATCGTCGGGTAGCGAACGCTTGTAGCGCCAGAGTTGATTGCCGGTTCGCGCGTCGAGCGCGATGATCTGCGCTTCGGGCGTTGCGACGAACATCACGCCGTTGTTGACCATCGGCGGCGCTTCGTGACCTTCGACGACGCCCGTCGCGAACGACCACGCCAAATGCAGATTCTTGATGTTGCTCGCGTTGATTTGGTCGAGCGGGCTGAACGCGGTGCCGTCGTATGTGCGCCGCGGCAAGAGCCAGTCCGAAGGGCTCGGGTTGAGCAGCTCTTCGGGGGTAACCGGTTTGTATTGCATGGCCGGCGTCTGATCCGCAGCCGCGACGGTGGTTTGCGCAGCGGTCGGCGCATGCGGAACCAAGACGAGCAGCAGGACTGCTGCCAAAGCGAAATGCGGTCGGATCATGACGTTGGCCCGATCCCGACGTGGCCTTTGAATGTGGCCGCAACAACCAGCGTGCCGCCGTCGCCGGCTTTGAGCGCCAACGCCGCGAGCCGTGTCGGTGCCGGGCCGTTGGTAACTTTGGCGCTGTCAGCCGGATCGTATTCCGACTGATGGCAAGGACAGAGCAGACGATCGACGTTCTTCTCGAAGCCCTCGACAAGGCATCCCACATGCGTGCAAACCGCCGAATAGGCGACGACGCTGCCGGCGGCGTTTGCCTTCGTCGCGTCCGACATCTTGCTCGGGTCGACGGCGATCACGAGCACTTGATTCAGTTTCGATCCGTCCCGGACGGTCTTCGACGACGGGTCCATCGCCCACGCAAGTACTTGCGGCGAGCCGGGCTTGAGATCGGCCGCCGCGATCGGCTTGCTTGCGTTCGGGCCGTCGGCATGCACGAGCACGTCGCCGGGTTGTGGACGCGTGCTTTTCGCATCGCCCTGCGCGAAGGCGCCAACGCCCCCGAGCAGCGCGATGCCGGTGCCGGCGAGGGTCGCAACGGCCGTGCGCCGGTTGCAAGAGCATTCGTTGTTCATCGGTCACCTCCAATTGGTTGGGGACTAGCGTTCATCTCAGGCTCCTCGTAACGTAAGACTTCACGGAAGGCGCGTTCGGCAGTGTCCCAAGCCGCAAGCGGCTGCAGATCGGGAACCCACGCAAGACCGCTCTTCCCATCTGCGGAAATTGCCTCGGGGGTAACGATTACGTCGAGCAGCGCCGGCCGATGCGCCATCGCTTCGGCGATCGCTGCGGGAAGGTCGGCGGCTCGTTCGACGCGCTGCGCGTGCATGCCGAGGCCGCGGGCCATCATCGCGTAGTCCGAGTAGCGCAACTCGGTCCCGATGACGTGGCCGTAGGTCTCGATCTGATCGCGCACTTCGATCGCCCACGAGCCGTTGTTGGCAACGACGACCAGAATCGGAACCTTGTGGCGCACCGCCGTGTCGATCTCCATCGCATTGAAACCGAACGAGCCGTCGCCGGTCAGGACCGCGACCGGCCGCTCGGGCAGAGCGAGCGCGGCCCCGATTCCAAAAGCCGTCCCGATGCCGATGCACCCGAGCGACCCCGGATCCAGCATCGTCGTCGCGTTGATGCCGACGCGTGCGAAGCTAAGGAAGTCACCGCCGTCGACGACGACGACGGAGTCGGCCGGCAACGCGTCGCGCAACGCGCCGAGCAAACGGTTGGGATGCATCCGCCCGTCGCTCCCGTCCGGCGCTTCGCGCAGCGTCCGCTCGAACTTCGCCGCGCGCTCTTCGTGAGACGTGCGATGTTTCTTCGCCCAGCAGCGATCGACCGCGGGCTCGCGATTGCCCGCGGCGCTTACGATCGCGCGCAGCGCCGGCCCGATGCTGGCGTAGATGCCGGCGTCGCCCGGCCGGTTGTCGCGCAGTTCCGACGGGGCGTCCGCGATCCGCACGAACTTCGCGTCGCCGAACACCGCCGGCGAACCGTACGCAAGTTGGAAATCAAGGCGCCGCCCGAGCGTCAGCACCAGGTCCGCATCGCCCATCACCGCGCCGCGTACGGCCGAGACGACGGCCGGATGCGAATCGGGGACGAGGCCGCGCGTCTCGCCGGTTTCGAGATAGAGCGCGCCCGTCGCATCCAAGAACGCCGCAATTTCGGCGCCGTAACCGCGCGCGCCGCGGCCGCTGATGACGAGCGGACGTTTGGCCGACCAAATCGCTTCGGCCGCCGCCGCCACGCGCTGTGGATCTGGTAGTACTTCCGCGCGTGCCGGCACGTTAAAGTACTCCGCGAGTGCGACCGACGCCGGAACCTCGGCGCGCAACGTATCGACCGGAAAATCCAGATAGACGGGACCGGGTTCGCCGCCGCCCTCGCCGCGCGCGCGGGCGATCGCTTCGTACATCTCCGGCAGCACGTGCGCCGGATCGCGCACCGTGCGCGCATAGCGCGTCAGCGGCGCCACGAACGCCGTGTGGACGACGTCTTGCAGCGCGCCGCGGTTCTCTTGCGGTTGCGGCGGCAGCCCGGAGATGATAAGGATCGGCGCGCGCGCGGTGTGCGCGTTTGCGATCCCCGTCATGCCGTTGGTCACGCCCGGCCCCGCCGTGATCAGCGCGACGCCCAGGCCGCCCGTGAGCTCTGCGTGCGCGTGCGCCATGTAGACGGCGGCGCGTTCGTCGCGCACGTCGACGATCGGGATGCCTTCCTTCGCCAAGCGCATCCAGATCGGCATGATGTGGCCGCCGCACAACCCGAAGACGCGCTCGACCCCGCGCGCTTTGAGATACCGCGCGATCATCGCGGCGGAGCTGCGGTCGCTGATGACGGGCGGCATTACGATTTCTTCTTCATAGCGCGAAGGTCGAGGACGCCCGGTACGGTGCGCGGATCCGTTCCTTGCGGGAAGATCCGCATCTTGTGCACCTTTTGCGAGCTCGTTGTCGGTAACGACTCGACGAAGAGGACGTAGCCCGGCGCTTTGAAGTACGCGAGATGCGACGCCGTCCACTCGACGAGCTCTTTGGCGAATTCTTCGGACGTGTCGGACGGGTCGGCCGGCACGACGCACGCCATCACTTCCTCTTCGCGCAGCTCGTCGGCAACGGCGATCACCGCGGCCTGCTTGACGCGGTTGTGCTCGACGATCACCGCCTCGACTTCGGCTGCCGCGATGTTCTCGCCGGAGCGCCGGATGATGTTCTTGCGGCGCTCGACGAAGTAGAACATCCCGGTCCCGTCTTTGGTGACCGCGTCGCCGGTGTGGAACCAGCCGCCGCGCCAGGCTTCTTCGGTCGCTTCGGGATTCTTGAGATAGCCCGAAAAGAAGCCCTTGCGCGGATGCTCCTCCGTCGAGCGCAGAACGAGTTCGCCCGGTACGCCGAGTGGAGCGTCGTTGCCCTCCTCGTCGACGGCGCGCAGTTCCATGCCGGGCTCGCTGCGCCCGATCGCCCGCGTGCCGACGAAGCGCGGTTCGCGGTGCGCCGTCGTCATGCGGCCGGTCTCGCTCATCGCCCACATCTCGATCAGTGGGAAGCCGAAGCGTTTTTCGAACGGCGCGTGCTGGTTCGGTTCGACGCCCGCGCAGAGTGCAAACCGGACCTGATGCTGCTTCTCTTCCGGGCTTTCGGGCAATTTCATCAGCAAATTTGGAATGACGCCTTGGAACTGCACCGCCGTGACGCCGCACGCAACGATGTCTTTCCACCACGTGCTCGCGTGGAAGCGATCGGGAAACACGAGCGCGCCGCCGGTCAGCAGCATCGTGGGCAGCGAGATCGACAGGCCGTTGGCGTGATGCAGCGGCAGCGGGTTGAGCAACCGCTCTTCGCCGTAGCGCAGCTTGAGGTAGCCGCCGCGCGACGCGAACCAGGAGCCCCACGTGTGGAAGTATTCGTTGGTGAGGACGCAGCCTTTCGGACGGCCGGTCGTCCCCGAGGTGTAGATGAGCCCCGCTTCGCTCGTCGCGCCGGGCGTCTCGTTACGGGCCGGGAACGGCGGCGCCGGCGGCGGTTCGTCGAGCGCGTCGAAGAGAAGCACCGGGGGCGACGGCGAGAATGACGTCGCCGCCGCGCGCACGTCGTCGAGCCGCGATTCGATCGCAAGCGCGACGACGGCTTCGGAATGCTCGAGCAGATAGGCGATCTCGTCGAGCCGGTAGTCGGGCGAGATCGGCGCGACCGTGCAGCCCAAAGCGTTGAGCGCAAAGTGATGGAACACGAACTCGGGCCGTTGGTCGAACAGGATCGCGACCCGGTGTCCCGGGCCGTATCCGCCCTCGCGGTACCACGCGATGCGCTTCTGGACTTCGTCCCACGTCTGTTTCCAGGTGAAGGTGATCCCATCGGGATGATAGGGCCGCTTGGGCATGGCGGGCACGACGTAGGCGTCGTTGTGCGGATAGCGCGCGACCGCGCGCTCGAGTGATTGGTAAATCGTCCCGAAGTCGACGGGATCGAACTTGGTGGCATCTTCCGGAAGGGGCGCAAAATCAAGCAGCATCGAGAAACCCCCGAATGGTCGCGAGCGTGTGTGGGTGCATGACGATGTCGTAGTGATTCGCATCGACTTCAGCGACGCTCCCCTGTGGCGCGACCCGCGCAAAGTTCGCCAGGTCGTAGGGGGGCACGATGAAGCCCGTGCGTCCCGCGATCGGGCGCGTCGCCCGCAGCGCCAGTACCGGCAGGTCGAGCTTGCGCCACAGCCGTCGCGCGTCGTGCGTGCGGCCGTAGGCGATGTCCTCGAAAACCGGGGCGCGCCGCGTCCGCGACCGCACGCGGCCGCCTTCGTCGAGCAATTCGTACTCGTAGATGCGCTGCCAGTAGGCGTTCCATTCCGGCACGAGGCCGAGGCTCCGGACCGACGCGATGTAAGCGTCCGCCGAGTCGTAGTAGCGGTCGAGTCGCTCGAGGGCCCGGGCAATCGACATCATCGCCGAAATGCGCGGGACGCCCAACCCGTCGATCAGGACGAGCCGGCGCAAGCGCACGTCGTTGCGAAGAGCGCCCGCCTCCATGCCGACGTATGCGCCCATCGAGTGGCCGATGTAGTCGAAGGTCTCGGCCCCGAGTTCGCGCGCGACCGCGAAAACGTCGCGCGCGTGGTTGTACAACCCGTACGTGCCGCTCGGCGTCACCGCGCTGTGGCCGCGCCCGCGCAGCTCGATCGCGACAACCTGGCGCCCGCGCTCGACCAGGCCTTCGGCCAGGTAGTCGAACCAGCGCGTGTTCGCCGAGATCCCGGGGACGCATATGACGAGATGGTCGCCCGGCGACCCGAACCGGTGCGCNNCGCCGTCATCATGCGCGTGCCTCGAGCCACTCGGCGATCGTCGCGGGCAAAAGCTTTTGGGTCTTGCCGCTGACGTACATTCCGATGTGTCCGACGGGAAACGAACGTTCGGTGAAATCGCGCGAACCGACGTAGCTGCGGAGCGCGGCTGACGACGCCGGCTCGACGATGTCATCGCGCTCGCCGTAGAGATTGAGTATCGGCATCATGATGCACCCGAGGTCCACGGCGCGCCCGTCCAGCGTAAACGTGCCTTTCACGAGCCGGTTCTCCTGATAGCAGTCCTTGATCCAGCGCCGGAACGTCTCACCCGGATGGTCCGGGCTGTCGGCGATCCACTTTTCCATCCGTAAGAACGTGAGCAGTCCCTCGTGGTCGTCGAAGAGGTCGACGAGGTCGGCGTACTTTTGAATGTGCTGCTGGAAAGGGCTGCGCATCAAGAACTGCTGTGCGATCAGGCGGCCCGGCACGTTGCCGAGCGTATCGACCATACGATCGACGTCGGTTGCGCGCGAGAGCTTCGCCATCAGCGTCTGGTCGCGATCGAAATCGACCGGAACGATCATCGTGATCAAATTGCGCACGCGCTCGGGATGCGTTGCCGCATAGCAGAGGGTAAAGAACCCGCCCTGGCAGATGCCGAGCACGTCGAGCGCCTCGACGTTATGACGCTTGCGAACGACGTCGACGCAATCGCCGATCGCATCGACGTGATCTTCGATCGTCTTCCAGCGGTCGGTCGCGGTGGGATAGCCCCAATCGATCACGTAGAGATCCGCGCCGAGCTCGAGCAGCCGCCGCGCGATCGAACGATCCGGCTGCAAGTCGATCATGTCGTAGCGGTTGACGAGCGAGTACACGATGAGCAGCGGCGCCAGCAGGCGCTCGGGCGGCAGCACCGGCGCGTACCGGAACACCCGCAGGTGCCCGTCCTGATAGACGAGCTCTTTGGGTGACGTTCCGATCTCGAGATCGGAACGGCGCAGATTGCGCATCTCGTCGACGCCCTTGAGCATCTTGCGCATCGTCTCGCTCTGATCGCGAAACGCGCTTGCGGCGGCGTCCGGCAACACGGAGAAGTCGAACGGCGTCTCAGCGGGCATCGGCGACCTCCGCTTCCCGCGCGCGTTCGAGCCGGCGCACGCGACGCCGCAACTCGCTGACTTCGGCGCCGACCGCGTCGAGCGCATCGCGCGTCGGAAAGTGGCCGAACTGCGCGACGATCCCAAGCAGCGCCATCTCCGAGCGGCGCTGATCGGCGAGCGCGTCCGAGAGCCGCCGTTGCGCTTGGAGATACCCGTCGGAATTAAACGTTTCGACGAAGACGCGATCGGCAACCGAGGTCGAGAGGGCGAGCCACTGCGCGGGCGTCGCCGGCGCCGTCCCCGCCGCCGTAAGCCGCATCGCTTCGCGCACGACCTCCTCATAGGCGCGCTGCCAGGTAGCGGTCATGAACGCGCGATACGCTTCGCGCGCGGCGAAGAGCCGGCTCGCCACGGCTGCGGCTTCGGCCAGCGCCGCGGGAACCTGCGCCCCCGCGCCGCCGAGGTCGCCGAGCACGCCGAAGCTCTGCTCGAGCGCTTTGCCTAGTGGATCGCCGGCATTGGCGAGGTTGCCCATCGCCGTCATCACGCCGAAGGTGCGCTGCGCGAGCTCGCTCCAGGGTCCCGCCAGACTCGCCGCGGACTCGGCCCAGCGATCGAAGCCGGTGACCGAGGGCGCCTGGCCGTTTGCAGAGACCAATCCTTGACTCGCCGGCGCGAATGGCGCCATCGCGGCCATCCACGTATCGAGAAAGACGTTGCCGGTCTTCGCGTTCTCAGCCATCAACGCAGCCTCGAGCCTTCGAGTCCGCCCCGCCCGCGAAACGGCGCGAAGACGAGCGACAGCACAACGACGGTCGTTTCGCCGAACGTGCCCGAAAAGCGGAGGTGTGCGGCACAGCGGCGCCGGACGACATGCGGTGGTACGTCGGATTGCTTTCCGAGAGCGCTTCACGCGTGGTCGCCTCGAGATGCGCGAGCGTTGCGTCGTAGCTTTGGGAGCCCGCATCCGCCGCGCCGCTCCGAATGCGGGATGCAAGTCGCTCGTTGAGTCCCGCCAAGCTGCAGCGCACATCGTCGGGGGTGCCGAGCGCCGGGGGCGGCAGGCCGAGCAACGCTGCAAGCCGCTCGACCTCGCGGAGTTCGTCCGCGTTGCCCCGCACGAGCTGGCTTGCCGCAACGGCGATCGCCTTCGCGACCAGCCGCGCGTCATAGTGATACTCGGGCGGTAACGCGTCAGGGATCAAGTCGCGCATCGCCAGGCGCGCCTCGTTGAGCGCGCGCAATTCGGCTTGCGAGGCGGGGAGATCGCGCGCGAGCTTCTCTTCGCCGGCCGCCATCGCGCGTTCGATGCTTGCGATTCGCTCGAGACGAGCCTGCGGCAGATGCGGCACGATGCGCTCGCTTAGCGTTACTCGCGCCGCGCTCAACAATTCCGCGCCGGCCGGACGAATACGCATCAGCGCCATCCTCCGAGCAGCGCGAGGATCTCGTACTCGAGCTCGGGAACGAGGTGACTCGTAAGTGCGAGCTCGAGCGAGCTCTCGGCGCCCGAAAGATGCCGGTCGGCCTGCAACAGCGCAATCGCGGCCCAGCGCACGTGCGCCGCGACTTCCCAATAGTGCACGGCGTCCGGGTCGACCCGCGTCCCCGACTCGCGTTCGTAGCCGCGGTAGAAGTCGCCGCGGGTCGCGACGCCGCCGGCCTCGAGCTCGTCGTTGCCGAAGCGCCAGCACGCGGCGCAAAACCAGCCGATGTCCTCCGCGCCGTCGCCCCAGCCCGCGAACTCCCAATCCAAGATCGCCGTCAGGCCGCGCTCGTCGAGCAAGTAGTTCCCAGTGCGAAAATCGCGATGGCACAGAACGAGGCCGGCCGGCGCCGGCGCGTTGCGCTCGAGCCAGCGCAGGCCCCATTCGAGCACGGGGCGCGCGACGCCGAGCTCGTCGAGGGTCGCCCGATTCGACTCGACCACGTCGAGCGCGGGCGAAACCGATGGAAAGCCGAGGAAGTCGAGCGACGGCTCGGGCGGACGAATCGAGTGTATGCGCGCGAGCTCGGCGCCTAAGATCTCGCCCAGCTTGCTGCGGTCGCCGCCGAGGTTGCGATCGCGAACGACGCGCGACGCGAGCGCGGTGCCGGCGGCGCGGTCGGCGATGAAGAAGGGCGCGCCGAGAATCGACGGATCTTCGCACAGGGCCCGCGGCGTCGGCACCGTCACGCCGGCGCGCTCGGCGGCGCACAAGAGAGCGAACTCTTGCGCGCGCGAATGACTCATGAGCAGCGACGATGCCGCATCCGTCCGCAGCACGTACGCGAACGGCGTACCGGCGCGCGTGCCTTCGATCAGCCAATTCAACTGGACCGCGCCGCCGCTCAAAAGCTCGTACCGCTCGATCGACGTCCCCTCGCCAAGCCACGCTTCGAGCGCGGCGAGCTTGTGGGGGGCCGGCGAGACGCGTTCGCGCGCTTCCATCATAGCGAACTCACCAGGTGCCCGCCGTCGACGGTCACGATCGCGCCGGTCATGAACGGCGCCGCATCCGACGCGAGCAGCAAGAGCGGTGCGTCGAGGTCGGCGGGGTTGCCCAGCCGCCGTTGCGGGATGCGCTTGATCAGCGCTTGACCGGGCGGCGATTCGAAGAACTCCTCGTTGAGGCTCGAGCGGATGTAGCCCGGTGCGAGCGCGTTGACACGAATACCGTAGCGCGCGAGCTCCAGCGCCGCGGCTTTGGTGAGCTGCGTGACCGCCGCCTTAGATGCCGTGTACGCGGACACGTTGCCGGCGACCCGATCGCCGAGGATCGAGGTGATGTTTACGACGCACCCGGTCGACTTTGCGTCGACCATGCGCTGCGCAGCCTCGCGCATCACCAGCCACACGCCTTTGAGGTTGGTGTCGACGACGCCGTCCCATTCGGCTTCGCTCATTTCCAGCAGCGGCTTGGTGACGGTCGTGCCCGCATTGTTGATCACGACGTCGACCGGGCCAACGGTGCGGTCGATCTCGGCGAACGCCTCTTTCACGCTGGCTTGCGCGCTGACGTCGATCGCAACCGCGGTCGCCGACCCGCCCCTGCGCCCGATCTCGTCGACAACCTGTTCGAGCTTCTCGCGCCGCCGTGCCCCGAGCACGACGCGCGCGCCCGCACCCGCGAGCACCCCCGCAAAATGGCGACCGAGGCCATCGGACGCGCCCGTGACGAGCGCGACCTTGCCGGACATATCGAACGCTGCTGAGGTGATCAGAGAAGAAATATCCTCCGAATCAGAAGCTTGCTTGGGAAGCATTCGACCAAAAACCGGGCGACCGGTAGGGTGATAAATCGGATTGTCACTCAGAAACCGCCCGAAGTCAAGCGCCCCTTTTTGAAGAACAGGCCCCCGTCGCTCGCGCAGTCGAAGGCCCCCCCTGTCACCCTGAGCGGAG